>JAJEIW010000151.1 GCA_022828045.1 Acidimicrobiia bacterium | reverse complement strand
GCCAGGGCACCAGCTCGAGGTGAGCGCTGGAGGACACCGGGAAGAACTCGGTCAGCCCTTGCAGCAGGCCGAGCACGATCGCGACCCCCACGTCCGCGACGCCGGCGAGATCACCCAACGCAGCAGCCCCTAGTCGTCGCTCCCCACCGATGGGATGATGCGCGGTCTCCAGCGACGGGGCGGGTCATAGTGGTGGCCGACCGCCCAGCCCTGGCGCATCGACGCCAGGAAGCCAGCCGGGTCGTCGTCGTCGAAATCCGGCATCTCCAAGTACGCGCCCCCGAGTGCTTCTGCCACGTGAGCATCGCTGCCGGCCCCCGGCGCCAAACCGTGCTCATTGGCATAGCGAGATGCTCGCGAGTTGAGGCTGCTGAGGCTCGTCTTGGAGTTCAGCACTTCGAGGCCGTCCACGAGGCCTCCGGCGACGAGCTCATCGAGCACGTCGTGACGAAGGTTGTTGCGCAGCGGGTCGAACGGGTGAGGGATATAGACCAGACCGCCCTGCGACTTGATCGCCTGCGCTGCCGCCACGGGTGCCAGTCCCTGCGGCACCCGCTCGGTCAGGAACAGACCGATGATCTCGCCGGCGTGGGTCTTCATCTCCTCGCCCACCACGACGCGGGCATCCAGCTCGCCTTGCAGCTGCTGCGCGCCCCGCACGGCGTTGTGGTCGGTGATGCACACCACGTCGATGCCGCTTTCGGACAGACACAGCGCGAACTCCTCCGGCGTCGTCGTCGAATCGCCAGACCACATGGTGTGGGTATGGAAGTCCACGCGCACCCAGCCCGCGGGGCAGTCGTCTGCCAAGTGCGGGTGCCGTTCGACGGCTGCTGGGGCGGGCGGTCGAGGCACAGCTCACACCCCCGACAGTGCAACGTCGGCGACGACCAGCGGCGGCATCGACAGGCCTCCCGCAAGCGGCTCGGCGGTCGCCCCGATGCCGCAGATCCCGAGCAGCATCCGCTGAAGCGTGGACGCTATCGTCGCCTCCCTGAAGGGCTCCGCCAACTCGCCGCCGGCGATGCGATGGCCCCACGCGCCGACCGAGAAGTCGCCGCTGGTGGGATTGACCCCGCTGTGCAGTCCGCTGACGCCCCGCACCAGCACGCCATCACCGATGGACGCGTTCAGCTTGTCGTTGGCGATGTCGCCGGTGCTGATGACGGGCGCGTGGATGCCGACTCCGGGAACCGATCGGGTGCCGCGGACAGCCGAGCCGGTGGAGGCTGTGTCTGATCGGCGGGCGGTGTACGCGTTGTGCAGGAAACCGTCGAGCACGCCGACGGAGATCAGCGCGTTGCGGCGGGCCGCCAGCCCTTCCCCGTCGAAGTTGGTGGCGCCCAGGGTCGCGGGGTCGGTCGGGTCGTCGACCAGGTTCAATCGTTCGTCGGCGATCACCGAGCCCACGCGGTCGGCGAACGGCGAACGCCCCTTGAGCACGCTGTCCGCTGCGAGCACGCTCGCGACCACGCCGATGAAGGCAGCTGCGACCGATGGGGCGAGCACGACGGTCAGGTGTTCGCTGGGCGGCTTGGTCGCTCCCAGCTGTCCGGTGGCCGACTCGGTCGACTCCGTGACGACTCGATCGACGTCGAGCTGGTCGGGCCGTCGAGCGGCATCGCCGGCGTAGCCGATCTGGGTCTCGTCGCCGTCGGTGGCGAGCGGCTGGGCGCCGATCGAGCAGCTTCCCGTCGAGGCCTGCACGCAGATGCCCGTGCTCGACGCCAGGGCCGACTGCGACCAGCCGTCGCTCCAAGCTGCGACACGCACACCGGAGATGCGCGGATCGGCGTCGAGGCAGCGACGCTCTAGATCGATTGCCGCGGCGATCTTGCGCGAATCAGGAACGCTCAGCACCGCCGGGTCGCCGAGATCCAGTCCGGGCGGCTCCACGCCGTCGGGCTCGGCAAGGCGCTGATGCGGGTCCGGCTCGCCGAACGCAACGTTGCGGCGTGCCGCTTCGAGCGTGTCGGCCACCACATCGGGATCCAGCGAGCCGGCGGACGCGAATCCCTGGCGACCTCCATCGAGCACACGCACGCCGATTGCTGCGGTCACGCCCGAGCGCAGCGATTCCACCTCGCCGTTGTAGGCCCGCACCGTGGTGGAGCGCCCCGTCGAAACGCACACCTCGATCTGCTCATTGCCCGCGGCTCGCTCGCAGACCTGCTGCGCCAGCCGGGCCAGCTCATCGGTGTCGTGCTGGCGACGCTCGTTCACGCGCTGCCTCGCTCCGCCGCTCACACGCCGTTTCGCTCCGCCGCTCAAGCGGCGGTGCCCCCGACGGTCAGGGCCCGTACCCGCAGCGTGGGCTGGCCGTCGCCGACAGGGACGCCCTGGCCGTCCTTGCCGCACGTGCCGGGATGTCCCATCGCGAAGTCATTCCCGAGGGCGTCGATGTCGAGCAGTACTTGGGGGCCGTTGCCGATGAGATTGCCCTCACGCAGCGGCTCGGTGATCTTGCCGTCCTCGATGAGGTAGGCCTCGGTCATGCCGAACACGAAGTCGCCGGTGGCCGTGTTCACCTGCCCGCCTCCGAGCTGCGCCACATACACGCCGGTGGGGGTGTCGGCGATGATGTCGTCAGGATCAATGTCGCCGTTGGTGACGAAGGTGTTCGTCATGCGGACCATCGGCAGGTGCGTGTAACTCTGACGACGGCCGTTGCCCGACGGGGCGCGCCCGTCGTCCCGACTCCGCAGCCAGTCCCACATGTAGTCGCTCAGCACGCCGTCAGAGATCAGCACGTTGCGCTGCGTCGGGTGGCCCTCGTCGTCGATTCTCAGCGCGCCCCACTCGGGTCCCATCGTGCCGTCATCCACCAGCGTCACCCCCTCGGCAGCCACCTGCGAGCCCACCCGGTCCCGGAATACCGACGCGCCCTTGCGCACCAGGTCGGCTTCGAGCCCGTGCCCGCAGGCCTCGTGAAACAGCACGCCGCCGCCGCCCCGGGCGATCACCACGGGCACCTCGCCGCTCGGCGCCGGACGGGCGGCCAGCTTGGTGACAGCGCGCTGTGCCGCACGCTGGGCCAGATCGGCTGGGTCGCAGTCGTCGAACAGCTCCCACCCGACCGTGTAGCCCACGGTCTCGCGGCCGGTCTGCAGGCCGCCGTCGCCGCTTGCCACGCAGCTCACCGAGAACAGCGTGCGGACCTGATCGTCAGCCGCGCAGATGCCATGGGAGTTCGCCACCAGGATCCGGCGGCGGCTGTCGGCGCAGCGAGCGGTGACCTGGGTGATCGCTTCGTGGGTGGAGCGCGCAGCCTCGTCGGCCGCCCGCAGCAACGCCACCTTGCGGTCCGCGCCGACGGCCGTGGGCAGCACCTCGACGCGGGACTCCGCCATGCCGGCGCCGCGGAACGACTCCATTTCCACCTTCCCGCCCCCCTGCGAGCGGGTCGCCACCGCCGCTGCCGTCCGTGCCGCGTCCGCGAGTCCCTCGGGTGTCATGTCCGACGTGTGGGCATAGCCCGTCACCTCGCCCGCTGTCACCCGGATCCCGACACCGCGGTCCCGACCCGAGTTCATTTCCTCGACGCGTCCTTCGTCGAACAGCACGCCGGTCGAGGATCGATCCTCCGCGAACAGCTCGGCCCATTCGCCGCCGGCCTGCAGAGCTTCCCGCAGAGTCGCGTCGACAACGTCGAGGTCGACGAGCGGTCCGGCTGCGGTGCTGTCGGGAGTGATCGTGGAGGTCGTTTGAGTCATGGAGTGCGCTGTCGTCGTGGGTTCGCTGCGGAGTTTCCCGAAGCGTCGGCGAGACGCGCGTCAGCGACCCATGTCCCGCAGTGCGGCCACACTATTGTGCGAGGCCACGTGAAACGCTTCGGAACCGATGTGCGTCGCCGTGCCCCCGAGGGCGGCGCGCTGGGCGAGCGCTGCGCAGGGCAGCCTGAGCGTGACTCCCGCTCGGCAGGCTGACGGCGATGCGCGGCGTCACAGCACCAGTCCCGCCGTCGCAGCGGCGGGCGCGCGTGCCGCACGGCTTGGCTGCCTTGCTGCGCGCCTGCGTGAACGTCGCACGGCGCTGCATGGCCTCGGCGCCGGTGCGCATAGCGCTGCGCCTCGGTGTCAGCGCCGGATTGCTTGCGTGGCTGCTCTCGGTGAGCCGCGAAGAGCTCTCGTCGCTCGAAGTGGGCTCCAAGAGTGCAGCCGCTGCCTGGCTGATCGCCGCAGCACTGACCATCGCTGCCGCATTCGTCATGGCCTCCGCGCGCTGGTGGCAAGTGGCCGACACGCTAGACGTCAAGGTGTCGGGCCGCTCGATGCTGTCGATCTACCTGGCAGCGCAATTCGTCGGGAACTTCCTGCCCACCACCATCGGCGGCGACGTGCTGCGCGTCAACCGCCTCGGTCGCATGTGCGGCAGCCGTGCCAACGCGTTCGCAACCGTCATCATCGAACGACTCACCGGCTGGATCGTGCTTCCCTTGTTCACGCTTGCAGCGCTCGCGGCGCAGCCAAGCCTGCTGCGCCACTCGGGTGGCCAGATTGCCGGCGGACTGGCGCTCGGGACCCTGCTGGTGCTTGCATTCATCGTCTGGTTCGCCGAGCATCCCCGCGGTCTTGGCCGACTGTCAGGCGGCACTCATATCCGAGACTGGCTCGGTGCCGTGCATACCGGATTGAGCGTCTTTCGCAGGAATCGAGGCGCCGCCGGGCGTCTCCTCAGTATCGGTTTCGCCTACCAGTTCTTGCTCGTGGCGGCGACTGCGCTGGCCGGCGCGGCCATCGGAGTGAACCCCGGCATGCTCGCATGGCTGGCGTTCGCGCCGATGGTGCTGATCGTGCAGAACCTGCCGTTCACCATCGGCGGTCTCGGCGTACGCGAGGGGGCGCTGGTGCTGTTCCTCGACGCCCACGGCGTCAACGAGGGCGAAGCCGTGCTGCTGGGCTTGCTGCTGTACGCGTTGACGCTGCTGGTGAGCCTGACCGGCGCCCCAGCGCTGGCGCTCGGCGGGCGGCGCAGGCGCGGCAAGGCGCCCGCCGAAGTCCCGCTCGGACCCTGAGTACCCTGAGGCGTCAGTGCACCTCGACAAGCTCACCAGTCCGGCCGACCTGCGAGCGCTCAGCCCCGCGCAGCTCGACGAGCTCTGCGCAGAGATCCGGCACTTCATCGTGCAGGCCGTCTCACGCACCGGCGGACATCTGGGATCGAATCTCGGAGCGGTCGAGCTCACGGTGGCGCTGCATCGGGTATTCGAATCGCCGCGAGATGTCATCGTCTGGGACACCGGCCATCAGGCCTACGTTCACAAGCTCATCACGGGTCGCCGGGAGGGCTTCGAGCGTCTCCGCCAGCGCCACGGCTTGTCGGGATACCCCAGCACCGCCGAATCGCCCCACGACATCGTCGAGAACAGCCACGCCTCTACCTCACTGAGCTGGGCGTCGGGCCTCGCGGCGGGCTTCGAGCTGACCGGCAACGAGCACCGTCGTGTCATCGCGGTGATCGGGGACGGCTCGATGACCGGCGGAATGGCCTTCGAGGCGCTGAACAACCTCGGCCACTACGCCCAGCGTGCGCTCATCGTGCTGAACGACAACGGACGCTCCTACGCCCCGACCGTCAGCCGGCTCTCGGCCGCGGTGTCACGGCTGCGCCGATCGCCTCACTACGTGCAGGGCCGGCGGGCAGTGGACCATCTGCTCGAGCGCGTGCCCCTGGGCGACGGCGTCAGGCGGGGGCTCGACAGCGCTGCGGCGGCCATGCGTGAGATGTGGGAGCCGCCGGCGTTCTTCGAGACGCTCGGCGTGCGCTATCTCGGGCCCTTCGACGGTCATGACATCGAAGCCATGGAGTCGGCGTTTCGCGACGCGGCCGCCTACTCCGGGGGCCCGGTCGTCGTCCATGTGGTGACCCAGAAGGGCCGCGGCTACGCACCCGCCGAGCACGACACCGAAAAGCACCTGCACGACATCGGGCTCTTCGACCCTGCCACGGGCGCCTCGCCGGTGCCCGCTCCCGCCGCGCAGCCCCCAGCAGCGCCTGCGCCCGTACCGAGCGGGCCGGCGCCGGCCAAGGCGCCGGCTGCGCCCGATGAGCCCGTCTTGCGCGACTACACGGCCACATTCACCGAGACGCTCATCGCGGCGGCCCGGCATCGCAGCGACATCGTGGCGATCACCGCTGCCATGGGCGGCTCCACCGGCCTCTTGCCGTTCCAGCGCAAATTCCCCGAGCGCTTCTATGACGTGGGCATCGCCGAACAGCACGCGTTGACCTCAGCAGCAGGCATGGCGCGTGCAGGTCTGCGACCGGTCGTTGCGGTGTATTCGACTTTCATGGCTCGCGCCTTCGACCAGGCGCTCTACGACATCGGGCTGCATCGCCTGCCGGTCATTCTCTGCATCGACCGGGCGGGCATCACGGGCCCCGACGGCGCTTCTCACCACGGCGTCTACGACATCGCCATGCTGACGCGCATCCCCGACGCGACGGTGTTCGCTCCGTCATCGCCCGACGAACTGCCGGTCGCGTTCGGCCACGCGCTCGAGATCACCGATGGGCCGGTCGTGATTCGCTGGCCGCGGGGCAAGGGCGCCCTTGCACGTCCCATCGGGCCGCTCCCGACATCACCCCACAGCATGCGACCGAAGGCACGCCAGCACCGGACGGGCTCCGATGCCTGCGTGCTCGCGGCCGGGCAGACCCTCAGAGCTGCCGCGGAGGCAGCCGAGCTGCTCAGCTGTGAGGACGTCGAGATCTCGCTGTGGGATCCACGGGTGCTCAAACCGTTGGATCGAGCCATGATCCTCGATGCCGCCTCGCACCCGCTCGTCGTCACCGTCGAGGACGGCGTACGAGTCGGCGGTTTCGGCAGCACGGTCAACGATGCGCTGCAGCAGCTCGACATGCCGAGCGTGCCCCGCATCTGCCAGCTCGGCACGCCCGATGCCTACCTTCCGCATGGGAGTGCCGCCGAGCTCGCAGCCGAGCTCGGCCTCGACGCCAAGGGCATCGCCGCGTCGGTGAGCAAGACACTCGCCCGGATGAGCTCCTGATCCTTCGCCAACGCAGGCAGCGGCAACGCCAGCACCAGCGGGAACCGGAGACGCGCAGCGGCCCGGAGCAAGCGCCCCGGGCCGTCATGCGTTGAGTTGTCAGCGCCGCAGCTTTGCTGCTGCGGGCATCAGATACAGCGCCGCAGCAATGCTGCGGGCATGAGAAACGGCTAGCCCAGCTCGGAACCAACGACCGAGACGAAGCTCACCGCCGCCCCAGGCTGCCCGCCCAGGTTGTGCGTGAGTCCCAGCGTCTTGCCCTGCTCGGTCACCGAGGGGATCTGCCGCTCAGGCGGGGCCTGACCGCGCAGCTGCAGCCAGCACTCGAAGAGCATCCGCAGGCCGGATGCACCGATCGGGTGGCCGAAGCTCTTCAGACCGCCGTCGGGGTTGACCGGAAGGTCGCCGTCGAGGTCGAACGTGCCGGCCATGGCTTCCTTCCAGCCCAGGCCACGCTCGGCAAAGCCAAGATCCTCCATCAGGACCAGCTCGGTGGGCGTGAAGCAGTCGTGCACCTCGGCCATCGCGATCTGCGAGCGCGGGTCGGTGATGCCGGCCTGCTTGTAGGCCTCGGTCGCGGACGCCACGACCTCACGGAAGGTCGTGTAGTCGTAGGTGCTGTCCAGCGCCCCGGTCGCAGGACCGGACGCAAAGCTGAGGGCTTTGATGTACAGCGGGTTGTCGCAGTACTTGTGGGCGTCCTCAGCCCGTACCAGGACTGCAGCGGCCGAGCCGTCGCTGACGCCCGAGCAGTCGAAGATGCCCAGCGGACCAGCGATCAGCGGCGAGCCGGCGATGGTCTCCTTGGCGACTTCCTTGCGGAACTGCGCTCGGGGATTCAGCGAACCGTTGCGGTGGTTCTTCCATGCAATACGGGTGAGGACTTCCTTCATGGTGTCGGGGTCGAGCCCGTACTTGTGGGCGTACGCCGGTGCCAGCAGGCTGAACGTGGCCGGTGCAGTGATGGTGGAATCTGTGCCGTCGCTGGGTGGGCGTGCACCGGTCAGACCCGAGTAGCCGGAGTCCTTCAGCTTCTCCACGCC
>JAJEIW010000023.1 GCA_022828045.1 Acidimicrobiia bacterium | reverse complement strand
CCGGCCCTCGGTGCCGATGACGTATGCCTCGTCGGCCTTGATGCGATGCAGGGCGCCGCTGCGTTCCTCCTCGACGGGAAGGATCGCCACAGTCCGGATGCCGAGCTGGGTCGCCGCCCGGAAGGCACGAATGGCGATCTCGCCCCTATTCGCTACGAGCAGCTTCTTCATGTCGTCCTCCACTTCCTGGAGGTGATGTTCGGGAATCTCACGATCGAAGAGGCCGCTCGCCCTCACCTAGTTCGGAGAAGCTCGTGATGGATACGTCGCCGTCAGGGAACTCGGCGACGATGCGCAGCCGGCCGCCGACGGCCTCGATGTAGGAACGGAGACTCGAGACGTAGATGTCGGCGCGGCGCTCCAGCTTCGCCACAGCAGGCTGCTGCACGTCCAGTACCTCGGCCACGTCCTGCTGCGTCAGTGAACGGGCCCGGCGAAGCTCGTGCAGGGGCATCTCGGCGGCCAACTCTTGGCTGAGCTTCTCGATGCGGTCGCGCCGCTCGCGAGGGAGGTGCTCGGTGAGCTCCCGGAACGGTCTGTGCCCCGTCATTCGATCAGCCCTTCTTGGCGTAGCTCGTGCAGGTATGCGTCGTAGAGACGGTCCGCCAACGGCACCAAGGTCTCGTAGAACCGGTCGTCGCCGGACTTGTCGCCTCCGAGCAGGAGGATCGACGTGCGTCGCGGATCAAAGGCGTAGAAGATCCGTATCGGCCGACCGGCGCTCTGCACCCTGAGTTCGCGCATCGCTCCATGACGTGAGCTGCGCACATCCGACGAGTAGGGGAAGGGCAGCTGAGGGCCGTGGGCCTCGAGCAGCTTGACCCTGGCAGCAACCGCATCTTGAACAGTCTCTGCGAGTGTGTTCCACCAAGTTTCGAACTCATCGGTGAACTCGACCTCCCAAGGCACCGGCGCAACGTATGACTATTTTGGCATATAACGCAAATGGAATACAGCAGCGCCGCGGTACGATTGCCAACCTCGGAGTGCTAGAAGCAATCCGAGGCGCGCCGTTAACGTTCGATGCCTGACCGCGTGGCTGTTCGACCCCCACGTTCGACATCTCAAGAGTGGTTCGTTCGGCGCGACGCCGGGCGTGGTGCTGGAAGCTCGGCAGGCCATCCGCACCTACACCGAGGCCAGCCCGATCTGGGATGGCGCAGCCTGCGAGCCGCTGAGCTGGGTCGGTACGGTTGTGCTGTGCTGGCCTCGGAGTGCGCCATTGCGCAAGCGTGTTCGACAGGGCGCCTGACGGCACATCGCTGCCAGAGAGGCAATCGATGAGCGCCGCCAGCGTCCACGCTCTTGTCGCCTGCACCAGCAGGAAGCGTTACCGGCCAGCGCCTGGTCTGCGGTTGCGAGACCTCGATGGGCAGGCGGCGCAGCGCGCTGCCGAATGGACGAATCGGCTGGAGTCGGCCGAATGTGCTGTCGCAGCGCTGGACCTGTATACGGGCAATTCTTGGTATGTGGCGCGCGACTTGCGAAGCACTCTGGGAGACGACTGCGTGTTGTGGGCCGTCTCCGCAGGGTTCGGCCTTCTCGGAACTGACGATGACATTGCGCCGTATGGGGCGACGCTGACGGGCGGCCACGCCGATTCCGTAGTCCGGCGGGCCGATTCCGGCCAGGCCTCACGTATCGCCCGCGCGTGGTGGCGTGCACTGTGTGACTGGCGGGAACTCAGTTCGGAGAGGAACAGCCATCGGGACATCGCTTCAGTTGCAGCAAAGCGTTCAGACGATCTGTTTGTTGTATGCGCGGGTCGATCCTACGTGGATGCGATGGCTGACGATCTGGTTCTCGCAGCATCCCGACTGGCCGAACCTGAACGCTTGATTATCTTCGGCTCGGGCGAATGCCCTGACGGTCGTCTTCAACACTCGTGGGTGCGTGTGCCGGTCCGAGTTCGCCTCGCAGTTGGCGGAACGCTGAATTCTCTGTTCGTTCGAGTAGCTCGTTGCACGCTGGTCGACGATGGCCCGTCGCAAGCAGACGTACCCACTGCGCGCGCGGTTGTTGATCGATTGGCAGCCTCAGTAGAGCGACCAGTTGAGGTTCGGCGAGATAGAGCTTCCGACGAGCAGATCGCGGTCTGGATCACCGACGAACTACACCAAGAGGAAAAAATCTCGAAGTCCGCGGCACTGCGTAGATTCCGGGACAGTGGATGGGCATGCGAGCAGAGCCGGTTCGGGCATCTGTTCGACGAAGTGCAGGTCTCGCGTCAATGAGTCGATTGAAGTTCTATTTTCCTGATAGTCAGGATCAAATAGATCCGAGCTTCGATTTCCATTCCGAGGAGCGCTCACCTTTCCGCGTCCGGCAGCGAGACGATCGGTACGCGCACGAGGTGCTGTGCCCTGCTCCATATGACGGCTTGCTCGTTTCTAAACCAATTGTGGATGGCATGCCAGGCGTGACCGGCAAATACACAGAGGCACAACGGCATCGCTTGTATCGGGAGGGAGTCCAGCGCTTCTTCCGACTTGAGCAGCAGGGCAACAACCTCGAAATGATGGGAGACTGCGGCGCATTCACCTATGCCCGTGATGATCAACCTCCGTACTCGGTAGATGAAGTCGTCGACTTTTATCAACGCTGTCGCTTCGATGCAGGCGTATCGGTTGATCACGTCGTTTTTGGCTACGACCCCCTCATGGATGCATCACCATCAACCGTGCCTGATGAATGGACGCGTAGACAACAGTTGACGCTTTCCCTAGCAGCAGAGTTTCTGCGCCAGCATCGGAGGGAACGGTGCGACTTCGAGCCAATTGGGGTGGCGCATGGATGGAGCCCAAAATCATATGCCGCATCAGTAAGGCAGTTGCAGAGCATCGGGTATCGCCGCATAGCAATGGGCGGCATGGTGCCATTGAAAACGCATGCGATAACGGCGATCTTGTCCGATGTCAAGGAAGAACTTCGCTGCGACACGCACCTTCACTTACTAGGTGTAACGAGGCCCGCTTACATGCAGCAATTCGCGCAGTGCGGCGTCACGAGCTTTGACAGCACCTCACCCTTCGTGCAAGCATTCATGGATGAGCGAGACAACTACTACACAGTCAGTGGTTCGTACGTTGCCATCCGCGTGCCGCAGGTTGACGGCAACACGCGATTACGTCAGTTGGTGAATGCCGGCGAAGTGGACCAGCGAATCGCTAGGCGGCTTGAAAGCGATTGCCTCGCAGAGATCCGCCACTATGCGGAAGGCACAAGTCCCCTATCGGCAGCTATTGACGCCATTGGAAGATACTGTGCACTGATCGGCGACAAGAAGGATCGGATGCAGCAATATACAGAAACGCTGGAATCAAGAGCTTGGGAAACGTGCAGATGCAACGTTTGCCGCGAAATCGGAATCGAAGTAGTGCTCTTTCGAGGAGCTGAGCGCAACCGCCGACGCGGCTTTCATAACTTACATGTGTTCGAACAACGCTTGGCGCGAGAGTTGTCACCAGCCACAGGGCAGTCGGCCTGATGGTTCCCGCTGATATGCCCGCTGGCAGAGAGATACTGCGTTTGCCCGCGCTTGAGGTGCAACAAGCTCCGCAGAGTTGCTTGTATATGTTTGCTGTCGATGGCAAGCAACTGCCCCGTTTCACCACCGTGTCGCGTGTTCGACGTGAAGATGGTGTGCTCGACGGTTACCAGCGACCGGAAATCCTCGCCCACGTCAGTGCGATTCGCAGCTACATCGAGTCGGAGCAACCCATGATTCCGAATGCGATGGTAGTTGCATTCGACCGACGAGTACGGTTTGAACCGGACCACAGTTCTTCCGCATCGAACTCGACAACACGAACAGGTCATCTGGTTATTCCCATCGACGAATCGCAAGCCGACGAAGATAAGCCAGGATGGATCGTGGACGGGCAGCAACGCTGGGCTGCGGTGCGCGAGGCCAACGTAGATGCCTTCCCAATATGTGTGACGGCATTCGTGACGGAGGATGAAGGAAAGCAGCGAGCGCAGTTCATTCTCGTTAATTCGACTAAGCCACTTCCAAAAGGCCTCATCTACGAGTTACTTCCTTCGACATCGGGTTCGCTACCCCCGTTGCTGCTGCGCAAGAAGTTTCCGTGCCTGCTGCTCGAACGACTGAATCTCGACGAAGACTCGCCTTTCTTCGGCATGATTCGCACTCCCACTACCCCCAACGGCGTGGTGAAAGACAACTCTGTGCTACGGATGCTGGAGAACAGTCTGTCCGACGGCTGTCTTTACCACTATCGCCATTCGGAAGGCACGGGTGGCGATGTAGAACGCATGCTGAAATTGTTGCGGGAGTATTGGTCAGCGGTAAGCGAGGTCTTCTCAGATGCTTGGGGAATGTCGCCTCGGCAGTCTCGCCTAATGCACGGTGCCGGGATTGTGAGCATGGGCTATGTCATGGATGCCATCGCAGAACCAGATATCGAATTGGGTGAGGAACCAGGTCAAGACTTGTTTCGACATGAGCTCGAAACCCTTCGCAACTGTTGTCAATGGACACAGGGAACCTGGCACTTTTCGCCCGATATAGAGCGCAGTTGGAACGATATCCAGAACACCGCGCGGGATATACAGTTGCTCAGTCGCTACCTGCTCGATCGGTATCAGGGCGTCGTTAGCAGTCAAGGGCAACTGTCGGTTTAGCAAATGGGGAAGATGATCGTCGGCACGCTGGTCGACACTGGCGAGCCGTATGGAATCGGACGAGTCGCTGCGATCGACTCAGAATGTGCGAAAGTGCAGTTCTTCAAGGGTCCTTCGCAGCATCCCTATGTATATCAATCGATTGAATGGACAGCCATAGAGTCGGCATCACTGACGCCTCACACTCGAGTGTATTTGCGTGACGGCGCCAGATGGAAGTTCGGACGCATCGACAGTGAACATCCCGACAGAGATGGACGATACGCAATTAGCTTTCCGAGGCAGGAGGGGGCCATCCTCTCGGTCGAAGACTTCGAAGTGCGTTGGCTGCTGCCTGTCGATGATCCATTCGAATGGCTCGCAGTACTGGGTGGCGACAATCCCGTCACCTACAGATCGCGGGTAGACCTCATTGCTCAGTGGCAGCGCCAGTCCGCCGCGGCACGCGGGGTCGAGGACCTGTTTCTGTCGTCTGCGGAGTTGCATGACCATCAGATGACGGTGGTACGGACGGTGTCCGCTGACACGACTCGGCGCTACCTCTTGGCCGACGAAGTCGGCTTGGGCAAGACCATCGAAGCGGGTGCGCTGATCGCGCGTTGCGTGCGTGCTGATCCATGTCAGTCCGTGTTGATTCTCGCTCCGGAGCACCTGCGCGAACAGTGGGCGAGCGAACTGAGCAGCAAGTTCCATCTTGACGTTGCTCTTCGCAGCACCGTGATGATCAGAGCCCACGATGACTGGAGTACATGGCCGCGCAGCGGCGTTCACATGCTCGTTGTCGATGAAGCGCATCGCCTAACTCGCCAAGTTGGCGGCTCGGGGGAACGATTCAATCGCATGCGAGCATTGGCTTATGGCGCCGCATCGGTGCTGCTGCTGTCAGCTACGCCGGTGAGGTCGAACGAGGCTGCATTCCTCGACCTACTGAACCTGCTGGACCCAGGGAACTACTCGCTTGACGACAGCGAGTCGTTTGTTCAGAGGGTGCGACTGCGAGATCAGGTTGCGCTGATGTACCAGGCGCTGACATACGAACTAGACAGTTTCGAAGTCTCGTTGTATGCCGAGCAATTGACAAAGATGCTCCCGCACGATGCCGCGCTGGGTTCACTGGCGCAACACGCCGTCGAGTGTGCCGACGACGAGCGCTCACCTGCAGTGCGACGCCTCCGCGACCATCTGTCGCAGACCTACCGATTGCATCACCGTCTGCTGCGCACGAGGCGTTCGCGCAAGATTGAAGAGCACTTTGAAGTACGCGGACGCTGGTGCGCCGAATCCTTCGTACTCGAGGCACCGGATGAGACCGGCCGGTTGCGCGGCAGTTTGGCGGACGGATTCCGCATCTTCTTGGCGGAACAGGCAGAGTCCGGCCTGATCGATGAGGCTCAGGCCGTAGCAGCGTTCGCACGGATGGCTGAGGCTTGCGGTTCGCCGCCGACGGCATTGCTGGAACTCGCTGATTCGGCGCGATCCCCCATGCAGGCATCGTCAGATTCGCTGTTGGGCACGTGGCTCTCTACTCAAGGAGATCACTGGCGGCGAGAACTTCAGGCCTATGAGCCTGCAGTGATTGATCGCCTCGCCGTGGCGTTGGACCGTCTGGCCATCTCTAAAGACCGCGGCAAAGTCGTGGCGGTCTCCTCATTCTCATCGGTCGCCAACGCTGTCGCGGATGCCCTCGTGCATCGTCGTGGGGAACACCGCGTAGCGAGGCATCTTGATCACCAGTCGCGCGCCGAGCAGTTCGAGGCAGTGGAGCGGTGGAGGTCACAACCGCATTGCCGGGTGCTCGTATGCGACTCCAGCGCCGAGGAGGGCATCAACCTCCAGACAGCGAGCGTCGTCGTTCATTTGGACTTGCCGTGGGAGGCCTTTCGAGTAGAGCAACGCATCGGGCGATGTGACCGGTTCGTCACCGTCGATGATCTGCCGGTGGAGTCGGTGGTGGTGATGTACGGCGAGCAGGCCTTGGCCCGGAACTGGTTGGTGCATCTGCGTGATGTGTGCGCCGTTTTTGATCGATCGGTGTCATCGCTCCAGTACGCGCTAGCGGATGAGGAAGCGTCGATGCTGCAGCGAGTACTGGGCGATGGTGCCAATGCGCTGACCACAGACGTGTCAGAGCGCAAGCAGGCGCTGGCGGAGGAGTCTCGGCGCATCGCCGCGCATGACTCACTCGATGCTGCCGTCGGTGAGCACGATCAAGTGAACAAGCGGGTTCGTTCAGCGGATGCGGACCGCACGATGGCGTCTGCGCTGACGACATGGCTCGAGGGAGTCGGCGCACGGTTGACGAAGCCCCACGAAGGCACACTCCGCATTGCCCGCAAACCACGGCTGCAGGTGCCTTTCGAGTTAGAGCGGGCAATAGCGCAGTGGTACGAGGAAGAACTGGCCCTGACGCGGGCGGCTGCAGTGCGTCACCACCGCCCAATCGTGCGAGCGGGCCATCGCCTGCTGGACGCCATTGCCGAGCATCTGCAGTGCACCGACCGGGGCATAGCGTTCGCGTTCTGGCGGCCGGCAAGTGGGGTCTGGCCTCCGGTACCGCTGTTGCGAACCGATTTCCTCGTCCGAACTGGGGATAACGCCCGATTGTGGGACATGGCGACCGAGGTTGGCCTAGTGAATTGGTTGACAGCGACCGTCGAAGCGGCGATGCCGCCGGTCGCGGAAAGTGTGGTGGTGCGACTGGGCGGTACCGAGATGACAGACGCAGAAGGTACGCGCCCATTCAGCCACACGCGGGGCGACCGCAATCTGATGTCGGATCCCGAGCGGTTTGCGGCGCTGACTGCCCACCTCGACTGGGGCACGATCTGTTCAAGGGGCCTTGAACACGCGAGAGTTGTGCTGCAGCAGCGTTCGACTTTCAGCGAGGTACCCATCGTCGCGGCTGCTGCAATGTCGGAGGCAGTCGAGGATCGGTTAACGGTGCTGCGTGCCCGATTTGCAGCAGGCCACAGCGGCGCGGCCAGTCAATGTGCTGGCTTCGAGCGACTGGCCTCCGCGGTACCGGAACGACTTGAGGTCGTCGGCGACGTATTGGGATGTGGCGTGATGCTCTGCGGTGATGCAGCCAGAATGCGATCTGCCGGTGCATAGCCTCGCTGCAGCTCAGGAGGCGCTCGACCGGTGGTCTGACCAGACTGACGCTGAACCCTCGGAACGGCTTTCGAGCGCTCTTGCGGGAATCACGACAGGTCGGACAGGATCAGCGGATATAGCTGTGTTGTTGCGCCAGGTGCTGCGTTGTGACGATGTGAACCGAACTGCGGCACTCGATAGCTCACTTGGGGCGGTCGAAGGCCTTCCGGCAGCACGCGCATGGCTCGACGTGCCACGCAGTCTGACCTTTGGGCAGGAGTTCGACTGGTCGCTCTTCGGGCTGAGCGCGTCGTACTCGCAGCCCAACGAAAGGACGCGCATCTGGGCCGAGCCGTGGTCACCCGTCTGGCTGGACGGAGCATCCGAGCACCCAGTCGACCACGAAGTCTCAGGCGCAGCGCAGGTGCGACTCGACGAGTCGGTACGCGCCGACCCTTTCCTGCAACTGCTCGACAGTGACTTCAAGACCTACCGCTCACCCGGGCAGCGGAACGCGGTACGCAGCGCTCTGGTAGCGCCACCTGGGAGCACCTTGGTCGTGAACCTGCCCACGGGAGGTGGCAAGACGCTGGCATTGCTGGCGCCCGCGGTGCATGCGGCGCAACGCGGTCAGACATCGGCGGTTGTGGTGCCAACGGTGGCGCTCGCGCTCGACCAACAGCATCGCTACGAGCAGCAGCACCCTTCGGCACCGCCCACGGCGTACTACGGCGATCTGCCTCCTCAGGACAAGCGGGCGTTCCGGGACCGGTTGCGCAACGGTGACCAACCAATTCTGTTCACGAATCCTGAAGCGCTGGTGACATCGTTGGCAGACGCGCTCATCGGCCTGGCCCAAGGCGGTCGGCTCGCTGTGCTCGCGGTGGACGAAGCGCACATCGTGGCGTCCTGGGGAGACGACTTCCGCCCGCATTTCCAGTTGCTCGCAGGCTTGCGGAACCGCCTCGTTAAAGAAGCCCAGGCAGGCGGCCATCCACCGGCGCGAACGGTGCTTGCCAGTGCCACCATCACCGAGTCGACTATGCGCCTGTTGGAGTCGCTGTTTGGACAGCCAGGCCCGTTCCTGCAGGTCGCAGCACCGGTCGTGCGGGCCGAACCCGTCTATTGGGCAGCACGGACTGCGTCGGCAAGTGCCCGTACCGACCGTGTGCTGGAAGCTCTGCGGCACCTGCCTCGCCCAGCGATCGTCTACACCACCTTGCGGGACGAGGGCGCCGCACGGCCGGGGGCACTGACGCCTCGCCGTCTAGAGAGACTCAGTCTGCAGCACGGCTTCAAGCGCACGGCTGTGGTGGACGGCGGGTCGCCATCGTCTCACCGTGAGCACGTGTTGCGAGCCCTACGCGACGATTCGCCGGAACCGGCATCCGTCGATGTGGTGTTCGCCACATCGGCGTTCGGCTTAGGAATCGATATTCCTGACATCCGTACGGTGGTGCATGCGTGCATGCCGGAGACATTGGACCGGTACTACCAAGAGGTAGGGCGCGGCGGGCGTGACGGCCGTCCGGTGGTGTCCTTGGTATTGCCTACCGAGGCTGACCGCGAAGTGGGTGCACGAATGGCGTCACCGAACATCTTGACTGTCGAGAAGGCTCGCGACAGATGGAACAAGATGGCGGCCGCGGCGGTTTCGCGCGACAACAACGTGCTGCGAGTACCCACGACGGCCGTGCCTGGCAATGTGTCGAAGCACAGCGACTACAACGAGTCATGGAATCTTGCGGCGCTGAGCATGATGGTGCGAGCGGGTGCGCTGGAATGGGAATTCAGTGCCGTCGACACTGCCGGCGGCGAGGACGGGAAGACTGGCCAAGCGCAGGGTTGGTTGCCGGTCCAGTTGTTGCGCGGCGACCATCAAACCGACGGCTTCTGGCAGGTCACCGTGGAGACGATTCGGCAGGAGCGGCTGTCAGTAGGACGTGATGGATGGGCCGGCCTCGTGGCGGCGTTGTCGGGCGATCACTGCACAGGCGAGTTGATTGCGAGGAACTACACCATCGAGTCACCGGACGAACTGGCCACGGCGTGCGGTTGGAGTTGCGGCAGGTGTCTTTCTTGCCGGCGCACCGGGCGTCGCCAAACGCCGCCGACATCGCCAATTGCTCGGGCGATCCGCATCCGCCATCCGGGTTCGAGACTGAGAGATCTGGCGTCGCCCGGACGATATGGTCCTCGGCTGATCGTATGGGCTGATTCTGCCGAGCTTGAGTCGCCACGCAAGCTCAGGCGGATTGTCGGGAGACTGGCTACCGCAGCGGGGATCGGCCTGGCCGTAGTGCCAACTGGCCGCGCCGACGAGTTGGCCGACGCCGTCTCGCAGGTGTCGTCAACTCAGTGGCCTGTGGCGGTCAGTACAGACGACGACTTTGAGCCGCTGTGGGAAGTCGGCGTGCCGACGCTGCTCGTTTGCGACAACGAGGCCGTGCCTCAATCTTGGTTGGATGGGAGCGAGCGGTCCGACCTGTACATGGTGCTCGGCCGCCGGAACGCGCGGGCTGGGCAAACCGGTTTGCGGTTGCACGAGTGTGACGGCGCGCGCTCGGTGTCAGAGATAGAACGGCTGCTGTAGGAGGCGAGAGCGTGGCCCTGCTGAACCCCCCCGAACTGCGCGTGAGCGTCTTGGTCATCATCACTGGATATTTGGCAGCCTGTCGCGGGCAACGTGAGCAGCAGGACCGGTTGCTGGATGTATTGGCACCGACTGGCCTGTCGAAGGATGGCAAGCACCAGAACGATGTCGCAGTCAACCTGTCCTGTGCGCGCGAGTTGGGCCTTGTCACCATCGAGGGCGACGACGTTCAGTTGATGCCTGAGGTGCGCAAGCCGGCGGGCGACAGCGCGCAGGCGATGGCCTCGTATATTCGCCGCAGCGTATTGGCGCCGGAACTCAACACGGCCGAGTGGGGCAGCCAGAAAGGTGCCCGTGACCTGACAAACGCATTGGCTTGGTTTCTGCAGTTTCCCGCCTCAGCCGCACCAACAGGCTATGAGGGCGGGAAACGCGACGCCGCCGACTTGCAGACAACTGATTTCGGCAGGCGTCACGCTGCTGGCCGTGACGCTGATGATGAAGAGGGCGATGGCGCGGCCGGTTGGCCCATCGCCAACGACACGCGATGGCGGACGTTTCGCCGTTGGTCCTGCGCGCTTGGCTTCTGCTGGCTATCGCCTTCGGGCGACCTGATACCGGACCCGACGCGTGCGGTACGCGATGTGCTTCCGGACATCTTCGAGGGGGCGAAGGTGCTCGACGGCCCGGCGTTCGTTCACGCGCTGGGTCGGTGTCTCCCAGTAATGGAGACTGGCGAGTACAGGAAATTCGTCAATGCCCATCGAGCTGACCCGCCTGAGGGCGATGGGCGGCTCAACTTCGCCACTACCGAAGTCTTGAAGCGGCTCGGAACCGAGGGTCGTATCCGATTGGAGGATCACGCTGACACAGAGAAGCTGACGCTGTCTGACGGCACGACCGTGTCGCACGTCAGCTTGGAAGCCATGTCGTGAGCGATTTCGTCAATTTCGTTTGCTGGTCGGACGCCGCTGTTTTGGCGTCTGCGCCGCGGGACGCCGCATCGCTTCTACCGGGCCACTTTCGGGCTGTCCATCACCCTCTGCGGGCTAGGCGCGGGCGGATCGAATTGGGAAGGGAGCCAGAAGGCCTACTAGTCGAGGAGCATGAGGTGGTCGATGCGCTGCGCAGCGCCATCGGCCCGGACGGCTATCGGCTCATCCCGATCGTCGGTGGATCTGGCACTGGCAAGTCGCACCTGGTCCGCTGGGTGTACGAGCAGACGCGTGACACTTCCGAGTGGGAAACCCGTTATCTGCCAAAGAATCAGACCAGCATTCGGCGCGTAGTGGACTTGGTGATAACGGGGATGCACGGGCCGACAATTGACGCAGCGCGTGAGGCATTGGAGTTGGCGCCTGCACATTCCGAGAGTGACGAGACGCTCGGACAGCGGCTGCTGGATGAGCTCGCGTTGATCGTTGCAGAGGAACCGACTGGTCAAACCGATCCAGATCGGCACGATGCCCAGCTGCGAGACAAACTTCATGCAACCCTGCCAGACATATTTCACGACCCGATAGTCCGGCAGCGCTTCACTTCCCCGGGTGCAGTCATCCCGCGCTTGATCGGACTCGCGCAAAGCGGGCGACAAGATGACGACGGCCTCGATGACGATGCCGTGCATATTGCGGGAAGCGATCTGCCATTAACGTTTGACGATATCGGCGATGTAACTCCTAGGGCGAGAAACACGCTCTTGAGCATGAGCAACATACCTGATATGCGCCGCGTGGCATTAGAGATCATCAATGATGCGTTGCCGCAGGCCGTCAAGCGAGTGTTCCTGTCGAACAGTATTGATCTTGTTGCGGTATTCCGGGACATTCGGCGCGAGATACGAAAACAAGGCAAAGAACTAGTGCTGTTCATCGAAGATCTTACGGTGTTGCACGGTGTCGAACGAGAGTTTCTCGACGCGATAGTGGAGTCGGCGTCGTCTGCTGGCGGGGAACTCTGCAACTTGAGAGTTCTCTTTGCCATTACTCGGGGTCACTTTGACAACCTTGACACTGTGCGTACGCGATGCGATGACGCATACTGGTTGGATTCCACATACGGAACTGATGGAATCGAACCGGATGAAGTCCTCTCGTTCTTGGGTCGCTACCTTAATGCATGTCGAATAGATCCTCAGAAGCTGGAGGCTGATTGGGCGCGGCACACTGATGCTGTTCCACTGGAGAACGCATGTCATACATGCGACCACCATGAGACGTGCCACGCTGGTTTTGGGGCGAGCAGCGAGGGTTATGGGTTGTACCCATTTAATCAGGTTGCCGTCGACCGACTCGTCGATTGTCTCTCGACGTTGCGATTTGATCCTCGCCAAGTAGTTAAAATGATGATCGAGAAACTCCTCCCGCTGAGCATGGTAGAACTCGAGTCGGCGTCGTTTCCCTCGGAAGAACTCTTGACGGAATTCGACAGCAGCAGCATTCCAGTACGTCCAGAAATCGTGGAACGCCTGCGGTCTGAGTATGGTGGTGAGGCCGAAAGACGTGCCACGCTACTGCGCTACTGGGCGAAAGATCGCCTCGATATTGAGTCAATGGTGCTCGAGGCTTTCGGCATGGCGCCGTCACCAAGCAAGCCAGAAATGGGTGGTAAGCGGTGGAATGCAGTCCAGAATCGCGTGAGTGAGCAACCCACTAACCGTAGCCGGTCAGAGAAACCTTCTATGGTAGCATTCGAGGAACGACTGAAGCCGAACAGGCAGCGTGCATTTCGCGAGTTAGAGGCTTGGACCGGCCAGCAGAAGGATCTCAGTCTTCGAGTTACCAATGACCTGAAGAAGTTTATTCATCGCGCTGTCTTGGATGCGATTGATTTGGACGAAACTCCACTTCACCTCGGTGGTGAACTGGTCGATAGGCACTTCAAGCCTGATCGTGCCATCCATATCGAGGGAACGTTGACTGCGCAAGGCGACCCAGCGGAGGCGATCATTAAGGTGAGACGCGACGCTGCGACGGCGGTCGCAATCTCTGGACTGATCGTTCATGGCGCAGGTCTTCAAGCGGACGACCCGTACGACGACGAGCGCCGCCGCGCGTTGGCACAACACCTTGAAGAGTGGACTGAGAGCACGACTTCTGCGCTATACAGCATCGCGGCACTGGAGTCATCCGTAGCTGTCGAGGGCCTCGTGGTGGCATCGCTCGTGCTCGGCACCTGTGCTGGCGCTCAACGACCAAGTGATTACTTGAGTCTCATGTTTTGCAAACCGATGGAGTTCACCGATCGTGACCATCGTTCGCCCGAGTGGGCGGAGGCAGTCGCCAAAGCTGAAGAAGAATTCTTGAGGCTGCGGCCAATGGCAGAGGCATATTTTGGCGAATCTCGTGGAACGACAGGTGCGGTCCGGGCATTGCGAGCAGATCAAATGTTGCCGCACGTCCAGAAAGTTGTGGAACGACTCGACGGCGAAGACATGGCTTCACCGGATGCAGCTGTTGTCCGCCTTCTTCGCGCAGTCAGTCGCGCGGTCGAGGTGGAGTGGCAACGCCTGTGCGACGATGTGAAGGGTGCCGCGCCAATGCTCGAGGGCGGCCAGACATTTGAGCAACAGGCGGTAGCAGTGAAAGAACTCCATGCCGCAGCGCTGCGAGCAGGTCGCTTCGAGGATCTTGACACTTTGGCCGACATCGGGACGCTCAACGCCGGGTCCGACCGAGTGTTGCGTTCACTTCGCGATACCACCAAAGCGATTAATGCCGAGTGCACTTTCACAAAACGCATCCAGATCCTCTCCGGCGAGAAGCCGAGAGACGTGAGTGTCGCACATCAGTTTGTCAAGCGAGCGATAGGCATGATGGACACCATTGAGAGGAATCTGTCTGCACGATCAACTGAAGCAGGTGCTTCCGACGGACTGGTGACGACCGTTGCGGCCATCGAACAAGAACTGACGAGCCTGCTCAATGCCGCTAGCGATGTTACGCGATGAACATCTATGAGCGTGCTGGCTCGCTGAAACTACGTGTTGATACTTCGCAGCGCGACGACCAACATTTGGAATTGCAGCACCAGGCTTCGGAACTGCTGTCGCAACTGCGTGACCGTATTGCTTTCCTCAAAATGCTTGTGACGCTGAGCGATGTGCTCGGGCTGGATGAACGGCCGAGGTTGAACGCGACGCACCTGCGCAAAGCGGTCGGCGGCTTCAGATCCGCACTGACGCAGTACAACGCAGCAGCAGTGCAGCAACAAGCTGCTGTGACCCTGCTCAGATCGACAGAGAAGACTGAGGATCGGCTCGCGAGGTGGGCACAATCGGCGTGGAAGACAGCTTTTGAGGATATGTCGGCGCTGATCGGCGAGGACGGCCTGCAGGGCTTGGCCGGGCCTCCGGTCAAGGTAACCCGAGCGAGGCGCATTGCGTCTCAGATCCAGACTGCAATCGGCAGGAACCCGATGCGTGATCTCGGATCGATACAGACAGGACTCGAAGCTGATGGCCTTGAGGCTTGCGTGGTGCGGATACGGGAACTCGGCGGTGAACTGCGATCACTGCTCGAAGAACTGAAGCGAGCGCAAGCGGAGTTGCCGCCCCAAGTGCAGATGGTGCTCGAACGAGCGGCTTCCGAGGACGGCTTTCCCTTGGAAGACTTGACTGAGGAAATGCTGATCTCATTGCGACAGGCGGCCGTGCTGGGCGAATTCGTGGTCCGTCGGTACTGATGAGGCAGTGCAGATGACCAGTGAGCGCTTGTTGGCCCTTCTTGGCGAACTGGAGGCCAGTGAGTTGCCGCTGCTGTCGTGGGGCGTGACGACCGGATCGCTGGCTGAGGATGAACTGCTCAACTTGCTCGAGAAGTTCGATCCCTCCGTTGATCCCGAGGATCTTCTCGACGAGTTGGAACGCTCAGGCTTGGTGTTCGGACAGGGGATGATCCGTACGCAATATCGCACGCGCATGGCTGAGACTGTGCGCTTGGCCGCCAGTTTGCGACAGTGGTTCCACGGACGCGACTGGCGCAACGCGCCGAGCCTCGTGTCGGATCTGAGGTTCTTGTCTCGTGCCCGGTCGGTGCCGAGACGCGAACTCAGTGTGGACAGCGCTGTGAGCCGACTGGCTGGTCGGCTCGCAGACGATTGGCAGCCTGAGCATGAACGAGTCGTCCGGGCGATCTTCGGCAATCGCCACGCGTCGGAATTTCAACTGGAGGCGGCCGAGGGGCTCTTGGCACGCGCCGGTCGGCGCGGGGGCACCTGTATTGCTGCTGGTACGGGCGCTGGCAAGACGTTGGCGTTCTATGTGCCCGCACTCGCACATATGGTTGCCAACCCTCGACCCGTCGGTGTGCCGCGCGTCGTTGCCATCTATCCGCGTGTGGAGTTGCTGCGTGACCAGTTGCGCGCATGCTTGGAGACCATCGCTGCACTCGATGAGTCAGACGCGGGGCAGATAAACGTCGGGGTGCTCTACGGCGCAACACCTGACGGCCGCGACGATGCGCGGCGGAACCCTAGACGACAGTGGAAAACTCGCGAGGGCGCCTTGGTGGCACCGTTCTTGAAGTGCCTCCGTGACGGCTGCGACGGCGGACTTGTGTGGCCCGAGACGGACAAGCGGGGCCGTTTGCTCCGCTGTGTCAAGTGTTCGGCTGACGTGACACGTCTGGTGTTCACTCGCAACGAACTTCAATCACAGCCTCCGGAAATCCTGTTCACCACCACGGAGATGGTCAACAGGAACCTTGGCGACACCCGCCGCCGCAAGCTGTTCGTGGGAGATGCGCGCCGCTCACCGGATTTCGTGTTGCTGGACGAAATGCACACCTACTCCAGCACCCATGGCGCACAAGTGGCAAACCTGATCCGGCGCTGGCTTGCAGCGATGGAGGATCCCGGACATGTCGTTGGCCTGTCGGCCACGCTGGCCGATCCCGCCGGCTTCTTCTCTGAGCTCATCGGGGCTGAGGCAGGCAATGTCCACGTCGTGCGCCCGGCCGAGGATCAGATGCAGGAGGCGGGGCGCGAGTACCTGTTGGCGCTGCGAGGTGACCCCGCATCGCAGACAGCGCTGCTGTCCACGACGATTCAAGTCACGATGCTGCTGCGCCGAATGCTTGACCACTCGCCCGGGCAGCCGAGTTCGGGTGCGTTCGGCTCGCGCGTTTTCGTCTTCACCGACCATCTTGATGTGGTCAATCGCCTGTATTCGCAGTTGACCGATGCTGAGGGCTGGACCGCGAATGGCGTTGACCGCAAGGCTCGCGGCAGCTTGGCGCTGCTGCGATCAAGCGAAGGCGCAGACGGCGGCCGCTACGACGAAGGCCAGATGTGGTCGGCGGCGGAGGCACTCAAGACGCTCGACAAGTTGGTGCGGGTGGCGCGAACCACCTCGCAGGACTCCGGGGTGGACCAGGACAGCGATGTCGTAGTGGCGACGGCGTCGCTGGAGGTCGGTTTCGACGACCCTGAAGTGGGTGCCGTGATACAGCACAAGGCACCTCGCGATGGTGCACAGTTCCTGCAACGTCGCGGACGGGCCGGACGCGACCCGTCAATGCGTCCGTGGACTGCCGTGGTGCTGTCGGACTACGGACGGGACCGTCTGGCCTTCGAGTCCTACGAGGCGCTGTTCGACCCTCGACTTGAGTCGGTGCGTCTGCCGCTGCGAAACCGTGTCATCCTCAAGATGCAGGCCACCTGGTGGCTGCTGGACCATCTGTCGATGGCCTGCGGCGGCGTGGCCATCCGCAACCTGCTCAAGCATGGGCCTAGCGCTTCGAAAGCCAGCCAGGCAGAGCGAGTGCTTCGCGAGGCACGCGATCTCCTGAAGCCAGAGCGAATCGAGCAGATGGGCAGAGAACTGGGCCGCGCCCTGCGCTTGGATGACGTCGAGGTGCAAGCGGTGCTGTGGGATCACCCCCGCGCGATTGTCACGACCGTGCTGCCCACGATCATTCGGCGCCTTCAGGCTGCACTCCATCCCGCTGGCGACACGCACGGCCGGCAAGGGACCGATCCGATGAACGACTTCTTGCCGCAAGCGTTGTTCTCGAAGCTCCAGACACCGGAGGTGCAACTGCGGCGACGAGAAGAGAACGGGGAATCAAGCGAGGTCGACACCGTGCCGATCGCGCAGGCGATGCGAGAGCACGCACCTGGACGGGTGAGTTATCGCTACGCACTGCGGGGCCGCTTCCAGCGCCTGTGGGTCAAGCCGCCTCCCCCCGCGGAACGCTCATTGGCCGTTGAGGACTTCTGCGACGACTGGCTTGAGGTGGGTGACGCGCCGGGCGTGAAGCACGTGATCGTGCAGCCGCGGGAGATCGCTTTGGTGGCACCTGCGGGC
The DNA here is from genome assembly GCA_022828045.1 of Acidimicrobiia bacterium. Lineage (GTDB taxonomy): Bacteria > Actinomycetota > Acidimicrobiia > Acidimicrobiales > Poriferisodalaceae > Poriferisodalis. The sequence goes on along the minus strand of JAJEIW010000023.1, from coordinate 14,293 downwards.
AACACACCTGACACCGCCTACGGACGTTGGCACTGGAAGGTGGCATTTCAGGCCCACGGAACTCCCGCGGTGCTCGACATGCCCGAAGGGAATCAATGGGCACAGCATGTCACTCGAGTGGAAGCGCATACTCACCGTGGTCGCTCGCCGTTGACCGTCTGGCGATACGGGTGCACATTCGAAGTCGAGCGACGAGACGCCACCCAGGTTGCTCCCACTGAGCATTCAGTCACCGTCGACGGCAGTGATGCCGCGGTCGGGTTCGCCATGGATGTGGACGCCGTTCGAGTGAGGCTTCGGCTGCCATCTGAGATGCCGCATGGCGGCGACCTTGGGCTTGATCGGGCGCTCCGCACCGCATACTTCGAGCACTTGGTATGCACAGACCCAGCCATCATTGCCGGTGCACCGTCTGTGTTTCTCCGGAAATGGCTGGTGCAGTTGGCTGTATCAGCGGTGGTAACTGCGAGCGCGGGAGGTGGCCCGGCCGAGCTTCGCCTGCCACAGGCGCAGCAACTTCGATCATCGATGGCAGAAGCGGCGCGTTCGGTATTCGGCGCTGTCTATGCCCCGGAGTACTCGGATTCCGATGACGAATCAGCCGCAGGCTGGACTGAGAACGGCACTGATTCGGTGGACAATGCGCCGCGCTTGGTCGCCGATGTCGAATCGGCGCTCGATGATGCCGAGCTGCTGGCACGACTGTGCCAACACCTCGCAGCGCTCGCTCGACCGGTGCCTGCCACCGCTCTGACTTGGGTACAGGGCCGGTTCGCATCCACAGTGGCTGCCGGACTCATCGAAGCGATGCAGGCGACATGCCCAGACCTCGATGTGGAAGACCTGCGGCCTGATCTGGACCTTGAGTCGGGGCGGGCCGATGAACCGATTGCCGAGATCACCATCTCCGAGGATCAGCCCGGCGGCACTGGGGTCATCGAAGCGGTGGTGGATCGCATCAACGAGGACCCGCGCAGCTTCTGGGCGGTGGTCTCGAGCATCCTCGGGCCGAGTGAAGGTGAGCGCGTGGACTCGAACCTGCGGCTCTTTCTCGAAGAACGGCGCCGAGGCGGGTTCCGAGAGGAGATTGGCAGCGTCCGCAGCGCCGACGGTCTCCGGTCGGTGACTGAGGCATGGGCACGTCTGCGGTCGGCGCTCTTCGCGCACGGCATCGATGTCGACCAGTCGACCCTAGGGGCGCTGGCAACGCGGCTACTGCGCCCCGGCAGTGACGAGGCAGTGGAACGCCTGTGCACGGACCTTCTGGAGAGGTGGGATGGTCTTGAGTCGGACCTCGGGATCGAGATCGAGCTGCGAGTATTCGCCTTCTTGGCGGCTCAGCAGCGCAACGTTCGAGTCGCGCTCGCTGCGATTGTCACCGGAGGCTCCGATGGCGACGACTGGGCCGTCGGCCAGTTGGTGGGGCTGTTGTGGCCGCGCGGTGGACGGCTTCGCTCAGCCAGCCTCGCGGCGTACAGCCCTTACGTGGAACTGCCTTCGACCGAGCGTCTGCTGGTGGAGCATTTGGTGGTGGTACCGCCACCAGCAGTCGATTTCGACGAGGAATCATGGCGGGATCGGCTGGATGGCCACCTGCGGAAGCTAGGCGCAGCCGTGGTGCACTGTGCCGACGATCAAGGTGCGTCGCAGGCCATCGGTCAGTTGATGGCTGCGCCGACGGTGGTCGGCGTGCTCGAGTTCTATCCGCGCGTGGTGGGAGTCGAGCGCTCGGCCGCCGGTGTGCGGCTGATGGTGGACCTGCGGGAGGCGCAGCAATGACCGTCAGGAGCATGAGAACCGCTGCGTTCGCGTCGCGCGAGGAACTGGCAGATGCACTCGCGAGCCTCTTCGTGGCGGAACTGCTGCTGCCCAGCCGGCCGCTGTGGATCGTTACGCCATGGATTTCCGACGTCCCGTTGATTGACAACCGCTCCGGGCGGTTCCGCGGTCTGGTGCCGACTATGGCCAAGCGATGGCTGCGGCTTGGTGAGGTGCTTGAGCTCCACTTGGCCCGGGGCGGCGGGGTAGTGATGGCGTGCCGACCGGATGCACACAACTTGGAGTTCGTGGACCAGATCCGCGGCAGGGCGCAGAGCATCGGGGCCGAGCGACAGCTGCGAGTCTGCGAGTCGGCCGAGTTGCACGAGAAGGGAATACTTGCCGACGAGGTGCTGCTGAGCGGATCGATGAACCTCACCTACAACGGCCTGCGACGTCTTGAGGAATCGGTCCACCTGAACCGCGATCCCGACACGGTCGCTCGCACGCGCGCCGCCTATAAGCAGCGCTGGGGCGAGCCCCAATGGACATAAGCAGCGACGTAGCAGCGTTCTACCGGCCACCCAATGAGGTGGATCTCGCTGCGCTCTCCGATGAATCGGCTGGCTTGGTGCGGACGCTCGCAGCGAGGTTGGCTGCCGGCAAGCGAACGCTTCTTCCGGCGATGGCCGCAGGGATGACCCGTTGGTACGGACTCGCGCCTGACTCGCGCGAGGGTCGGTTGCTTACCGAGGAGGTGCAGGCGTGGCTTGGGCCACCGGTCGGGAGCTGCGCGATTCGCGTGGGGCCCGGCGGCGATGCTCTGGACGAGGTCGCCTGCCTTGCCACGCCGGACGGCGTGTGCCTAAGGATCGATGTCGAGTCGACTTGGCGCAGCGAAGCCCGCTCCAACGTCCGTTCGATGCTTGACGTGTGGCAATCCGCGCCGGAACGCGGGGTGGATGTGCCGCGCCCCGCGGGGCGAGTATTGCGAGACTTCTTCGCAGCCTTGGGGGCGCGTGACAGGGCGGCTGCGCAGGCTGCGATTGACGAGATCAGGACGCGGAGTCTGCTCTCGGCAACCAACGTGAAGTTCCTGAGAGTGCACCTCATCGGGACGCTCGGTTCATCACTTGAGATGCGTGACGACCCTGATCTGAAAGACATTGCGAAGTTCCGGCGTCCGCCTGCGGTTACAGGGCACCTGGCGCGGGCCGCCGATGCGCTGTTCATTACCCCAAGGCTGAGCGGCGACGCGGCAACCGTGGTGGATTGGGCGACGGTCGCCGGCGTTGTCGAGGACGAATGGCCAGGGCTTGTCTCGCACCCCAGCCAGGTCGACTCGGTGGCCGCAGCGCGTTGCTTGGCGTTGTCTGAGTCGCTGGCGGCAGAACCCCGACATGCCGTGTGCCAGGCGTTGGAGACGGAGTGGAATGCCGATCCCGTCGTCGCAGCAGTGTTGGCTCGTCTACGCAGTGTCGGGTCCACACCGGCCCAGGCGACGATTGCGGGGCTTTACCAGCATGGTGACTTCGAGGCTGCATTGGATCTTGCTGCCGGGGCATCTCTGAACGACAAGGATGCGGTCTCGGTCCTGCATGCCGCGTTCAATCTGGGAGATGCGCAGTCGGCGACACAAGCTGTCGCGCTGGTGGACGGGATGGACGACGAGGCGCGACACCTGCTGCTTGACCGTGCTGTAGAGCGGAACCTGTATCAGCAACTGGTTGATACCAATGCGGGCCGGCATGTGCCTCGTGGCTGGCACGACTGGCTGACAGGCGACTGGCCCGATCGGCCTGACGTGCTCCGTGAATGGGCTACTGGCTGGGACCGAGCCTCCGTGCTGGACGACGGCGGGGCCGAGGATGTGGTACTGGCACTGATGGACGCCCTTGCAGGCGAACAGCGGGGCCGAACCCGTAACGGCCTTCCGATTCTGGTCGAGTGGCTCTGTGAACCGGATGGCCTGCTCCCGGGCGCCGTAGGGCCTGCTGTCACAGTTCTGGAAGTAATGCTGGAGGGCGACGGTGGGCGTAGCGAACGGTATGCAGGACTCCGGCTGGCAGAAGAGATTCTGCGTGCCGGCTGCTCGGCAAGCGAGTTTGCCGAACTGGCGGCGGCGCTACGCGGGGTGCTGTCAGGCCTCGGGAGCCGCGAGGCTGACTGGCTGATCGAAGCACTGGACGTCCTGCTCTTCTCGAGCGTGCCGGACGAGAACCCTCGGCACATGCTGTTGGCGGCTGCGCACAGCGCTGCCGTGCAGTGGGTCGACCGGTTGACGGGAACCCAGGCGATTCTGCTGACAAAGCTGTTCATCGCGGCGGGGCTCGACTTCCCTGTGCCGCGGCCCGATCCCGACAACGGCGAGAGTCGTCGGCGCGGGCATCCATTCCGCCGTGTCGGCATCTACTCACTGGCGGAATCGGCGGCAAGGCGGGCGCAGCAGTGGATTGAGGAGCAGTGGCCGGGTACCGACGTCACGCTCGCGCACGAGCACGTCAACAGTGACCGACTCGAAGCCATGGCTCGCAACTGCGATGTGGTCGTTGTGCAAACCAGTCACGCGAAACACGCGGCCGTCGCAGCGCTGGAAGCAGTAGCAGGACCGGGCGACAAGCTGCTGAGAGTGAACGGCCGAGGTGCGACATCGCTCGTGCGTAGCCTGCTTGAGCGGGCTGCCGACGCTGATTGAACTCCATGGAACACGGGCAGCGCTGCGTCGCATGCCGAACGATCCCGACTTCATGTTCGACGAGAACGTGCCGAGTGGCGGTGTCTACGTCAGCGAAGTCATCGTCTGGCACACCCAGCACGAGTTCGCCGTTGACTTCCTCGTGCCATGGCTTCACCCGAGTCGGCATAGCCGTACCGCCCGGAGGCCCTCCGTACGAATCTGTGCTTCGGGGTGAGTATCAGGCGCTGTTGGACGATGTCTGTGCGTTCGGGCCGAATTGCTGGGCGAGAAGCGGCTTGAGCACCTTGCCCATGGCATTGCGGGGCAGATCGCCGACGACCATCAACTCCCGTGGGCACTTGTAGTGGGCGAGCCGGTCGCGCACGAAGGCAATCACCTCATCCGGTTCGGGCCGGCTGCCCTCGTGAGGCACCACGGCCGCGACGACTCGCTCGCCCCAGCGCTCGTCAGGCAGTCCGACCACGGCCGCCTCGGCAATATCCCGATGTTCGACGAGGACGCGCTCCACCTCGGCGCAGTACACGTTCTCCCCGCCGCTGATGATCATGTCCTTGACCCGGTCCACAATCGCCGACCGGCCGTCGGCAGCCATGATGCCCATGTCGCCCGAACGGGCGAGTCCATCGGGGGTGTGCGCCGCCACCGTCGCTTCGGGTCGTCCCAGGTAGCCCTCGAAGGGCACCACCGACATGGCGACCACTTCCCCGGCAACGCCGTCGGGAACCTCTTCACAGGTCTCAGGGTCAACCACCTTCACGACCGAGCCCGGCGTCGGCCCTCCCACACAATGGGGCACGAGCGCCGAGCGGTCCTTGATGTCGTAGGTCACCCAGCCGGCTTCGGTCCATCCGTAGCCGTCGGTGATCTCCGCATTCGGGAAGATGTCGAACGCCTCGTCGAGCAAGGACATCGGCCCGGGTGCACCTGCGGACAGCAGGTACCGCAACGCTCCCAGCGGCGGCCGTCCAGCCTCCCGCCAAGCCTCGGCAATGGCAGCGGTCATCGAGGGCACGAGGAATGCCCAAGTGCTGTGGTGGGCGTACTCGGTGAGGGCCGCGTGCGGCTCGAACGCAGTCATGACACGGGCGCGCCCGCCGGCCACCAGCTGCGCCAACGTCAGCCCGCCGTACGACAGGTGGAACATCGGGCCCGGCGTCGACACGACCTCGCGGGCGGTCAACCCAAATGTCCAGCTCCAGTGCATCAGGCGCGTCAGGAAGCCCGCGTTGGAATTGATGCTTCCTTTGGGAAAGCCGGTCGTGCCCGACGTGTACGCAATCATCGCTGCGCGTTGGTCGGTGGTGACCTCGGTGGGCGCAGTGCTCGGCACCAGCCGGCCACCGCGGCGATCACTGTCGGCGTACGGACCGATCGGCCGTGACCACCTCATCGGTGCTGAGGCGGGAATCTCGGCAGTGTCGATCAGCTTGATGCCGAGGTCGGCAGTGACCCGGCGAGCGATGTCGATGAATGGCTCGGCCGAGAGCAGCACCGAGGCACCCGAGTCCTCCAGCACGTAGCGGATCTCCGGCTCGGCGAGCCGGCTGTTGACCGGCACTGCAGCAGCGCCGACGAGCTGGCAGGCGAGGTAGGCGGCAGCGTGGTCGGCGCCGTTCGGCAGCAGGAGTCCGGCCATCGGCCCGTGAGCGCCTGCGGACACGGGACCCAGCGCATCTGCCAAGGCCTCGGTGCGGCCCCAGAGCGCGCCGTACGTCCACGACTCGACCGGCTCTACGTCTCCCGTCGTGCGGGGGTCGAGCACCTCGATCGCACACCGGTCCGGAAACGACCGGGCGTTGGTGGCGACGCAGTCGGCGACGGTGATCGGCTGCTGCATGTCGCTGCGGAAGTTACCGGCGATGTCCAGACCGGGTGGAAATCGGCCCGGAGCGCGCCGTAGCGTGCGCTGCGTGACTGCATGGCTGTTGGACCCAGAAGTGCTGCATCTCAATCACGGCTCGTTCGGCGCGACCCCTGCGAGCGTGCTCGACGCGCAGCAGGCCATCCGCACCCGCATGGAGGCCAACCCGACCCGGTTCTTCCTCGAGGGCGAGTACCAGGAGCGGCTGGACGACACGCGGCGGGCTGTGGCGCAGTTCGTCGGTGCCGACCCCGCAGGACTCGTGTTCGTCACGAATGCCACGACGGGCGTGAACTCGGTGCTCCGCTCGCTGGAGCCGAGCCTGTCGCCCGGTGACGAGATCCTCGTCACCGATCACGAGTACAACGCGTGCGCCAATGCAGCGGTCGTGTCGGCGTGCCGTGCCGGCGCCGTGGTCACCACCGCAGCAGTGCCGTTTCCGCTCAGCGACCGCAGCGAGGTGGTCGACGCCGTGCTGCGTGCCGTCACTGACAGCACGCGCATCCTGCTCATCGACGCGGTCACCTCGGCGACGGGCCTCGTCATGCCGGTGGACGAGTTGGTGGCGCGGCTCGAGCCCGATGTGCGGGTGCTCGTGGACGCGGCCCATGCGCCCGGCATGATCGACTTCGATGTGACGGCGTTGGGCGCGTCCTACGTCACCGCGAACTGCCACAAGTGGATGTGCTCGGCCAAGGGCGCCGCGTTCCTGTGGGTGCGGCCCGACCGGCGAGACGACGTGCACCATGCGGTCATCAGCCACGGCTACAACGGCGGCTGGCCGTCCGACGGCGGGCATCTGCATGCCCAGTTCGACTGGACAGGCACCCATGATCCGACCGCCTGGCTGACCATCGCCGATGCTCTGGCCGCAGTCGGGGCCATGCATCCCGACGGCTGGGCGGGGGTAAAGGAGGCAATCCGCGAGCTCTGCCTGGCCGGTCGCGACATGCTCATGGAAGCGCTCGGCATCGACGCCCCTGCGCCCGACGACATGATCGGCGCCATCGCCAGCGTGCCGCTGCCGCCGGCAGGCAACTCGGGCTCGGCGATCTTCGACCCGCTCATGGCGGCGCTGCGCGATCGCCATCGCATCGAGGCGCCGGTGTTCACTTGGCCGTCGCCGCCCGACCGCGTCCTGCGCATCTCGGCGCACCTCTACAACCAGCCCGACGATTACCGCCGTCTGGCCGAAGCCCTCACCGCCGAACTCGCCGCCTAGCCCAGCCGGCCCGCTGCGCCGGCAGCGGCGGCGCTGCCGCATCACCGCTCACGACCCGCTTGAGATGCGGCATGGTGCGCCTGCAGCGCTACAACTCTTGCAATCGCCGAAGCCGATCTATTGCAGAATCCAGACCAGTAGTGCTGCAATGTCCGAGACAAAGATGTTGCAAAGTCCGAATCAGCCTGCTAGTACGGTTGTCGTGGACTACATCTCGCGCATCGGTGACGACATGCTCTCCCGCCGTCTGCGCTCCGCGCCGATGGTGGTAATCGAAGGCACGCGTGCTTGCGGCAAGACCGAATTGGCCCGGCGCCAAGCTGCGAGCGTGGTGCAGTTCGACGTAGACAGCGCGGCGCGCACAGCGGCCGAACTGAACCCTTCGGCAATCCTCGACCTGCCGGGACCCGTCCTGCTCGACGAGTGGCAGTTCGCACCCGGAATCTGGAACCAGGCACGACGCCGCAGCGACGACCTGGGCGGCGTCGGCCATTTCATCCTGACCGGTTCCGCGATTCCTCCCGACGATCGGACCCGACACTCGGGCGTAGGGCGAGTCTCGCGTTTCCGGCTGCGCCCGCTGTCGCTGTTCGAACTCGGCCACTCGTCCGGCGAAGCGTCGCTGGAGGCACTGCTGGCTGGACCGACCGACGTGGGCGCAGGCCGGCCGGCGGTTGCCATCGCGGACATCATCGAGATGATCTGTCGAGGCGGGTGGCCTGCCACCGCAGCCGCCGACCTCGACGTGGCCATCGATTACGCCCGCGACCAGATCGAAGAGATCTGCCGCACTGACATCGCCAGCCTCGAAGGGCCTCGCCACGACCCCGTTCGGATGCGTCAATTGCTGGTCTCGCTGGCCCGCAACGTGGCCACCGAGGCGAGGCTGGAGACGCTGCGTGCCGACGTGGCCGAAGTCGGCGAGACGATCTGCGCCGAGACCGTTGCGGCGTATCTCAGATCGTTGCAGCGTCTCTTCGTGGTGGAAGAGCAGCGCCACTGGTCGGTCAGCCTGCGGTCGCGCTCGCGCCTGCGCACGTCGCCCAAGCGCCACTTCGTGGACCCTTCCTTGGCTGTTGCCGCGCTCGGCACCGGGCCGGCCCGACTGGGGCGCGACATGGAATTGCTGGGCCTGCTGTTCGAGTCGCTTGTGGTGAGGGACCTGCGCATCCATGCCGAGCCGTTGCGGGCGTCGGTGTTCCACTACCGCGACAACACGGGCCTCGAAGCCGACGCCATCGTCGAGCACCCCGACGGCAGTTGGATAGCGGTGGAGGTGAAGCTCGGCGGCGAAAGTGCCATCGAGTCCGCGGCACGAAGCCTGCTGCGGCTGCGTGAGCGCGTCGATAGCGATCGTGTCGGTGAGCCTGGCAGTCTCATCGTCGTCACCGCTACCGGGTATGCCTACCGGCGTGCGGACGGCGTGTCGGTGGTGCCGGTCGCGGCCCTCGGCCCCTGACGCTGCTTCCGCTGGGCAGCGCTGCGGCGGCTGGGGCCAAGTGGCAGGATCGCGGCACGCAGGGCGGCATCCGCCCGCGGATCGCAGCCCGGGAGGCACCGATGTCATCGGCCATTGCAGCAACACCCGGCGCCAAGATGATCTTCCTCATCAAGCGTCGGCCCGAATCCACCCGTGACGAGTTGGTCGCGAACTGGTTCAAGAATCACATGCCCGACGTGATCGTCGGCCAGGCGCAAGCAGCCGCCGAGGGCAAGATCCACGCCACGAAGTACATCGCGACGCTGTTCGATCAGCGGCCCGGCAAAGACGTGCCTTGGGACGGCATGGCGCAGCTCTGGTTCGACCGGGTCATCCCGAACCCGCCCGAGCCGCACGGCACGGTGCCCCGAGACACGTTTCAGCAGAAGGCTGAGCCGTACGTGGGGTGGGCAACCACCGAGTACGTGGTGATCGACGGCGAACTGCCTGTCGTGCCGAACACCCTCAATGAGCCGTTCCCGGCGACGCGGTCGGGTTTCTTCAAGGTGTCGTTCCTGGTGCCCGCCCGGGACGGGATCGACTACGACGCTGCCTTTCGGCACTGGCTGGAAGCGCATGCACCCAACGTGCGAGGGGTCATGGGCGAGATCGGCGGCCTGCGCTACGTGGTGAACCACAGCCAGGATCCCGCCAATGAGTCCTACTTGGGCATGGCGGAGCTGTACTTCCGCGATCCGCAGGGCTGGGACGACTACCGGGCGACCATCACCGAAGACGGCTTCAGCGAATTCGTCGCCTTCGACCGCTTGGTGAACATGCACACTACGTCACAGATGGTCGGCATTCCCGGCTGACGCGTCTTCTTGCCCCATTAGAAGAATGCCGTCGTGGCTGGCACCAGCGTCCGGGTTGATGCGCAAACGCACCAGAACGTCTGCCAGTTGGCACAAGTGTTGTCCCTGACCATAGGGGAGACCGTGGCGCTGGCGGTGAAACGGCTCCGCCAGGAGCGAATGGGCATCGAGTTACGTCAGGAACTCTCGGACGAAGAGCGGATTTGGCTTGAAGCCGACCTCGGATGACATTTGACGCAGGTGATGTCGGCGACGTCGCGCTCGCCCAGATACGCGAGATCACCGCGCTCTTTTTCGACCTTCCCTGACTCCCGCCTTTGAGTGCGCCTCTGGGGATCCGACCGAAAGCGCTGGTCCCGTCCGAGTTCCTCAGTGTGTCATCCGTTCGAGAACAGGTTCAAAGGTGTCTCGTAGTTCGGAGAGCGCTTGCACGAGCCCCCACGAAACTCGGGGTGATTCGATGACGGTGATTCCGGATGTGCGCTAGCGAGTCAGGGTCCATTTGGAGCCGAGTGCGTCGTTTGCGGGGTAGAGCTCTCGCCAGTCGATCTGGTCGTCCTTCGGCAGCACGGCGTTGAGCGGCGCCATGTCGGCCAGCAGAGTGTCGCCAGCGTCGTCGCCGATCGCTGCCCAGTGGACGCCGTCGAGACGGTCGGTCATGGCCTCGACCTCAGCGCGCCCGGTGGAGCCTGCAGCGGTGGCCCGCCCGTCGGCATCCACCCAGCCGCGGCTGCGGAGGCGCTCGTACGCGTCCGCCGCCTCAGCTTCGGTCCAGCCGGCCTCTTCTTGAATCCACTCACGGGGTGCCTCGTCGACGGCGACCCGGGAGACCACCGACTCACAGCCGTCCAGACCGGCCGCTGTCAAGGCGATCAAGTGGCATCCGCTTCGGTACTCCCGCAGCAGCGTGCAGCCGTGCCAGAGCGCCAGGTGCGGCTCGTTGGGCCAGTCCAGCGACGCCCAGCCTGCGAACAGCACACGCCCGACGGGGTCGGCGGCATCGCAGGCAGCCCGCACGGTCTCGGCGCTGCGGCGAATCGAATCGCTGCCGACCGACTCGCCCAGCTCGCGCCTCAAGGCGGCGTCCATGCCCTCATAGCGCGCGGCCAGCACGTCCTCCGGAGTCGAGAACGTCCAGGCATCGGGGATCGCCCGCCGAACCCGCGCAGGTGCGTAGTAGAAGAACAGCGATTCCACGACGCTCGCCGGCACGGGTCCCAACGGCGCTGACCGGGTCGCGAAGTAGTTCATCCAGAAGCCCTTCAACCCTGCTGCAGCGCCGGTCTCGCGCACCTCCGGCGCCCAGTAGCAGAGCTGGTGATACCGCTCCACGCACTCCCACATCCGCCGCGCCCGCCGCATGGCTTACTCCGCGTTCCGCTGGCTGGGTTGGTTGATGAGGTGGGTGGCGGCGTTGTCGAAGTGGGCGAACATGGCCTGAGCGATGTCGGGGTCGAGCGGTGAGCCGTCGGGCAGGCGTGCCGCTTCGAGCGAGGCAACCATGTGGCGCATCCAGGCGTTGCGATCGGCCGGCCCGATGGCGAAGGGCATGTGTCGCATGCGCAGGCGCGGGTGGCCGCGCTTGGCGCTGTAGTCGGCGGGCCCGCCCCAGTACTGGGCCAGGAAGCCCGCCAGACGCTGCCGGGAGGGTCCCATGTCGGCGGGATACATCGGCCGGAGCAGTTCGTCCTGCTCGACTGCGTCGTAGAAGCGATCCACCAGATCGTCGAAGAACTGCTGACCGCCGACTGCTGCGAACACCGTCGGCGGTTGCTCGACGGCCTCGGCCAGGCTGCCACCCAGCGTCAGGCCCCCGGCGCCCCAAGCGGAGCCTTCGCGTGGGGCGGAAGGTTCGTTCGCGGGGGTGGCATCGTCCTCGGTCACGGCGCTCAGGCTAAGCGGCGAAGCCGTGACCGAAGCGGCCCGCAAGCGACAGCGAGCACGAGCGGGAAGCGCGGGATGAAGCCGTGAGCCAGGTGGCACCGGGCATCCCGCTGGGCGGGGCGCGTACAGTCTTGGTGCGTCGACCCGCTCAGTCGACGCTCAGCGGTGGGCCTCATGCGGGCCCGGAGGCAGGCACGGGAGACACGATGGCGTTGACAGAACGGCCCCAGCGGACGACCAATGGGCGCAAGCCGGATGGGCGGCGGGCGCACCGTTCGTACCTCAGCTACATCGACAAGTCGCGCGAGTACTACGCAGCGCACGGCTACCCGCAGCCGTACCAATGGGCGTACAGCCACGACGTGGCCTTCGCTCCGCTGCCGAAGCCGCTCTCGGAGTGCACCGTCGGGCTGGTCACCACCTCGTTCTTCGAGAAGGGCCGCGAGCCTGCGGGAGTGCCGACAGCCCGGCCCAAGCAGCCCTACGCCGCCCGCTGCGACGATGCCCTCGCCGGCCTGTACAACAGCGATCTCTTCTGGGACAAGGACAACACCCACACCGAGGACCTCGACACCTACCTGCCTATCAACCGGCTGCGCGAGTTCGAGACCGAGGGGCGGATCGGTGCGCTGTCCGAGCGCTTCTACGGCATCCCCACCGACTACAGCCATCGCCGCACCCAGCGCAACGATTCGCCCCGCATTGAGGAGTGGATGCGCGAAGACGGCGTGGACGTTGCCTTCCTGGTGCCGCTCTGACCGGTGTGCCACCAGACGATCGGTCTGATCGCTCGACACCTGGAAGAAGCCGGCATTCCCACCGTGGTGGCCGGCAGCGCCCGCGACATCGTCGAGGAATGCGGCGTCGCTCGGTTCGTGTTCACCGACTTCCCCTTGGGGAACCCGACGGGCAAGCCCGGCGACGTCGGCATGCAACGCGCCATCGTGGGCACGGCGCTCGACCTGCTGGAGCGCGCGTGGCTGCCGCGCACGACCGTGCAGACGCCCTACGTATGGGACGCCGACGACAACGACGGTTGGCGCAACCACTTCATGCGCGTGGACGACTCGAATCGTGCCGCTCTCGTCGCAGCCGGCGAGGCCCGTCGGCGCGATCAGGCGGCCGCCAAGGCCGACGGCCGCGCCCGGACCACTTGAACAACCCGGGCACCGGTGGCAGGGCCAGCCGGCGATGCCGCGCATAGCGCCTGACCGAACGAAAGGCCGCGCATGACCGATGACCAGCGCAAGCCGCTGTTCGATCCCGCAGACGCTGACGCGCCCGATTTCGTGCCGTCGGAACCAGCCGGTGCCGATGTCTATTCGCACCCCTCCGAGCACGGCGAGCGCATCACCGACACGCTCATCCCGGATCTCATGATCGAAGCGTCAGGGGGCGTGACGGTTGCCGCTGACATCTACGGCGACGAGGGCCCGCTCGTGCTGCTGCAGCACGGCGGCGGCCAGACCCGCCACGCCTGGAAGGGAGCGGGCCAAGCCCTCGCCGACGGCGGCTACCGGGCCGTGTGCCTCGACGCACGGGGCCACGGCGACTCGGACTGGGCGCCCGACGGCGACTACACGACTGAGGCATCGGTGGCCGACCTGGTGGCGGTCACCGAGCACTTCGGGGAACGGCCGGTGCTGGTCGGCGCCTCGATGGGCGGGGGCACTTCGCTGACGGCGGTCGGCGAGGGCGCCGTGAACGCGTTGGCATTGGTGCTCGTCGACACGGCACCGCAGATCGAAGCAGCCGGCGTGCGCAAGATCCGGGAATTCATGGCCCAAGGCACCGACGGTTTTGCATCGCTCGAAGAGGTCGCCGAGGCCATCGCCAACTACCAGCCGCATCGCAAGCGCCCGCGCAACCTTGACGGGCTCGCCAAGAATGTTCGGCTCTGGCCCGACGGCCGCTACCGCTGGCACTGGGACCCAGCCTTCATGCATCGGCCGCGCAGCTTCGCTGAGCGCATCCCCCGCCAGCAGGCCGCCGCCGAGAACCTGACACTGCCGACCTTGCTGGTGCGCGGCGGCATGAGCGACGTGCTGTCAGAGGAAGGCGCTCAGTCGTTCCTCGACACGGTGCCGCATGCGCACTACGCCAATGTGGGCGGCGCGGCACACATGGTTGCGGGCGACCGCAACGACATCTTCGTCGAGGCGACGCTCGAGTTCTTGGCCGAATTCGTGCCCGGCGCGCACGCAACCGCCTGATCGCGGCATTCCCGCCGTACTCTTACGCTCCTTGGCCAGCGATGCCGAGATTCGAGAGGCACAGCATGCGCGGAACAGTCAAGTTCTTCAACAGCGAGAAGGGCTTCGGCTTTATCTCCCGTGAAGGCGCCGATGACGTCTTTGTCCACTACTCCAACATCGTCGGTGAGAATTACCGGACGCTGGAGGCGGGGCAGGAGGTCGACTTCGATATCGGACCCGGCCGCAAGGGCGACGAAGCTCAGAACGTCAAGCCCGTCTGAACTCGATCGTCGTCGCGCACCGTCGCCTGCACTGGCAGGCCGCGTCGACGCTTGCTCGGGTCGGCGGCGGTCCCGTCGATTGCCGACCCGATGTCGGCG
>JAJEIW010000293.1 GCA_022828045.1 Acidimicrobiia bacterium | reverse complement strand
CGGCCATTGAGGCAGCTGCACATCTGGCACCGTGCGTGACAGCATCACCACCGCCCGAGCGGGCATCCCGTCCATCGCACTCGTCACCGACGCGTTCTGGCCCCAAGGCGACTTTGTGGCCAACGCCACCGGCATGCCGACGGTCCCCCGCATCCGCCTGCCGCACCCTGTCGCCGGCAGCGGCGAGGACAACATGGCCAAGGTGGCCGCCGACATCGCGCCGCAGATCATCTCGATCCTGACCGGCGCCGCCTCCAACTGACTGTGTCGAATTCGAATAGGCCGTGACACTGCTGGAGGCCCGCAGCGAGGCCGACGCTCTCGAGCAGCTCCACGCGCTCGGGCTCACCGACGGCCTGCCGGTCGTCATCCCTACGCCCGAACGAGTGGCCATGATGGCGCTCGCCTCTGGCCTTGACCCCGATCTCGAATTGGGCGTCATGGGACCCGCGCACGGCGTGGCCAGTGTGGAGAAGGTGGCTACGGCTGCGGTGATGGCCGGCTGCCTGCCCGATCACATTCCCGTCGTAGTGGCCGCCGTGCGCGCGGTGTGCCAGCCCGAATTCGATCTCACCGAGATGCAGAGCACCACCCACTGCACCGCGCCGCTCATCGTGGTGTGCGGGCCGGCACGGCACCAGTGCGGCGAGGTGGCGTCGGGATTCGGGGCGCTCGGGCCCGGCCATCGGGCCAATGCGTCGATCGGCCGGGCGCTGCGGCTGGCGATGATGAACATCGGCGGCGCCCGGCCCGGCGTGTCCGACATGGCGCTGCACGGCCATCCCGGCAAGTTCACCTACTGCCTCGCCGAGGACACCGAGAACAGCCCGTTCGCGCCGCTGCACACCGCCTACGGCTACGCCGAAGATGACAGCGCTGTGGTCGTCGTCGGCGCCGAGGCACCGCACTCGACGATCTTCACCGGCGATGCGGACGATCCCGAGTCGGCCAGTCGCCTGCTGAACGTGATCGCTGCGGTCATGGCCAACCCGGGCAGCAACAACGCCCACCTGCGGCACGGTGCCGTCACCGTAATCATGAATCCCGATCACACGACGGTGTTGGCTCGCGCCGGGCTGACCCGCGAAGACATTCAGGCCGAGCTGGCTGCCCGCGCAACCAATACCGCGGCCACGCTCGCCCATGTCGGGTCGGCCTTCTACCTCGACCGGGATGGCCCGCCTGATGAGCTGGTCCCGATCCTGAAAGACCCGAGCAGGATCGTGGTGTTCCAGGCGGGCGGCTCGGGTCTGTACACGATGGTGATGCCGTCGTGGTGCGCCGGCCCGCACCAGAATCCGGTGGTCCACGCCGAGATCGATCTCGACCAAGCTTGCGAGGTGCCTTGGGCCGATGCTCTCGGTGTCGGCCAATCAGACACAGCCGATGTTGCAGGAGGAGCTGCCTGATGAGCGATGCACCCCGCCCACACGGCGGCAGATGGTTTGAGGAACTGACGCCGGGTCTGGTGATCCATCATCGACTGCGCCGCACCATCACCGAAGCCGACAACGTCATGTTCACCACCATGACCATGAACCCCGCTGCCCTGCATCTCGACTTTGAGTACGCCCGCACCGAGACCCAGTTCGGCAAGCCGCTCGTGAACTCGATGTTCACGGCCGCTGTGGTGGTCGGCATCTCGGT
The DNA here is from genome assembly GCA_022828045.1 of Acidimicrobiia bacterium. GTDB lineage: Bacteria > Actinomycetota > Acidimicrobiia > Acidimicrobiales > Poriferisodalaceae > Poriferisodalis. The sequence goes on along the minus strand of JAJEIW010000293.1, from coordinate 4,826 downwards.
GCACGAGACCACCCACGGCACCACCGTGGCGAACCTCGGCTTCGAGCGGATGGACTTCCCTGCACCCGTCTTCCACGGCGACACGCTGCGGGTGGAGAGCGAAGTGGTCTCGGCACGCCCGTCCAAGAGCGAGCCCGACCAGGGCATCATCCTGTTCGAGCATCGTGCCTACAACCAAGACGACACGATGGTCGCCATCATGCGCCGCAACGCACTCATGTGGCGCACACCAGCGGAGGCCGAGTCCGGCGTCTGAATGCCTTGGGGCGCGGCGACGTCACCGCGCGTGCATCCTTGACCGCCGTGAACGCTGGTCCCCCGCCCGATCCCATCGCGCTGCAGCGCGCCGCTCAGCAGCTGGCCGATGAGTTGCTATTCGAGCGCGCCTTGGACGTGGACGCATCAGGTGAGGTTCCCGAGCACAACCTGGACCTGTTCTGCGACGCCGGCCTCTACGGGCTGTGGACGCCGACCGACGTGGGCGGTTGCGGCTTCGACGAGCGTGAGCGGCTGCCAATTCTCGAAGCGCTGGCCGGCGGCTGCCTCACGACTGCGTTCGTGTGGGCGCAGCACGGGGGCGGCTCGGCCAATGCCGCTCGGATGCCGGCCGGGTCACCGCTGCATGAACAGTGGGCCCGCGCGCTTGCCACCGGCGAGCGTCGCAGCGGTGTGGCGTTCGCACATGTGCTGCGTCCCGAGCCGTGCCTGTTCGCCGAGCGTTCCGGCGCCGGCTGGGTACTGCGTGGCGTCGCGCCGTTCGTCACCGGTTGGGGTCACATCGACGCAGTGCTGGTTGCCGCTCACGAGGCAGATCGGCTCGTGTGGATGCTCATCCCGGCCGCCGAGGCACGCACGCTGACATCGCGCAGGCTGCGGCTTGCCGCGGTGGACTCGTCGGTAACGGTGGAGCTGCACTTCGACGGGCACGCCGTCGGCGACGACGAAGTGGTGGAAGTCATCGACTACAGCGACTGGCTGTCGTTCTACCGCCAAGGTCTCCGAACCAACGGTGCCCTCATGCTGGGCGTCGCATCCCGCGCACTCAAGCTGCTCGGGCCCTCGCCACTGGATGCAGAGCTGGACGCGGCCCGCAGCGCGCTCTACGCGGCCGAGGTCGACGAGATGCCGGATCGCCGTGCGCAAGTCGGTTACGTGGGCATCCGGGCGACGAGCGCGCTCGTCTCATCGGTCGGCGGCAGAGCGATCACGCTCGCCCATCACGCGCAGCGCCTCGCCCGAGAGGCGCTGTTCCTGCTCGTCCAGGGCCAGACCGCCGACATCCGCGCAGGCCACCTGCGCCGCCTCACCGCCACAGACACCTGACTTCCCAACCGATCCCGATCCGCGAACGAACTGCCGCCTGCTACCGGTCGAAGAGGTCGCGCAAGGTCCAGGCAATGACCTCGCGGCCCGGGTCGCAAGCCTCATGGAACGACGCTGCGAACCCGCCAGCAGACAGGAAGAAATAGGGCGATGAGGGCTGCAGTGCCTCACGTGCCCAGCTTCGCCCGCTCGCAGCCAAGCGTCTCAGCGCCTCGTCGTGCTCAAGATAGGTGCGCGCAGTCGCCTGTCGCGTGCGGAACTTGACCGAGCCGGTCACCAGGCTGCCTTCGAGCGTGCGGCCGACCATGTCGATGTCGATGCCCACGCCGGTCCGGTCGGTGCCCTGCCATCGCTGCCACTCGGGCACCAGCGGCAGACCTGCCTCGACGGCCCAGCGGATGTAGGCCTGCCGTGCCATGTCTTCGAAGACGTGGCGGCCTACGTAGGCGGGAAACATCTCGGGCTCGATCTGGGTGTGCCACACGTGTTCGGCCCCGAAAGCCACCGCAGCCGATTCGGCCGGCAGCGCAATGCGGTAATGAAAGCGAGCAGCAGGGTCGGCCAGCCGGTAGCGCAGGCCGCGTGTCCGCGACTCTTCGAAGTTCAGCTCGGAGGTCAAGTACGCCATGTCTTCGAGCTGATCCACCAAGCGCTTGAGCGGCGAATCGGCGCTGCGGCCCATCTTGGATGCGATCTCGCCGACCGTGCGCGCACCGAGTCCGATGCTGGCGAGCACCGCTCGGTACTGCTGTGTCTGCCGCAGGCCCTCCTCCTGGTCGAGCTGGGTTCGGATGCGAGTGTGCACCAAGCCGTCGGGCGCCAGCGCCAGCCTGACGATGTTGCGCGCCGCACTGTCATCGGGTTCCACTGCCGCGAGATTGGCCGGCAGGCCTCCCAAGGCGGCGTAGAGGGCGGTGCGCTCGCGCGGCGAATAACCGCTCAGCATCTGTGCGCTGTCGTAGTAGTCGAATGGCGCGACCACCAGCGAGGCGTCGAGCCGGCCGTACAGCGGCGAGCCGCCCTGCTCGAGTGCTGCAAGCGTTCGCACTGCCGATCCGCACAGCACCACCAGCACGCCCGCGCGCCGTTGAATCTCGCTCTCCCAGACGGCGTTCAGCTCTGAGGCGACCTCACGCAGCCCGTCGTCGCCGGCGGCGAGATACTGGAACTCGTCGAGGATGATGACGATCTGCTCGTCCGGGCGCAGTGCGAGCAGCGAACGGAAGACCAGCCGCCAGGTGGGATGGTCCTCGGGCCGCAAGCCGACACCGGCCCAGCGTGCCGCGGTCTGCACGAGCACCTGACGGTTGATCTCGGGTGCTGTGGCGGATGCCACGAAGTACATGGCTCGGCGCGAGTCCCAAAGCTGTGACAGCAGGTACGTCTTGCCGACACGCCGCCGGCCTCGCACGAGCGCGAGTGATCGGCCACCAGCGTCGGCCAGCCGGTGCAGGGCAGCGGCTTCAGCCTCACGGTTGACAAGTTGGTCCATCGCCATGCCGTGCGGCCTCCGCAAGAGCTGAACGCCAGCACTCTAGCACACCAGCTACCTAACATATTAGTTAGCTAACATATTAGGCAGCTAATGCATTAGCTTGTCCAGGCGCACTTGGCGGTTGCTCCGGCACCGCCAGCTCCAGCCGGTGAGGGCTAGGGCAGGCCGGCGCCGGGAGTGTCGACCCGGACGGTCTCGATGCGGCCGAGGGCGGGGGCGGCGTCGGGCGGGCGCGATGTTGGTGCGGTGACCATGTAGAGGGTGCGGCGGTCGTCGTCGCCGAGCATGCAGGCGAAGCAGTTCAGCTGCAGCTCGATGACATCGGTGACCTCGCCGCCGTCGACCACCCGGAAGCAGCTCGCATTGAGCGGGTCGGCTACCCAGATGCCGCCGGCTTCGTCCAGGCAGATGCCGTCGGGCACCCGCTCGCCCAGATCGGCGAACGTCCGCCGGCCGCTCAGCGAGCCGTCGGGGTCGATGTCGAACGCGGTCATCCGGCGTCCGTAGCTCTCCGCGACGACCATGTGGCGCCCGCTGGGGTCGATGACGGTGCCGTTGGGAAAGTCGAACCCGTCGGGCCCGGGCCGCGCTGTCCCGTCAGGGCTCACGATCGCCAAGGTCGCCTGGGCGAACGTCTCCCCTGCACTGTCGTCGAACCCGAAGTTGCCGACGTACGCCGTGCCGTCGGCGGCAACCACCATGTCGTTGCACGGCCCGCCGGCGATGCCCGACAGGTCGGCGTGCAGCGACTCGTTGCCGTCGGCGTCGAGCCGGCGAAGCTGACGGTCGAGCATCGAGACGAACAGCAGATCCCCGTCGGGCAACCAGCCCAGCCCCGACGGCTGCGTGGGCACCGTATGGATCAGCTCCTCGTTGCCGTCCGGCGTGACCGTGAAGATGCCGTGCCGGTAGAAGTCCGAGTACCAGAGGCGGTCGCCGCGCCAGCGCGGACCCTCCCCGAATCGCAGCCCCGTCACCACCACATCAGTTGTCGTCATGGCCGCCGACGCTAACCCACGGCTTCGACCCCCATCTAGCGGCGATGCTCGCTGAGCCAGGCAGGCTCGACAGCGAAGCTGCCGACTATCGGAGCAAGGCTCGATGAGCGAGTGCGTGGACGTGCTGACCCGAGACTGTGGCGGTGGCGTCGAAGTACCAGAGAGCGACGGCAGCCGCTCATATGAGCGGCTGCGCGATGCCTACGGCTGCGGTTGGCGAGACACAGCGCGAGGCACCCGTGAGAGTGCTTGGGAAGACATGGCAGCGCATTACCGCTGGCACGATGACAAGAGCCACGAGCGACGGCTGCGCTTCACTCATGCCGACAACGGCGCTCCGCTGTCGAGTGCCTGCGATCCCTCGAATCCGAGCGCTGAGCGTGCTCTGGCGCTCGCAGAGCTAGACGAGCGTGCTGGCGGCTGCGAGCCTCTGAGCTTGATCGATGGCTAGCCGTGCCGCGGGTGACGCTCGATCCTACGAACGTGCTCAGCAGCGAGCGATGGCCGTATGAGTGCTACGAGATCAGCAGCACGAACCACGCGGATGCGAGCCTGCCCGCTCACGACACGGGCAGGCTCGACAGCGACGGCCTCGATGTCATCGAGCTAGAGCCGACGCCGATAGCGCCGCTGCCTGTGCTAGAGCCTCCGCTGACTCATAGGCCGCTCGATGGATTGGCTGAGATGCTGCGGGCCAGCTCGCTCGGGCAAGTGCGCTTCTAGCAGGCTGCTGAAAAAGTCCGGGTTTGGTGCTCGCGTTGTGGGTGCGGGCGCGAGATGCTGTGGGGATGCGGGGAACTGTTGATGCCCTGACGGCGATGTTGTCGTCTTTGTCGACGGAGGATCTGATCGGGGCGGATCATCCGATGTGATTCACTCTGGGTTTTGCGCAGGCTGAATGTTTTGGTTTTCTGTCTTTGTGTTGGCGGCAGCGTAGGCCGCTTCGAATTGGTCGGGTGAGTGGTCGTCGAGGTAGCCGTGGATGCGGTCGGTGTTCCACCGGTGGACCC
>JAJEIW010000004.1 GCA_022828045.1 Acidimicrobiia bacterium | reverse complement strand
CGGCCCACATTCCACGACGAGTACCTGCCCACGTTCAACATGCCCCATGTGCACCTGGTGGACACCGCCCCGATGGGCGTGCAGGAGATCAACGAGCGGGGCGTGGTGCATGAGGGCATCGAGCACCCGTTGGACGTGCTGATCTACGCCACCGGGTTCCAGTGGATGGCGACCTCGACGTTCAACATGATCTCGGGCCGCGACGGTGTGACGCTGAGCGAGAAGTGGCAGACCGAGGGCACCCGGACGTTCCTCGGACTGCACAGCCACGGCTTCCCGAACCTGTTCATCGTTTCGGGCCCGCAGGGAGGCGGCGGCAGCTTCAACTTCACCGACGCCATCGACACCCACGGCGACTACATCGTCTGGATGCTCACCGAGATGCGCGACAAGGCGTGGAACGTGGTGGACATCACCGCCGACTCAGAGGTGAACTACGCCGAGCACTGCCGGGTAGCCGACATCACCACCGCCCCGCTGCGCGACTGCCTGTCGTATTACAACGGTCACGGCGACGCCGAGCCGGGCAGCTTGGCGTACTACGGCGGTGGCTACTGGCACAAGTGGCGGATCGCCGCGCAGGAGTCGCTCGATCCGTACCTGTTCGAGTTCAAGCCCGACCAGGTACCCCAGCCCGCCGGCTAGCCCGAAATAGCCTGCTGGCTAGCCCAGCGCAGCCCGTCAGCTAGCCCAGCGCCGGGCCGGTCGAGCCTGTTGCTGGCTGGCTACTGCGGTCAGCGGTTGGACCACTTGACCTGGCGGCGTTCCAGGAACGACGCCATGGCCTCTTTGCTGTCCTCGGTGAGCGAGGACATGATCTGCGTGCGGTTCTCGAGGTCGATGCCGGCGCGCAGGCTGCCGATCTCGAGGTTCGACCACATCACTTCCTTGGTCATCCACACGCCGAAGGGGCTGTTGGCCGCGATCTCGGCGGCGACGCCGAGGCAGGTGTCCATGAGGTCGTCGTCTGGGACGACGGCGCTGACGAGCCCGATGCGGTCGGCTTCGGCGGCGTCGATGACCCGGCCGGTGAGCAGCAGCTCCCACGCCCGGGAGGCGCCGATGAGGCGGGGCAGCATCCAGCTCACGCCGATGTCGCAGCCCGAGATGCCCAGGCGCACAAAGGCGGTGCCGAACTTGGCGGTCTCGCCGCAGTAGCGAACGTCGGAGGCGCAGGCGATGGCAAACCCGCCGCCTGCGGCTGCGCCGTTGATGGCTGCGATGATCGGCTGGCGCACGTCGCGCATGTGGTGGACCAGCTCGGCGATCTCCTGCTGGACGGCCATGCCGCGCTGCGCCCCGCCGTGATCCTCGGTGCCCGGCACCGTGCCGTAACCGGTGAGGTCGAGTCCGGCGCAGAAGCCCCGGCCGGCGCCCGTGAGCACAATGGCGCGGGTGTCGTGGTCGTTGTCGACATCGCTGAGCGCATCGTGGAGATCGCTGACCAGCCCGTGCGTGATCGCGTTCAGCCGTTCAGGCCGGTTGAAGGTGATGCGGGTGACGCCGTCAGCGGGCGCATCGATGCTCAGGTTCTCGTAGCCGTCGGACATCTCGGCATCCTCTCGCTCACCGCTCAGCGATGACATGCAGCGATTTCGTACAGCGACAGCACAGTAGCGAGCGGGATCGAAGCCCTCTCAGGCGGGCCCGGCCCGTCCAGCGCGGTTCGCGGCGCGCACCGCCGGCCCAGCGCCGTTGACGCTCGGAACGATGTCACGATGAGCGGGGCGCTGAAGGCCTACGCCCGGGCGAACCAGGGCTGCCTGATCGGGCCGTTCATCATTGGCGGGATGGGCAGTGCTGAGCGGAGCCGCGGCCACGGCGGACACCGCCGACCAGGGAGGTAGCCCAGAATGTGCCGATGGCGGGCAGCACCGGCAACGAGCGCCGCACACGGCGAGGCCGGTCGAGTCGGGTCGCGGCACGCACCGCTACGCCGCTGCCGTCTGCTGAGCAGCTCACGCCACGCCGGCGCATTCCCACCTATGAACTGCTCGACGATGCCGCGCTGGAACAGCTCGAGGCGCACGCCGACTGGATCCTGTCGGAGATCGGCGTCGAATTCCGTGGCGACGACGAGGCGCTGGAGCTGTTCCGGTCTGCCGGGGCTCAGGTGGACGGCGAGCGGGTGCGCTTCGAACCCGGTTTGGCTCCGCAACTCTGCTCGACCGCTCCACGCCAGTTCTCCATGTGGGGCCGCGACGGTCGACGCATCGAGATCGGTGGCGATCACGTGCTGTTCACGCCGACGTATGGCCCGCCGTTCGTGACGGATCTGGACGAGGGCCGCCGCTACGCCACCATCGACGATTTCCGGAGCTTCGTGAAGCTGACCTGGATGTCGCCGTGGCTGGCGCATGGCAGCGGCACGGTGTGCGAGCCGGTCGACGTGCCGGTCAACAAGCGCCACCTCGACATGGTGGATGCCCACCTGCGCTGGTCGGCCAAGCCGTTCATGGGCGCAGTGACCGCGCCCGAGCGGGCCGACGACTCGATCGCGATGGCCCGCATCGTGTTCGGCGCCGAGTACATGGAGATGCACTGCGTCATCCAAGGCAACGTCAACGTGAACTCGCCGCTGGTGTGGGACGCCACCATGAGCGGCGCGCTCAAGGCCTACGCCCGGGCGAACCAGGGCTGCCTGATCTCGCCGTTCATCATCGGCGGCGGCATGGGGCCTGTCACCCAGCCGGCTCTGGTGTCGCAGGCCCATGCCGAGGCCATGACC
>JAJEIW010000050.1 GCA_022828045.1 Acidimicrobiia bacterium | reverse complement strand
CGCCAAGATGTGCGCCGAAGGGCTCGGCTCGGTGGAAGTGCGGCGAGATGTCCACGACGAGTATCGCGACCGCGTTGACGATGCCCACGAGAACATGGTGTGGATGCATCCCGGCATGACCAGCTACTACCGCAACGAGGCTGGCCGCATCGTGGTCAACTCGCCATGGCGCAACGTCGACTACTTCGCCATGACCTACGAAGCCAACCTCGACGACTACGTCTGCGAGCCGCGAACGGCCGATCGGGAGCTCATCGCCGACTGAACGAGATCAACTGAAATTCAACGGTGTTGCGCCTGAGCCCATGACTATGTTCAGCAGTCGGGCGGGGCCGCCGTTGCATAGAAAATCGTCCATTCTGCCCGGCGGCCCTGCCCACTGACTGAGACCGTAACAGCTTGGAGCACGGCGGCCACCGAAATTCAGGCGATTGGGTTCTTGCCCACGCCTAGAGTTGTGCGGGAGGCCAGCCTCATCCGAGTGTGGTCAGAGCAGGTTTGTTGTAGCTCGCACTCGGAGAGGCTGGCCCTGCTCGTGACCGCAGTTCTGGCATCGCATCCGCGCGAAGCGATTTTCAGGTCGCCAGTTCGGAGGCGATGGCTTCGAGCGCAGTGTCGACGTCGGCCTCGCTGATGTCAAGATGCAGCACCATGCGCGAGCGGCCGAAACGACCGTGGCCTTGCCGACTGTCGCCCGGCGCGGACTCACGATTGGATCGTTCTTGGTAGGAGCGGGCGAAGCGCCAGTCAGCCCGCACGCCCCGAGCCTCGACGCGCTTACTGAGCGTCGGATCGTCGCGGTCGATGCGCGAGAACACCATGTTGGTGTTGCAGCCGGTGACGGTGATGCCGTCGATGGCCGCGAGCCCGGCCGCCAGCCGCTGCGCGTTGGCGTGGTCGTCGGCCAGCCGGTCGATGTGGTGCTGCAGGGCGTACAGGCCGCCCGCGGCGATGACGCCGGCCTGACGCATGCCGCCACCGAGTACCTTGCGCCAGCGCCGAGCTGCCGATACCAGCTCGGAGGAGCCGCACAGCACGGAGCCCACCGGGGCGCCGAGGCCTTTGGACAGGCACACCGAGACCGTGTCGAATGGCGCGGCGACCTCGGCGGGGGGCAGGCTCAGCGCCACCGCCGCGTTCCACAGCCGGGCGCCGTCGAGATGCAGCCCGAGGCCGTGGTCGTCTGCGAAATCGCGCGCCGCCTGATGCTGGCGGGTCGTGAGCACCTTGCCGTCAATGGTGTTCTCGAGGCACAGCAGCTTGGTGCGGGCGAAGTGGCTGTTGTTGGGCTTCACTGCCTCCTCGGCAGCCTCGAGGTCGAGCATCCCGGTTTCGTCAGTTGGCACCGGCTGGGGCTGGATGCTGCCCAGCACCGCCGCGCCGCCGCCTTCGTACATGTAGGTGTGGGCGTGGTGGCCCACGATGTACTCGTCGCCGCGCTCGCAATGAGCCAGCAGCCCGCACAGGTTCGACTGGGTGCCGCTCGGCACGTACAGTGCCGCCGCCTTGCCGAGCAATTCGGCGGTGTAGCGCTCGAGCTCGTTCACCGTGGGATCGTCGCCCCACACGTCGTCGCCGACATCAGCGGCTGCCATGGCCGCCCGCATTTCGGGCGTCGGCTTGGAAACAGTGTCGGAGCGCAGGTCGATCACGGCAGCAAGCCTGCCATGCGGCTTACGCCGTGCAACGAGTGGGCCCGGGCAAGACCGATCAGACGAGCCCGTTCAGCCCGGTCGCTCAGCCCTTGCCGTTGCGCAGCAGCTTGCCCGGCAGCGGGCCGTGCGGATCAACCGCGTCGGCACCGTCGCGTCGGATGATCGTGCCGTTCACCACTACCGCATCGATGCCCTTCGCATCGGAGATCAGCCGGTCTGCGCCGGCGGGCAGGTCGTACACCCGCCGCTTGCCCAGGTGGCCGACCTCGTCGGCGTCGAACACCACCACGTCGGCGGGCTTGCCTTCGGCGAGCGTGCCCCGGTCGGAGATGCCGAACACCTCAGCAGGACGCTGGGTCAGCATGTGGATGGCGGTCTCGAGATCGAAGCTCTGCCGGCCGCGCACGAAGGTCTGCAGGAACTCCGTGGAGTACTTGGCGTCGCAGAGCTGGCTGGCGTGCGCTCCGGCGTCGGACAGTCCGATCACCGTGGTGGGGTCGTGCAGCAGCTCATCGATGTCGTCAGGGTCGTGGTTGATCACGTCCTGGACGATGCGCATCTCCAGATCGGCTTCGAGGGCCACGTCGAGCACCCAGTCCACCGGGTCCTGACCCGCCTCGTCGGCCATCTCCTGGATGTTGCGGCCCTCGAGTGCGGGGTTGTGCGGCAGGTAGCTGATCTCGGTGCGCGCCCAGCGGTCACCGATCTTGCCGCCATTGCCGGCCTTCTCCTTGAACTCGGCCCGCCAATCGGTGTCGGCGTAGTAGCGCTTGCGGCCTTCCAGATCGCTCTGGGACACCGGCGTGAAGCAGCGCAGCGCCTCGTAGATGAACGGCGCCTTCCAGCTCATCTCGAACTGGATGGGCTGCACGGCCACCTGCGGGAAGACCGGCAGGCCGCGGTCGGCGATCTCGCGGGCACGCTCCAGATCAGCGCGGTGGCTGCCCGGGCCCCGGGCTGAGCCCAGCAGCGCCGTCCAGCTCACATGTGCTCCTGTGGTCTCGGCAATCCGAGCGAACTCGTCGTGGTTGAGCCCCCGTCCCACCGTGGCCTGCATCACGCCACCGACATCGCCCAGCGCCTGGGCGATCTCGACGATCTCGTCGGTGGTCGCAGCGCGGCTCGGCACCGGTCGCCCCTCGTAGCCGACGTGGGTCGACGCCTTGGAGGTGGCAAAGCCCAGCGCACCTGCCCGCAGCGCCTCGGCCACCAGATCGCGCTGGGCGGCGATCTCTTCGGGCGTGCCTTCGCGCTCGGTGGCTTCCTCGCCCATGACATACATGCGGGCGGCGGTGTGGCCGATGAGCGCCGCCATGTTCACCGCAGCGCCGTTCGACTCGAGCGCATCGAGGTATTGCGGGAAGGTCTCGAAGCCCCAGTCGCCGAGGCCAGCGCGCAGCGCATCGACGCTCATGCCCTCCACGTTCTCGAGCGTGCGCATGATGAGATCGCGGTGCTCGGGCCGGGTGGGCGCCACCGAGAACCCGCAGTTGCCTATCACGATGGTGGTGACGCCGTGCCAGGGCGAGCAGCTCACCAGCCGGTCCCACATGATCTGCGCGTCGTAGTGGGTGTGGATGTCGACGAACCCGGGGCACACGATGCGCCCGGTGGCGTCGATGGTCTCGGCGGCCTCTGTCGGCGCCGAGCCGAGCGCCACCACCTTGCCGTCGGAGATGCCCACGTCGCCGACGTAGCGGGGCACTCCCGTCCCGTCGATGATCGTGCCGCCCGTGATCTTCAGGCCATACGCCATGTCGCCGTCCCCGTGCTTGGCGCGTACGCGCTCGCTGCCCTCGAGCCGGTCGGCCCGAGACCGTGCCGCTTACGCTAGCCGCGCGCTCTTCGCCGGTCCCTGAGGAGCAGTGGTGCGGGCCGGTGACGCTCCGCTGCCTAGTGTGCAGCCATGACTGCTGCGGAGCTGCCCGACGAGTTGGTCAACCGGGTGACCTGGAAGATCCCCAATGCGCTGGCGCTCGTGGGTTCAAGATCCGGCGATGAGCGCAATGCGATGACCACGAGCTGGATCACCCAGCTATCGATGGAGCCGGTAATCATCGGCATCGGTGTGGACAACACGGCGGTGACTCACCGGCTGATCACCGCCGGCGGCTGCTTCACGGTGAATCTCTGGGACGCCGAGAACACCCGGCCGTTCGTGAAATTCTCCAAACCCGCCGCATACGAAGCCGTTGCTGACGGCACAAGCACAGGAACGCTCAACGGCTGGTCGGTGTACGAAGCTGCAACCGGGGCACCGGTGTTTGTCGATGCTGCCGCATGGATGGACTGCGAGGTGCGCCACAGCGTGAATCTGGGCACGCACACGTTGTTCATGGGCGAACTCGTGGCGGCGGGCATCAACGACGACGAAGTGCGGCTCGCCTCGATGTCGGACACACGCATGAAATACGGCGGCGTCAAGCGCCACTGACGGCGTCGCCAGGTCTGGATTCCTGCAGGAGACAGGGTCCGTGGGCGGTTTCAGACCTGCTCGGCTACCATGATGTGTCGCCCCTCTCGGGGCCTGCGTGTTCACCGCGGTGGGCACGCATTTTCTGCCCGCCGACCAGGGAAACCACGTGCCGAAAGTCAAAGACGACGCCATCTTGCTCGAAGGAAAGACCGTCGAAGCGCTCAAGGGCGGGCACTTCCGCATTGAGCTCGACAACGGCCACGAGGTGCTGGGGCACCTGAGCGGCAAGATGCGCAAGCACCACATCCGGATCCTTCCCGGAGATCGGGTGCAAGTCGAAGTCTCGGCATACGACCTCAGTCGCGGTCGCATCACGTATCGCTACAAGTAGCCGTCATGAGCGCCACCACCCAGCCGTCCAACGGCACCGTTATGTACAGCGTTGAGCGGGATGCGGCGGGCGACGTCGCCACGGTCACGCTGAACCGTCCCGAGACGCTGAATTCCATGAACGACGAGTTCATGAACGACATCACCGAGGCCTTCGGCATGGTTGCTGCCGACGATGGCATCCGAGTGGTGGTCCTCACCGGCGAAGGCCGCGGCTTCTGCTCAGGCGCCGACCTGCGCAATGCGGCCGCTGGCGACGCCGAAGGATTCGACGCTGATGCAGCGGGCGAGGCCACGACCGACTCGATGGACAACGTGTTTCACCCGGCCATCCGGGCAGTGGCCGAGTGCCCGGTGCCGACCGTGGCTCGCATCAACGGCGTCACCGCAGGCGGCGGCATCGGTTTGGCGCTGTCGTGCGACGTGGCGATCGCGGCGCGCTCGGCGTTCTTCGTGGCGACGTTCGGACCCCGGTTGGGCATCGTTCCTGACTTGGGAACCACTTGGCAGCTTCCGATGCGGGTGGGCCGTGCCCGTGCGCTCGGCATGGCGCTGCTCGGTGAGCGGGTGACTGCCGATCAGGCCGAAGACTGGGGCTTGGTGTGGAAGACGGTGGATGACGAGGAGCTCGACTCGGCCGTGGGGCAGGTGACCGACGTGCTGCGGCGCAGCTCGCCTGCCGCCATGAGCCGCATCCGGGCATCCGTGGACGGCGCCACGCAGCGTGATCTGACCGACCAACTCGACGTCGAGATGGGACACCAGGCGGTGCTGATCCCGCGCAACATGGCCGACGGGGCAGCGGCATTCCTGGCCAAGAGCGACCCGTCTTTCTCCGGCGACCGCTACTGACCCCAAGTACGCCGGCTGCTGGCAGACTGGCGCCATGACCGACACGCTTGACGCCCCGGCTGCCGACGCGGCCGTCGACCCCGCTGCTGCGCGGGTTGACGCTGCCATCGACGAGCTGCTTGCCTCGCACGATCCCCGGCAGCTCAGCTACGCCGAGTTCCGCGGCGCGCAGTTCGACGCCGGCCTGGCGTGGGTGCACTTCGACGAGGGCCACGGGGGCCTGGGCGTGAGCCCCAAGCTGCAGCGTGGGGTGGAAGAGCGGCTGCGGGCGGCCGGCGCCCGGCCCATGAAGCCGGTGACCTTCTTCGCGCATCTGGCCGGGCCGACCATTCACACCCACGGCAGCGACGACGTCAAGCAGCGCTTCTTGCGGCCGATGTTCACCGGCGAGGAAGTGTGGTGCCAGCTCTTCAGCGAGCCGGGTGCGGGCAGCGACTTCGCCGGGCTGGCAACCCGGGCGGTTGCCGACGGCGAAGAGTGGGTGGTGAACGGCCAGAAGGTCTGGAACACCTTGGCTCATCTCGGCGACTACGGGATGCTGGTGACCCGCACCAATCCCGAGGTGCCCAAGCACCGGGGCCTGACCTACTTCGCGCTCGACATGAAGTCGCCGGGCGTGGAGGTGCGCCCGCTGCGCCAGATCACCGGCGAGGCCGAGTTCAACGAGGTCTACATGACCGATGTGCGCGTGCCCGACGCGAGCCGCATCGGCGACGTGGGCGACGGCTGGCGGGTGTCGCTGACCACGCTGATGAACGAGCGCAACGCGATCGGTGCGGGCGGTGCCGGCCCTCCCAAGCGAGGCTCCGGGCCCATCTCGGTGCTGGTGAAGCTGTGGAACCAGCGTGACGATGCCGAGCGCGACGACGTCACCCGTGATCGGCTGACAAAGCTGTGGACCCGTGCCGAAGTGCTGCGGCTGACCAATATGCGTGCGGGTGCCAACCGGCGCAAGGGCAACCCCGGGCCGGAGATGTCGATCGCCAAGCTGGCGTTCGCCGAGCTCAACCAGGCCCTCATGACCTGCGCGGTCGACATGATGGGCTCCGACGGGCTCGTCGGGTACGACTACACGTTCCGCCGACCGGGGGATCTGTCGGTCGACGGTTCCGACGGCGGCGTCCAGCACGGGTTCCTGCGGGTGCGCGCCAACTCGATCGAGGGCGGCACCTCGGAGATCATGCGGAACATCCTGGGCGAGCAGGTGCTCGGCCTGCCGGGCGAGCCCCGCATCGACAAGGATGTGCCCTGGGTGGACGTGCCCCGCAACTGAGACACGCCCACCCAGCGGGTCACATGGTCAGCTCTTGGCCTCGGTGAGCATGTCCTGCACGATCAGGCCCAGGTCACCCATCTGGGGGATCAGCTCCAGCCGCTCGTAGACGTCCGGCGGCGGGTAGATGCCCGGATCCTCCAGGATCTCGTCGAGGATGAACGGCGTCGCCGCCTCGTTCGGGCTGCCGTAGTACGTGTAGTTGGTGAGCGCAGCGCCGTTCTCCGCGTCGAGCAGGAAGTTGATCATGGCGTGGGCCGAGCACACGTTGTCTGCGTTATGCGGGATGGCCATGGTGTCCACCCAGCGCACGCCGCCCTCGACGGGGATCGTGTACACGTGGGTCTCATAGGCGTCAGTCTCGAAGAAC
>JAJEIW010000171.1 GCA_022828045.1 Acidimicrobiia bacterium | reverse complement strand
CGAGAGTGTCCGTGAGCTGATTGCCCAGGTGCGCGGCGGCGGCGACGCGGCTGTTCGGCGGCTCACGGCTCGCTTCGATGGCGTTGATGTTGCCGACACGCTGGTGCCGGTTGCGGAGATGTCTGCAGCGTGGGAGAGCCTGTCGCCTGACCTGCGCTCGGCGATGGAAACCGCCCACCGGCGCGTCCTGGAGTTTCACCAGGCCGAGGCCGCCGCCGGTCACACGTACGAGCGCGATGGTGTCACCGTGCGGTCGGTCAGCCAGCCGGTGGATCGGGCTGGCATCTACGTGCCGGGCGGCCTGGCTGCCTACCCGTCCACAGTGCTGATGACGGTGCTGGTTGCCCGCGCTGCCGGCGTCGACGACATCGTGCTCTGCTCGCCGCCTGGCCCCGACGGCGACCTCGCCGCACCGGTGCTGGCCGCTGCGCACTTGTGCGGAGTTACTGAGGTGCACCGGGTGGGCGGCGTGCAGGCTGTCGCGGCGCTCGCATACGGCACCGAGAGGATCCGGCCCGCCGATGTCGTGGCCGGGCCCGGAAATGCCTGGGTGGCCACCGCCAAACAGCTCGTGGCCGGTGACGTGGGTGTGGCCTCGGCGTTCGCCGGACCGTCGGAGATCGTGGTGATCGCCGACGCGACCTGCCCGCCGGCCGCGGCCGCAACCGATGTGGTGCTGCAGGCTGAGCATGGCCCCGGCGGGCGCGCCTGGCTGGTCACCTGGGACGAAGGCTGCGCCGATGCCGTTTGCGAAGCCATCGGCCAGATCGTCGACCTGTCGCCCCGCCGGGAGGAGACGCTGGCCACGCTGGAGGCTGACGGCTTCGTGTGCCTCGTGGACGGGCCGGCACAGGCCGTCGAGGTTGCCAACTTCGTCGCCCCCGAGCACCTCCAGTTCATGTGCGAGGGTGCCGAAGAGCTCGTCAGCAGCATCCGTCATGCGGGCGTCGTCTTCATCGGGCCGTGGGCACCCGCTTCAGTCGGCGACTACGTGGCGGGGCCGTCGCACGTGCTGCCCACCGCCGGAACGGCTCGCTTCGCCGGGGCGCTCACCACCGACGACTTCACCAAGCGCATGCACGTTGTGGACGTGTCCGAAGCGGGCTTCGACCTGCTCGCGCCGGCAGTGGCCGAGCTGGCTGAGGCCGAGGGCCTGTGGGCGCACGCCGCCTCGGTGTCGCGCCGCAAGGAGTGGTCAACCTCCGGAGTGCGGCCGTGAAGTCCGCAGAGGCTGAGCCGCAAGGCGAAGACGTGGCCCGAGCGGCCCGTGAGCGAAGCGAACAAGAGCGGGAAGCGACAGGTGGCGACGCAGGAAGGCTGATCAGAGCCAGCAGCCCTGCAGTGCGTGACGACCTGCGCCTGCTCGACGGCTACCACTCGCCCCAGATCGACGTGGAGGTGCGGCTCAACACCAATGAGGCGCCCGTGGGGCCGCCGCAGGAATTTGCCGACGCCCTCGCTGCCGAGCTGCGCAACGTCGAATGGCACCGCTACCCGGACCGCACGGCTGCTGCGTTGCGGACCGACCTTGCCAAGCTGGCCGGCACCGACCCGGAGCGGATCTTCGTGGCCAACGGCTCCAACGAGGTGCTGCAGACGCTGTGCCTGACCTACGGAGGGGCAGGCCGCAGCGTGGCCACCTTCGAGCCCACCTATGCGATGTACGGCCAGATTGCCCGCAGCACGCAGTGCGCTGTCGTGGAAGGCGAGCGCCAGGCCGACGGGAGCGTCAGCGTGTATGAGCTGGAGCGGGTGATCGAGCGGCACCGGCCGTCGATCGTGTTCCTGTGCTCGCCCAACAACCCCACCGGCACACCGGAGCGCATCGAGGTGCTCAGGCGAGCGCTGGAGATTGCACCGGGCCTCGTCGTGGTCGACGAGGCCTACGGGCAATTCGCCGACTGGAGCGCGATCGACCTGTGCGACAGCGCAGGAGGCCCCGACAACTTGGTCGTGACGCGCACCTACTCCAAGACGTGGGCGATGGCCGGAGCGCGGCTGGGTTACGCCGTCATTCCGGCGGGCATGGCCGCGGAGTTCGAGAAGGTGGTGCTGCCGTACCACGTCGACACCTTCAAGCAGATCGCCGGACGCGTGGCGCTGCGCTTCACCGATGACATGGAGCAGCGCGTAGCTGCGATCGTGTCCGAGCGAGAGCGGATCGAGGCCGCGCTGAGCGGGATGGGCCTCGACGTGTGGCCCTCGCAGTCCAACTTCATCCTGTTCCGCAAGTCTCCCAGCGGACACAGCGGCGACGACATCTGGCAGGCGCTCGTAGACCGATCGGTGCTTGTGCGGAACTGCTCAGGGTGGCCTCGGCTGGCCGATTGCCTGCGTGTGACGGTGGGAACCCCGCCCGAGAATGATCGCTTTCTTGAGGCGCTGGCTGAGATTGTCTCGTGAACGTGCGAGTGCGAGGGTGCGAAACCTGCGTCGGGGCCGCAGGCTGATGTGGCCGAATCTGAAATACCCAGAGAGTGCACTATGACTGCTCGAACTGCCAGCGTGCAGCGCAACACCAAAGAGACCCAGATCGATCTCACGCTCGACCTCGACGGCTCCGGCCAGAACGACATCTCGACGGGCCTGCCGTTCTTCGACCACATGATCGCCCAGCTCGCTAAGCACGCCCGCTTCGATCTGTTGCTGCGCACCGTCGGCGATCTCGAGATCGACGCCCACCACACGGTGGAAGACACCGGCATCGCCCTCGGCGAAGCGATGCGGCAGGCCTGGGGCGACAAGGCAGGCGTGCGCCGCTTTGCCTCCTACGTGGTGCCGCTCGACGAGGCCGCCGTGGAAGTCGTGCTCGACCTGTCGGGTCGGCCGTTCCTGCACTACGACATCGAGCCGCCCGGCGAGAAGATCCTGGGCGATCCGCCCTTCGACCCCCAGCTCTGCGAGGAGTTCTGGCGTGGTCTGGTGATGTCGGCTGGCATCACCCTGCACTTGGTGATGCTGCGCGGCCGCAACACCCACCACATCATCGAGGCCAGCTTCAAGGGCGCGGCGCGAGCCTTCTACGACGCCATCCGCGTCGCCGACGACGTGCTGCCCTCCACCAAGGGC
>JAJEIW010000257.1 GCA_022828045.1 Acidimicrobiia bacterium | reverse complement strand
AATCCGCCATGCGCCTGCCGGTGATGCGGTAGAGAATCTCGCCCTCGAGGTTGCCCTGGGTGACCGCGTGGTAACCCGATTTGGTGCCCGGCTCCCACCACAGTTCCTGGGCAGCCAGCCGTTCGGCGATCGCGTCGAGGTCGTACAGATCCTCGGCCGATACCGGCGGCACGAATCCGGGCAGGCCCGCCGTGTGCGACATGACGTGCCGCACCAGCACACCCTCCTTGCCGTTCTGGGCGAACTCGGGCCAGTACTCGCACACCGGCGCATCGAAGTCCAGCTCGCCCCGATCGGCCAAGGCGAGCATGCACGTCGCCGCCATGGTCTTGGTGGTGGAGTACACGTTCACGATCGTGTCCCGGTCCCACGGGGTGCCGTTCGTGTCGGCGTCTCCGGCCCAGATGTCCACGACAGACTCGCCGTCGACGGTCACCGCCGCCGCCGCACCAACTTCGAGGCCTTCGCCGAAGTTCCGCTCGAAGGCGTCGCGGACTGCCTCGAATCCTTCCTTGCACGTGCCGTGTATCTCCATGACCTGCCCTGACCTGCCCTTCGTGCCATGCCGGCCCACACGGCCGCCAATTCGGGGCTCATCATGGCAGCACCAGTCGCCGACGTCTCGCCACAACTCAGGCGCTGCGCGAAGAGGCGAGCCTTCTTGTTGTTCAGCCTGTTGCGTCCCGTTCCTGTTCGCTGTCGCTCACGGACCGCTCGGACCACGGCTTCGCCAATCAGCTCAGCCTCTAGCTTGGTGCTGAGGTCCACACATGAGCGCGTTCACATGACCTGCACCGAGACCGAAGTGCCCCGCAGCGACGCCTCGACGACCCCGGCGCTGGACGTGCGGAGCCTCGTGGCCGGCTGGGGCGGCGTGCCCGCCGTGCGCGACCTGTCGCTGCATGTCCATCCCGGCGAGGTGGTGGCGCTGCTGGGGCCCAACGGCGCCGGCAAGACCACCACGCTGCTGACCATCGCGGGAATCCTGCGGCCGATCGACGGCGAGATCGACGTGCTCGGCGAGCCGCTCGGCGGCGCCAGCGCGCACCAGGTGGCCCGCAGGGGCGCCGCCTTGCTGCCCGAGGACCGCGGCATCTTCTTCCAGCTCTCCGTGGCGGAGAACCTGCGCTTGCACCGGCACCGCCGCAGCGAAGTGACCGAAGCCGACATCATCGGCTGGTTCCCGGCCCTCGAGCAGCTCCTGGACCGCCGCGCCGGGCTGCTCTCGGGCGGCGAGCAGCAGATGCTGGCGCTGGGCTGCAATCTCATCGCCGATCCGAAGCTGCTCATGGTGGATGAGATGAGCCTCGGGCTCGCGCCCATCATCGTGGAGCGCCTGCTGCCGGTCGTGCGGCGCATCGCCGACGAAACGGGCACAGCCGTACTGCTGGTGGAACAGCACGTGCACGCCGCCCTCGCCATCGCCGACAGGGCGTACGTCCTCAATCACGGCGAGCTGGCGCTGTCGGGCACGGCGGACGAGTTGGCGCAGCGGCCCGAAGTGCTCGAAGCCAGCTACCTCGGCGAGCGCACCGTGGCCGACGGGCAGTAAACGACCTCGCAGGGGCGCGCTTGCGTCGCTGTCACGGCACTGCGGACTGGGTCTCGCAGCTTGTTGTGGTGATGCCGTCGGCGCAGGTATCGCGGCCGTCGCCGCCGTCGAGGTGGTCGTCGTCGTTTCCGCCGTCCAGCGTGTCGTCGCCCGGGCCGCCCCAGAGCCGATCGTCGCCCGCGCCGCCGCGCAGCGTGTCCAAGCCCAAACCACCGTAGAGCTCGTCTCGGTGGCGACCTCCCTCCAGTACATCGTCGCCGATGCCGCCCCACAGAGTGTCGTCGTCGATCCCGCCGTCCAGGAAGTCGTCGCCCGCGCCGCCGTGCAGCGTGTCGCCGCCGACGCCGCCCGTCAGCGTGTCGGCGTCGATGCCGCCCCACAGGGTGTCGATGCCTGCACCGCCCCGCAACACGTCGATGCCCCCACCGCCCCAGATGCGGTCGTCGTGGGCTTGCCCGTCGAGCGTGTCTGCGCCCGGTCCTCCCCAGATCAAGTCGTCCCCGCCGCCGCCCTCGGCGATGTCGCTGCCCTCACCGCCCCAGATGCGGTCGCCGCCGCTGCCGCCATACAACTCGTCATCACCGGCGCCGCCCCACAACTCGTCGCTGCCGCCGCCCCCATAGAGCACGTCCGCTCCCGGACCGCCCGCGATGAGGTCGTCGCCATCCCCGCCGAAGAGCGCATCCGCGCCGTCACCGCCGACGAGAATGTCGTTGCCGCCGCCGCCGCTGAGGATGTCGCCGCCGCCGAGGCCGCAGATCACGTCATCGCCCGGCGTGCCTCTCAGCGTCTCCGCGCGGGAAGTACCGACAATCGTGCAGCCTGACAGGCCCACCATCACCGAAACCCGAGCTTCGGCGCATGCGCCCAGGGTGTCGCAGATCTCATAGACGAACGAGTCCTGCCCGCCCGACGCCGCAGCCGTGTACTCGACCGCGACACCCCTCTCAGGAACGGTGACGACTCTCGCGCTGCCGCTTGCCGGCGCCGCTGTGACCGCAAGCGTCCAGATGTCGAGATCTTCATTGGGGTCGTGATCGTTGTCGAGCACATCGACCCGCGCTGTCGCCGACACTTCCACCCACACCCAGTCATCTGTCGCAACCGGTCCCGACTGGGCGACAGCCTCCGTCGGGGACAGCACTATCTCGTAATCGTCGTCAATCGTCGTGTCAGCCATGTCCGTGCTGTACACGGTGTCCATCCCCGGCCCGCCGTGAACGGTGTCGATGCCTGCGCCCGCCACGATCCGGTCATCGCCGCCGTTGCCGTAGATCGTGTCGGCGCCTTCGCCGCCGTAGATCCACTCGACCCCGGCGCCCCCCAGCACAATGTCGTCTCCGCCCTTCGCATCGATCACATGAAACGCCCGATGGTCGTCACGGTCCGGCACGCAGATCACGTCATCGCCTTCCGTGCCCTCGATGGTCGTCACGCCAGCCTCGCCCGTCACCGTGCACCCGGCATCCACCGAGACGCCCAACGCGGCCTCCACGCCGATCCCCCACCCGTCATACACCGCGTACGTGGCATCGACCGCTCCCCAGAAGCCGACATCCGGCGAGAACGTCACGATCCCGGTCACAGCGTCCACCGAGAACGAGCCGCCGGCAGCAGGCCGCACCTCCACCGACGACGGGTCCAAGGAACCGCCGGACGGCGTCACATCATTCGCGAGCACAGCCACCTGCGCCGACTGGCCCAGCGGTGTCGATGCGGTGTCGTCAACAGCGCACGGCGGCACACCCGGATATGCCACCACAGGAGACACAATGCGCGCTGTATGCACCCCTCCAGCAGGGTTCGCGCCCGACGCGATCACCGCATAGCCCCGAGGCGCTGCATCCACCGTCGCAGCGGGCACCGTCGGCACCGACCACGTCACTTCGATCATGCCATCGGCATCCGCTGTGGCGTCAGGCAGCACCGGCGCGCTCGGCGTGGCGTCTCCGAGCGATGCCGACTGCCCTGTGAAGCTCACCGTCGCGCCTGCGGCGAACCCCGAAGCCGCCAAAATGAGCGGCTCCGCGGGCGAATTGAACAGCGCTGCACAGCCCGACAACTCAG
Source organism: Acidimicrobiia bacterium (assembly GCA_022828045.1). GTDB lineage: Bacteria > Actinomycetota > Acidimicrobiia > Acidimicrobiales > Poriferisodalaceae > Poriferisodalis. Next base: position 5,855 of record JAJEIW010000257.1, on the reverse strand, counting down.
CAGCTCGATACACCCACATCACACCAGTCGTGACATCGATGTCGCCGTCTGGTCCTCCCTCTGATTCTTCGGCATCACCAGCCTCCGCACCGTCCACGGCGGCCCTCGCATCCCCAACGTGTGCAGCGGCACCCCATGTACGCGCATCGACAGTCCGCACTGACATGCCCGCACCCGAGGCAGACTCTCGACCTCCGAGCGTGCCGGGCTGCGTCACGGCCGCAGCGACCTCCGATGCCGTCTCCTGTCCGACTCCTGCTGCAATCCGATTCTCACCGGCGCCAGAGGGACCGCCGCCCGCGCAACTCCCAGACAGCAAGCTCACACCGGCGACGGTGCCGAACAGCGCCAACAGTCTTCCTGTACGCCACCAGCCGTTCCGTCGGCAGTCAACGGACTCTATTGCATGCGCCACGCAACATCTCTCGTCACATTTCATCGTTCTTCCGATCCCATCTGCCCACCATCCGCAGAATGCTGCTGCGGCTGGTTGACGCGCGCGGAAGAAACCGGATCTTGCCGAACAGTGACCAGCATTGTTCCAGCCAATACATCATGCCAGCCACGCCGATCTGCGCGACAACACGCCGATAAGAGGGCTGATAACCACACCAATAAGCATGATATGGAAACTAGACCGACAATACGCCAAGGGGTCATGTCAATGTTATAGATCCCAGACACTATGATGACGACAACAATAACAATTACACAAGCTCCCAGTGAAGCGAAGTGTCGAACGAATACACGACCGCCAGTCGGTACACGACTCGGACGTGCGTGAAGTCGTAAATGGATATCTACAGTAGATCGGCCAAAAGTCCTTCTCTTCTGAGTCTGACGGAAAGGCTCCCATACAACAGCGATCAACGCAGCTAATGCTGCTCCCACGGTCAGTTCTATCTCATAGTTGTTGTCACCCGACGTTAGCATCGACTGTGTTATCGAAAGAGTAATGACAATAATGAACGGCGAGTAGGCAACAACAAAAATCATGCTGGCAATCAAGGCATCCAATCCACGGGCGACAATTCGATCAATCATCGATGCCGGTTTCAGTAAGTTATTGCCTTGTGCAGTCATCACTCTTCCATCGTCGGATTTACCGGAATACCACTCTCATTTAGCAACGACCCAGCATCGATTCGAGATTTCACGTAGAACTCCAGTAGACGTGCATACTCCTCGTGCCCAAGAACATTTGGATGAAAGGATCGATCCGATACAGGACGCCGACCGCCCTTGCGGACAAAGCCATCTAACCAAGGCTCTGAACTGCAGGGTGAGTGGCCAAAAAATCCCTCAGGTATATCGCCAGACAGCGATCGGCTACTAACCTCCACAAAATGTACATTCGCTTTGTCCGCGGATGTGCGCAAAATCTCATTGAGTTCTCCGGCTACCGTCCATAAGAATTTTGCTTCTGAGAATGAGATCGCTGCATCAGCAACATTTCCTCCCAATACAAAGTGAGCTACTGCCGTTAAGGGACTCGCCGTAATTCTCGAGGCGTGTAGCGGTTGGCCAAACAGGCCACAGAATTCGATCACTGCCCGATTCTTCTCCACGGGTTCTGGTGTGATATGCGGATACCCCAACAAGAAGATGGAAGCTTCAGGCGCGATTCGCTTGAGTTCGTCAAACAATGCCGACAAACGCGTGGGGATTTCATCATACCCATCAGACAAGTCACTTCGGTCACAGTCGAGGCCGCCGAGGACGCACGCTTCTATCACATCTCCGAAGCCGGCATCGTTGCCGCCGATGGTGACAGTGATCAGGTCTACATCACGCATGACCTGAACCTCTTTCAACGACACAGCCTGACGCGGCTCGTAACCATTCGGTTCCACGAGAATGTTCTGGCCGACGTTACCGTTCTCTAGGTCGAACTGGACTTCGCGGCGAAGCGTCGGCGCCTTGTGCGAAGGCCTGTTCGTCCCGAGAAACACATCGGCCAACTCGTCGCCGTCAGGGTCTGCGGGATCGAAGATGTTGAGGGTGGTCGCTCCGGTGCATGCGAATGTCTGGAACTCAATGCTGATGTTCGGGTCGGCGGCGCCGATGACGTCGTACGCGAATATGTACGGGTAAGCGCGGTTCCAGCGGCGGCAATACTCGTCGGCGGAATCGGCGTCTGCCTCATAGGAACCCGTCGGCGGGTTCTCGCCGGCTTCGCCTGATGAGTAGGAGTCGCCGAGTGCGACGTAGTTGACGTTCTTGGCGATGGGGTGTGCGACGTAGCTGCTGGGCGCTCCGAGTGCTCGTCGGCCGTCCTGGTCGGGGTCGTGGAACACCGTGAGCATGTCCTGCGCGCGGCGCAGCACGCTCACAGGACTGGCGCCGACCCGGTAGCGGACGACGATGCGGCCGTCGGCGTCGGTGCGGCACCGCGGCGCCGTTCCGCTGGGGCTCAGGCACATCACGCCTGCCCCGGTGCTGGGGCCTGCTGCCACGGCGACGCCGACCAGCGCGTTCGCGAGCGGCGCTGTGACGACGATCGGCTCGGCTGCGGGACGCTGCACCTGCGTGGCCGTGTGCAGCCGCAGCGACAGCTCGCTGTCACGACCCGCGCGGCCGATTCGGTCTGAGCCGCCGGCGACGATCTCGACCGCGAACTCGTCGGGCAGGCCGAAATCGAGCAGCGTCGCCCCGCCCACCGAACGGCCCACGAAATCGGCCCCCACGTACTGGTACGGCTCGCCGCTGTCATGAACCGCGTCACGGTCAGCGTCGATCCACACCAGCAACTGATGCGGCTCGCCGATGCCGGCGTCGGGGACGCGGACCAGATGCGTCGAACGGCCGCCGTCGGTCCCGCCGATTGGCCGATGCACCGCGAACGTGGCGCAGCCAGCCGCCGCACCCGACGCCGCAGCGACCACACGCATGGCGGCTTCGGCCAGGCAGTGGCCGCTCGGGCCGACGCTTGCCGACGGCCCCTCCACTACCGACACCCCCGTGGGCAGCCCGACCGGGGAACCCGCCCCGCCGCACGTCACATCGACATCGACGAACACATGGCTGTCGCCCGAATAGCCGGCCTGAGCGACATCGAACACACCGGCAACCGAACCGCGCAACACAGCATCGCCGCACACAGGCACAGCCGCCGGGACACTCGGTGCACTGCCGTCGTCGTCGGTGATCGTGCCGGTTGCAGATGTGCTCGCCAAGATCACGCCCGCGGGATCCGACAACACCAAGCTGAACGACTCGGCGCCCTCGGCCGCTGCGTCGTCGACAAGCGGCACCGTGACCGTCGCGTGCCGAGCACCCGCGGGGATCGTCAGCGTCCCCGACACCGGCGTGTAATCGGCACCGGCCGCCGCCGACCCGGGCGCCAGCTCATAGCCGACGCGCACATCGGACTGCGGCCCATCACCAGCGACGCGCAACACGAACACCAGCGTCTCGTCGCCCTCGGAGGCCACAGCATCCAACGCCTCCACCTCGACCGGCGGCGCGCACTCGACACCCGCCGCTCCACCGGCAGGAGCATCGCCGTCGTCGAGCACCGTGACCGTCTCAGACAGGCCGAAGATCCCCGCTGTCACATCCAGCGTCAGCGAATACGGCTGAGGATCGCACACATCGTCGTCGACGGTCTGCACCGACACCCACCAGAACCCGCCGCTCTCGACGGCGTATCCCGGCGACTCGAAACGATCAGTCAACGCGTCCGCGGAGACCGACGGCGACGCCGCCGACGCCTGCACCACAGGAGTCGGCAGCCGGTACAGGTCCGCCAGCACCACCACCGTGGCAAACACCTTCCCGACCAGCGTGTACTCCGCCACGAAGCAATGCACCACATCGCCCTCGACCACCGTCGCCGGGCACTCCAAGCGCACATCGCCAAACCTCGCAAGGCGAAAATAGAACCACGGCAGCACCCGCAGCCCCGACAGCTGCAAACCCGCCGCCACCGACGCGTCCGACAAGTTCGTATCGGCTTGTTGGGCCGCGGACGGAACCGCTCCCGGAGCAAGCGTGAGCACAAACGCCACAGCAAACGCGGCTGCCGTCGCCCGGCGAGGCATCGGCCGCCCATCATGTCCACTGGCCACGATGCAAGACAACAATAATCACAACCATCACGACTGATCGCCTGCCGAAACTCACCCCGCAATCCGCCAGCATCCGCGCAGTCAGACACAGCGAACGAATCGGCACAACAGCCCGAAGCGCTCAAAGCCAGCCACCACGGCGAGCACACCCTCGACCACGAGTAGCGTCGGGGACTCCATGAGACATCTACATGCACGATCGTTGGCGTTGCTCGTTGCGTTCTGTCTTCTGGCAGCTGCGTGCGGCGGTTCAGACGACACTGGCGACGACGCCCCGACCACCACAGCCTCGAGCGGCACCGGCACGGCGACCGGTGACACGACCGGCGACGGCGTTGCAGCGGGAGGCGGCGACGCGCCGGGCGATGCGGCACCCATCGACCGCACCGGCGAGGTCATCCGGGTCGGCTATGTCAACAACGAAGGCGGCAACATCTCACTGCCCGAGCTGCGCATCGGCGGCGAAGTGGCCATCAAGGTGATCAACGACGCGGGCGGCATCCACGGCGCCATGATCGAGCCGATCGTCTGCCTCTCCGACGGCACGCCCGAAAGCGCCATCAACTGCGCGATCAAGCTGATCGAAGAAGACGTCGACATGGCGTACATGGGCGTCGAACTGGGCTCCGAAGCGGCCTTCGGACTGTGGCTCGACGCCGGAATTCCCTACGTCTCGTCGCACTCGTGGGGCCAGACCGAGAGGAACAGTCCCGGCTCCTTCCTGCTCCACGTGGCGACCGGGGCATTTGCCGTGGGCCCCGCCAAGACCTTCTCCGAACTCGGCATCGACCACATCGCAGTCGTCGTCCAGGACTCCTCCACCGCGCTGGACTTCATGGACAACATCATCGCCCCGGTGCTCGCGCACTACGGCATCGAGATGGAGCGCGTCGTGGTCGACATCGCGGCGCCCGATTGGACCGCCGCAATCGCGGCGGCGCAGTCCGCTGGCGTCGACGGGATGATGGGCCAGCTCGACGAGTTCGGCTGCATCGGCATGGTGGGATCGGCCGCCGCCAGCGGCTTCGACAAGCCGATCTTCGCCGGCTCCTGCACCCTGTACATCGACGTGCTCGGGCCTGCCGCTCTCGGCACCTACACCCAGGGCGACCAGTGGGTCCCGTGGGTTGCCGAATTCGCGCCGCCTGAGATCCAAGAACGCCTCGCGCAATACGCCGACCACATGACCGCGGCCGGGCACGAGAAACTCATCGAGGGTTTCGCCATCGCCCCCTACGGAGCATGGCGCGAGATCAAGTTCATTCTCGAGACCATCGAGGGCCCGATCACCTCCGATTCGATCACCGAGGCGTTCGCGACCGCCGGCGAGACACCCGGATGGTTCGGCCCCAACCTGCGCTGCGGGCAGGCACCGTGGCCGCCGGAGTCCTCGCACTGCATGTCGCACATCATGGTGTGGCAGGTGGTCGAGGCCGATGACGGATCGCTGCGCCGGATCGTGGTCGGCGACGGACTCTTCGACGCATACGAGCTGAGCGGGCTCTAGACAACCGTCATTATCCACATAACCGCCGGCCCATCTGCGAGCATCTGCGGATGAGTTGCCGGGCAATCTGAGGCGGATCTGCCGAAGTGGACCAGTACCTGCTCTTCGCGATCATCGGCTTGGGATCGGGCTGCCTTTACGCGGCGCTGTCGATGGGCCTGGTCATCACCTACCGGGGCACCGGCATCATCAACTTCGCCACTGGCGCGATGGCGATGTGGGGGGCGTACGTCTACGACGAGCTCAGCGACACCGGCGATCTCGTGCTGCCGCTGGTG
>JAJEIW010000261.1 GCA_022828045.1 Acidimicrobiia bacterium | reverse complement strand
CAGAATCGGTGACCGAGGGCCATCCGGACAAGATGGCCGACCAGATCTCCGACTCCATCCTCGATGCCCTGATCGCCGAGGACGACCACGCCCGGGTAGCGGTGGAGACGCTGGTCACCACCGGCCTGGTCGTCGTAGCGGGCGAGGTGTCCACCGAGGCCTACGTCGACATCCCAAGGGTGGTGCGCAACACGATCACCGGCATCGGCTACGACCATGGCGAACTCGGGTTCGACGGCAACACGTGCGGCGTGATGATCGCTCTCGACGAGCAGTCCCCGGAGATCACCAAGGGAGTTTTCGGAAGCAGCGAAGCAGCCGCGCACGAAGACAATATCCCTGATCAAGGCGCCGGCGACCAGGGGATGATGTTCGGCTATGCCTGCCGTGAAACCGACGCATTCATGCCGCTGCCGATCCATGTGGCTCACCGCATGGCCGAGCAGCTCACCGAGGCGCGCCGGTCGGGCTGCATCCCCTACCTGCGCCCCGACGGCAAGACGCAGGTGAGCTTCGAGTACCGCGACGGCGAACCGGTCGCGCTGCGCACGGTCGTCGTCTCTGCCCAGCACAGGGAGGGAATCGAGATCGATGCCATGATGCGCCCCGACCTGCTCGAGCACGTCATCGGCCCCACCCTGCCTGCTGCCTTCGCCGACGACGACTTCGAGCTGCTCGTGAACCCGTCCGGCAGTTTCGTGAGCGGCGGACCGGTCGCCGATGCCGGCCTCACTGGCCGCAAGATCATCGTCGACACCTACGGCGGCTATGCCCGTCACGGCGGCGGCGCATTCAGCGGCAAGGATCCGTCCAAGGTCGACCGGTCGGCGGCATACGGCGCACGCTGGGTCGCGAAGAATCTCGTGGCGGCCGGGGCAGCAGATCGCTGCGAGATGCAGGTGGCCTATGCCATCGGGCGTGCCGACCCGGTCTCGGTGCTGGTGGAGACGTTCGGCACGGCCCACGTCGATCCGGAGGCCATCTCGGCGGCAGTGAACGAGGTGTTCGACCTGCGGCCAGCGGCGCTGCTGGCCGAGCTGGAGCTCCGGCGCCCCATCTACAAGGAGACAGCGGCCTACGGGCACTTCGGCCGCGTGCCCAACGGCGACACGTTTCCTTGGGAGCGGCTCGACCGCGTCGACGACCTCAAGTCAGCGCTGAGTCTGTAGCCAGCGGGCGCGACCGCGCCCCATCGAAGCACGACGAGTTCCCGCATGGGCTGCGGGGTTGTGAAAGCGACGCTCGGCGCCCAGCCGCGGCGGGGCAGACTGCAACGATGCAGCGGGCGGTGCAGGTGCTGGTCGACGAGCCGGCTATCGACCGCGAGTTCACGTACCTGTTGCCGCCGGAGCTGGTCTCAGGTCGGGTGCCGGTCACCGTCGGCACGATCGTGCGGGTGGTGCTCAACCGCCGCCGCCTGCGTGGTTGGGTGACCGAGTTCGATGCACCGGTGCCCGCCGACCTGGAGTTGGCGTCGATCAGCAGCGTTGTCGGCGTGGGACCGCCGCCGCATGTGGTCGATCTGGCGAGATGGGCCGCTTGGCGTTGGGCAGGCACCCGGGCTCACTTCCTGCGCACCGCGAGCCCGGAGCGCGTCGTCAAGGGTCTGCCGACGAGCCGTCCGGCCAATCTGCCGAACGGCGTGTCCGATGAGGGGACCGACACTCCCGAATGGGTGAGAGATGCCTTCGGCGCCGAATCTGCTGCGGATGCCGTCTCCCGCCCGGTCGGCGGCGACCGGTTGCCGACCGTCGTGCGTCTCGGTCCGTGCGCCGACGAATGGCCGCTGGTCGTCGAGGCAATGCGCCACGGCCGCTCGCTGGTGCTCGTGCCTACGGTGGCCTGGGCGGCCAGGCTCGCGGGTCGACTGCGCCAGGCAGGCGTGTCAACGGCGCTGTTCCCGCGTGACTGGGCAGGTGCAGCTTCAGCTCATGCTGTCGTCGGCACACGCGCCGGGGCATGGGCCCCGTGCGGTCGGCTCGATGTCGTCGTCGTGCTTGACGAACACGACGAGGCGTGCCAGCAAGAGGCGGCGCCCACGTGGAATGCACGTGATGTGGCGGTCGAGCGGGCCCGCCGCGACGGCGCGCGCTGCCTGCTGGTGGGACCGATGCCCTCGCCGGACGCACTCGTGCTCGGCGGGCGCGCTGCGGGAGGCCCAGATGCCGACCCGGAGCCGGACATTGGCCCGGACTCGGGCGTGGGTTCGGTTGCGATGGCGGCGTCGGCAGTCATCGCCGCTGCGAGGCCGGATGAGTGGGAGGCGTGGCCGCGAGTGCAGATCGCGGACCGGCGCCAGGACGACCCAGCGACGGGGGAGTGGTGCGGCGAAGCCCTCGCCGAGCTGCTGCGCAGCGACGGCACCGTGGTGTGCGTGCTGAACCGTGCCGGCCGCGCGCGTCTCGCCTACTGCGCCTCGTGCGGCGAACTGGCGCGCTCGGGCCTCACCGGCCGTGCTCTGCGGCTGGAAAAGCAGCAGTTCACCGACCCCGACAGCGGTGATGTCCGCCCCGCCGTGTGCGAATTCTGCGGAGCGACGAAGTTCCGCCGTGCTCGGGTCGGGGTGAAGGGTGTCGCCGAGGAGATGGAGCGCTTGGCTCGCCGCCCCGTCATCCAGGTGGTCGGTGGTGCAGCGCCGGACGCAGCCAGCTCCAGCAGCGGCTCTAGGGCTGCTGACGATGACGCCGAGCCACCGCGCCGTCGTCGGCGATCGCGGCCACAGTCGAGGCAGCCAGCGCTCTACATCGGCACTGAGGCAGTGCTGCACCGGGTGCCCTCGGCAGACGCAGTCGCGTTCGTCGACTTCGATCAGGAACTCACGGCGCCCCGCTACCGGGCCGGTGAAGAGGCCTTCGCACTGCTCGTGCGTGCGGCACGCTTGGTGGGCCCGCGTTCGGGCGGCGGCAGCATCTTGGTGCAGACCCGGCTGCCTGGTCATCCGGTCCTGGCGGCGGCAGCCGAGGCCGATCCCAGCGATTGGCTGCGTGCCGAGATCGAGCGTCGTTCGGCGATGCGCCAGCCGCCTGCTGCAGCTTGGGCGCTCGTGTCGGGAGCTGCGGCCCCGGGCTACGTCGAGAACCTGTCAGCCGACATACACACCGGTGAGCTCGACATCGCGGGACCGGCCGACGGAATATGGCGTATCCGCAGCGATAACCAGAACGTGCTGCTGGATGCTCTGGCGGCCGCCGAGCGGCCGTCGGGGAGGCTGCGGGTCGCGGTCGACCCGCTGCGCGCCTGACGGGCCGCGCGCGGGCACGCCGGTAGCCTCCAAAATCCATGGGAGGCACGTTCGAGATCCGGCTGATGGGCGATCCGGTGCTGCGCCAGTGCGCCGCCGAGATCACCGATATCGACGGCCGCGTAGCGCGCATGGTCGAGGACATGCTGCCGGCCATGTACGAGGCCGAAGGCATCGGGCTTGCGGCTCCCCAAGTGGGCATCCAGCGCCGTTTGTTCATCTTCGACCTGCATGAAGGTGACGGTCCCCAGACGCTCATCAATCCCGAGATCGTCGAGAGCGATGGCGAGTGGACCTACACCGAGGGGTGCCTGTCGGTGCCGGGCTTGACCTTCGACATCGTGCGTCCGAAGCAGGTGCACGTCGTTGGCCTCGACCTCGACGGAAACGAAGTCAGCATCGAGGCTGACGAGCTGCTGGCGCGCCTGTTCCAGCACGAACTCGACCACCTCGACGGAGTCCTGCTCGTCGACCATCTCGAAAAGGCCGAGCGCAAGGAGGCACTGCGAGAGTGGCGCACCCACCTCGCGCAGCTGCAGGCCGGCACCAACGGACCGGTGATCAGTGGCCCCGTGCCGCTGGTAGGCCGCGATGCCGCGGGGGACTGAGCGCTCCCGGGCGCCCGCTTCGCGACTCGCGCACTGCGACATCGTCAGGGCCGCAATGCGCCGGCGCGTAGAGCGTCACCGCAGCAGTAGATCCCCGCTGGCGCGCAGCACGGCACCTGCCCCAACCACCGCGCCCGGCCACAGCGCGATCGTCCGATGACGTCACCGGGCTTGCCGCTGCCTCCTGACAGGCCACGCCGGATCGCCTTCGCGGGCACCCCGGATGACGCAGTGCCGGCATTGCACGCGCTCATCGAAGCCGGATTCGAGATCCCCGTCGTGGTGACCGGCGCGCCACGCCGCCGAAGTCGCCGCGGCAGCGACACCCCGAGCCCGGTTGCCGCTGCCGCCCATGGGCTGGGTCGGCCGGTCAGCCACGACCCGGCCGATCTCGCGGGCTGCGGTGCCGACTGCGCACTGGTGGTGGCCTATGGGCAGCTCATCAGCGAGGACCTGCTGGCGGTCACACCCATGCTCAACCTGCACTTCTCGCTGCTGCCGCGCTGGCGGGGCGCCGCCCCAGTCGAGCGGGCGCTGCTGGCCGGTGACGATCGCACGGGCGTGTCGCTCATGGCGCTGGAAGCGACGCTCGACACCGGACCGGTCTACTGGCGCCACGAAGTGCCAATCGGCCCCGGTGACACCGCAGCAGAACTGCGCCGCCGTCTCGCGCATGACGGCGCTGAGCGGCTCGCGGCATCATTCAGCGGTGGCCTCGACACACCCCAGCCTCAATCAGGCGCGCCGACCTACGCCCGCAAGCTGACCCCCGCGGACCGTCAGATCGACTGGTCCCAGCCGGCTGCCCACATCCACCGCCAGATCCGGGTCGGCGGCGCGTGGACCACGCTCGACGGCGAGCGTTTCATCATCCGAGAGGCGACCCCGCAGTCGGGCGAGGCCGTGACTTCGCCAGGGACCCTGGTCGACGATGCCGTCGCGACGGGCGACGGCCTGGTCCTCCTGCGCACCGTCCAGCCGTCAGGCCGAGCAGCGCTCGATGC
>JAJEIW010000289.1 GCA_022828045.1 Acidimicrobiia bacterium | reverse complement strand
CGCCAATAGGTGGCGCAGATTTCAGCGTATTTCGTGCTTGAGGCTGGCCCCGGCTTCAAACCCGCAGGTCAGAGGACCAGAGAGCATGCAGATGGACACAGCGTTTTCGCAGGTCAGCACCTATTGGCGCATGCTCTAAGGACCATCAGCGGCTCATGCGCGAAATGACCGAATTGGCAGGTCTGTCTTGGGGTAGCGACGTTGTAGTTCTCTTCGCCGCCGACGTCGCCTAGCTCGAAGGCACAACTCGTCGGACGAGTTCGTCGAGCGGCTGTGATGGCCCTCGCAAAGACTCGGCGGTGGTTCAGCCGGCGACGGGTTCTAGGGCTACCCGGACGTGCTTGTGGTGCGGGGTGAGTGACAGCCAGTCGCGGTCTTCGATGTCGGTGAGCTCGTTGACGGCCACGCCGTGGATCTTGTGCTCGCCGTCTTCGTCGGGATACTCGGTGCCGAACCCGTGGGGGAGTGTCACGTGGCCGGCCATGACCGTGTCGGTGACCTCCGCAGGTGCTTCGGCCTCGCCCCGCTTGGAAACGATGCGCACCCGGTCGCCGTCCACCACGCCGAGCGTGGTGGCGTCGTCGGGATTGATCCGCAGCGAGCCGGCCTTGTCATTCTTGCGCCACTCGGGATCACGGATCACGTCGTTGGCGTTGGACGAGCGGCGCTCGCCCGCTGAGAGCACGAACGGGAAGCGATCCTGGCCGATGGCCGGTTCCTCGTCGGCCAGCGACCGGAACTCGTCCTCGAGCTCGGGGATGTACAGGTGGATCTTGCCGTCGGGGTGCGCGATGCGGTCCCACGTCTGGGAGTACTCGCTGACGCTGTAGATCATTCCTGACGGCGAGTCGACGAGCTTGTCGAACAGGTTGCTGGCCAGCTCCAGCCCCTCACCCTCGACGCCCGCAGCCCGCACCTCGTCGGGGTAGCGCATCGAAGCCTGCATCGCAGAGCCGAACATGATCGCCGCCGGCGCCATGTTGCCCAGCGTCGGCCCGAGCGAGTCGTACAGAACGACCGGCAGCTTGGCCCCCACATCGGGATCGGAGGTCGACGCCTGCCCGAGCGCCTCGATGAAGGCATCACGACCCTGCTGCGCCGCATCGGCCAGCCCGTCGGTGCCCGCGGGACGTCCGCCCATCGCGGCCACCAGCCGGCTGTGGATCTCGGCCTCGGGCAGCGACTCGCCCAGTGGCTCGAGGATCGGGTGGCGCACCTGGAAGTAGTTCGCAGGCATCTCGCCGGCGAAGAAGGTCGCCTCAGGCTTCTCGTACTGCGAGCAGGCCGGCAGCACGTAGTCGGCAGCGCGAGCCGTCTCGGTCATGGCGACGTCGATCACCACCAGGCATTCCAGCTTGGCGAAGGCCTCACGGAACCGCTTCGAGTCCGGCAGCGTGTGCAGCGGGTTCGCCGACTCCACGATCATTCCCCGGAAACGGTTCGGGTGATCGGTGTCGATGCAGTCGGGAATCGCGGCGCAGGCGACGAGGCCCGACAGCATGGCGTTGCCGGTGACGGGGTCGGTCTCGCCCTCGCCAGAGTGACCGCAGATCGGAGCGAGGCGCAACGGCAGGTTCATGCCCCCCGGCTTGGCGAAGTTGCCGGTCACCAGGTACAGCAGCCGCTGCAGCCACGAATTGAGCGTGGAGTGGGGCGCCATCTCGATGCCGAGGTCTTCCTCGGTGGACAGCGACTTGGCGGTGCCCATCGTGCGTGCGGCGGCACGCAGCTCAGCCTCGTCGATGCCGCACTTGCGAGCGCAGTCGGCGATGTCGGCGCCCGAGATCAGGTCGCGCAGCTCATCCCAGCCGGTGCACTGCTCCGCGAGGAATTGCTCGTCGGTCAGCCCCTCCTCGACCATGATCGCCAGCAGCGCCGCCAAGGCCCACGCATCGGTGCCGGGGCGAACACGCAGGTGATGATCGGCCATCGCCGCCGTCTCGGACACCCGCGGATCCATCACCACGAGCTTGCGCTCGTCGTCGTTGCGGATCTTGTTGAGCTCGTTGCGCGACTCGGGGAAACCGTGGCTCTGCCAGGGGTTCTTGCCGATGAACACCGCGCAGTCGGTGTGCTCGAAATCGCCCATGGCGCCCAGGTTCTGCCTGCCGAACATCTTGCCCTGCGCCCAGAACATGCCGGTCTTCTCTTGCGCCAGCGCATTGGAGCGGTACTTGACGCCCAACGTCTGCAGCACGCCACGCGCATAGGCACCAGGAAAATGGTTGCCCTGCCCGCCGCCGCCGTAGTACAGGATCTTGTCGCCGCCGACCGAGTCACGGATGCCGGTCAGACGCTCGGCGACCTCGGCGATCGCAACATCCCACGACACCTCTTCGAAGGTGCCGTCCTTCTTGCGACGCAGCGGGCTGCTGATGCGGTCTCGCCCGTTCTGGTAGTAGTCGATCCGCAGGGCCTTCTCGCAGGTGTAGCCCTTCGAGGCGGGGTGCTCCTTGTCGCCGCGCACTCGGGTGATCTTGCGACCGTCGAGCCGCACCTCGATGCCGCAGTTGTTGGAGCACAGCACGCAGGCCGTCTTGTGCCAGACCTTGGTGGGGTCCTCTTCGGTGCCGTTGGTCGCCGCAGCGGCGGCTGGAGCGCCAGAGCGCTTGGCTCGAAGTGCTGCAAGTCGGGCGTTGGCATCAGACATGGCATCCCCTTGGCGTGTGCGGGCACAGACATCGCAAGGCTACGGCGCAACCGGGCTCGCTGCCGAGGACCGAGGCGAGGCCGTGGCCCCAACGGACCGTGAGGCCGCGTCGAATGACGACGGGGAGCGAGAGCGGGAAACCAGAGGCGCAGCCATGGCCCGAGCGGCCGGCACGATGTGCATCCGCGCTAGCTTCGGGCCATCCGGGGGCCACGCCGAGCCCCGACGACCGAAGGCCCTAGGTGGCCTGCAGGAAGGAATGCCCGTGCGGATCAGTGTCGATGCCGACAAGTGCCAGGGGCACAATCGCTGCTACTCGCTGGCGCCTGAATTGTTCGATGTGGACGACTACGGCTACGCCACCGCGGTCGGCGACGGCGAGGTGCCCGTCGGCATGGAGGACAAGGCTCGTCTCGCGGCTGCGAACTGCCCCGAGTACGCGGTGCTGATCGAGGAATAGCCGCTCGAACGCACCTGGAGCGCGACGGTGCGTCCCTCAGTGCCGGTAAGCGAGCCGCTCACGCAACGTGGCCAGGCTGCGGCCGGCGCCCCAGTCGTTGGCCTCCAGCGCCAGCAGCAGGTCGACGAGATTGCGGTCTCGCGCTGCGCAGAGTTCTTCGATCTGTTGACCGCCGGACTGCTCGTCTGATTGGGCGATCAGCGTGGCAATGAACTCTGGGGTGAGTTCCGGCACGTCAGTGAGCTTGGTCCACGGCAGCTCGAGCGTCGGGCCGAAGTGCTCGATGAAGTGCCGGAAGCCGCCCTCGCCGCCGGCCGTGGCGTAGGTCTGGAAGACGCCCATCTGCGCCCAGCGCAGCCCGAAGCCGAGGCGCATGGCGTCGTCGATTTCTGCGACGGTGGCGACGCCGACGTGCACGAGCCACAGGGCCTCCCGCCACAGGGCCTCCATCAGCCGGTCGGCCACGAATCCGTCGATCTCGGAGCGGACCCGCAGCGGCGACATGCCTGCTGCGGTCAGCCAGCCCATCACCTTCTGGACTGCATGCTCGGAGGTGTCGCTGCCGGCTACGACCTCGACGAGCGGCAGCAGGTACACGGGATTGAACGGGTGCGCTACAACGAGGCGCTCGGGATATCGCATGTCTGCCTGCAGCTCGCTGGGTCGGATGCCCGAGGCGGACGATGCGATCAGCGCATCGGGCGCCGCAGCGGTCTCGATCTCGGCATAGACGGCCTGTTTGATCTCCAGACGCTCAGGTACGCACTCGTGCACCAGAACAGCGTCACCCACAGCGTCGCCGATCCTGTCGGCGACCGTGACATTGCCGAGCGGCATCTGCTGCGCTTGCTCGCTTCGCTCGCTGGCTGCTCGGGTCTTGGCTACGCCGACCGGCTGAGTCTTCATGCCGCGGCTGTCGATCTTCGGGTCGCGCCTGTGCTGGCGCGCCGCCGGAGGGCGAGCATCTGTCACGGTTGCAGGCACGTCGGTGCCGGGGCCGAGCAGGCCCAAGCGTTCCCAAGCGACTGTCGCTGCGTGCAGCGTTGCCGCCACGCGATCGGCGGTAGTCGGCGAAAGATCGTGGACGGCCACATCGACGCCGCACAGCGCCCAGCGCGCAGCCCACGCTGCGCCGATTACCCCGGCGCCGACCACGCACACGCGTGCGGGCAGTCCGCTCTCGGCTGCGCCCGCTTCGCCGATGGAGGACGGGTCGGTCAAGGCCGCTTCAGTTCGAGCTTGTCGCGGACTTCCTCGGGGCCGATGACCCGGTAGTTCATCGCTTCGAGGATCTGCTTGGCACGTGCCGCCAGGTCGGCGTTGGAGGCCAGGCGGCCCCGTTCGAGATACAGGTTGTCCTCGAGACCCACCCGGGCGTTGCCGCCGGCGACGGCCGCCAGCGCCACGTACGGCAGTTGGTCGCGCCCCAGTGCGAACGCCGAGAACGTCCAGTCGTCGGGCACGTTGTTGACCATCGCCATGAACGTGTTCAGGTCCGGCGGGGCGCCCCAGCGGATGCCCATGCACAGCTGCACCATCACCGGCGCTTCGATGACCCCGGCCTCCACCAGCGATCTGGCCTCCCAGAGTTGGCCGGTATCGAAGGCCTCGATCTCGGGTCGCACGCCCAGTGCCTGGATCTGGCGGGCCATCTCCATGAGCGTGTCGTGGGTGTTGGTGGCCACGTAGTTGCCCTCGCCGAAGTTCATCGTGCCGCAGTCGAGCGTGCAGATCTCCGGCAGCAGCTCGCGCACGTGGGCGAGACGCTCGGTGGCGCCGGCCATGTCGGATCGCACCGGGTCGGGCGGCAGCGGCTGCTCGACCGAGCCGATCACGAAGTCGCCTCCCATGCCTGCAGTGAGGTTCAGCACGACATCGGTGCTCGATGCCCGCACCCGCTCGACCACCTCGCGGTAGCAGTCGACGTCCCGCCCTGCGTCGCCGGTGATCGGGTCGCGCACATGCACATGGCAGATGGCGGCGCCCGCGTCGGCGGCGTCGATCACGTTTCGGGCGATGTCGGCGGGCGTGTAGGGCACCTTGTCGGACTTGTCGACAGTGTCACCTGCCCCAGTGACAGCACAGGTGATGAAGACATCAGGCATCAGCGGAAATCCTCTCTTCGGCACCGGCTTGGCCGGTGCGCAGTGCGGCAGCACCGGCTTGGCCGGTGCGCGATACCGCGGCGCGGCGCAGCAGCACGCGCAGCCGCGAATAGAACTCGTCGGTGTCCATGTAGGCGCCGATGAGCCGTCGGCGCATGCCCGCGTGCGGCTCGAATCCGTCCCGCCCGTGCAGCACCCGCCGGTTGTCGAACATCACGATGTCGCCCGGGCGGAACGGGTAGCGCATCTGAAACTGATCTGACCCGGCGGTGGCACTGAGGATGCGCATCGCCGCATAGGCCCGGTCCATGTCGTCGATGGCCATGGCCCCGAACGCCCGCACCGGGTGGAACGCCCGGTAGGTGTAGGGAATCCGGCCGTCGCCGGTGTCGATGACGGGACCCTGCCAGCGGTGGTCGTGCTCGGGCGATCGGTTGAAGAACACCCACTCCAGCGTGGTGAGCGCCTCGAAGGCTTCGGGCTCGTGCGCTCGCAAGTGCTCGGCGATGGCCAGCCCGTCAGCCATGGTCGAACATCCGCCCTCCACGCTGTTCTCCACGCAGTGCAGCAACTGCAGGCCCGGGGGGGCTTCCCGGGTCGGCAGATCGGTGTGAGGTGCGAGCCGCTGCCCCGTGTTGGCGAGCGAGGTCGGCGTGATGTCGACGTCGACGTGCCACGTCAGGCCGAAGTTGGAGTCGCGTATGGCGCCGATGCGGCACGCCAGCTTCGCAACGGTGCCGGAGTCGGTGCCGCAGCCCTCCAGGCGCACGAGGCCGTAACTGGCGAGATCGCAGAGAACGCCGGTGAGCGCACTGTCGTCCTCCAGTGCAGCGGGACCGTCGTGAGTCGCCGGCTCGGAGCGGTCTGCCGCCGTCCACGCCACCGGCTCGGGAATGTCTGCGAATGGCTCGTGACGCTGTTCGGCGACGTGGCGCAGCCATCCGGGGTGATAGGAGGCGTCGCGCTGCTCAGGTTCGAACGTCACCTCGAGCGCACCGCCGACCACGTCCAGTCGACTGATGGACAAGTTGCCGGCCAGGTGAGCCGGGTCCAGCTCGCATTCACGGGTGACCGGGTCGATGCCTCCGGGACCGGGTGCGTTCTCGCGCAGCCACGCGGGGTGGCACTCGAGCGCTGTTCCGTCGGGCCAGGTCAGTTCAGCGGTGCCGTGCGCAGTGAGCGACGCCGTGGCGAGCGCCGACCACGGGTAGCTGTAGTAGTCGGGTGTCGGAATCTCGCGAGCGAGCGGATGGGTCCGGCCCTGCTCGGTTATTGACCCCTCGGTCACCGGCCAAATTGTCTCACAGCCTGCGCTGCAGCTGGTCCATCGCAGGCGCGCCACACATGCATGTACGGCCGCACACCGCCGAGCGGCCCACGTGACCGCGGGAGCGTGCTCGCGACACTCACGCCTGCGAGCAGCGGGGCTGAACTGCGCCGCTGCCCGGCGACCGACGGCACGAGATCGTTACGCTGCCGCCCGTGACCAGCGCTGATGCCCAAGTGCCGAGATCCGACGTGTACACCCACGGTCACCAGCCGGCGGCCGTGACGCAGCATGCCAAGCGCACGGCGGAGGACTGTGCGGCGTTCGCACGTCACGTGATCGGCACCGACTCGCAGATTCTCGATGTCGGCTGCGGCCCGGCCTCGATCACGGTCGGCCTCGCCCGCTGGGCGGAACGCGGCCACGTCACGGGCATCGAGGTCACCGATGAGATCTTGACCACTGCCGCAGCCACGGTCGCCGAAGCCGGCGTCGGCAACTTGACACTGGCCAAGGAGTCGGTCTACGAGCTGCCCTATGACGACGGCACGTTCGACCTGGCCTATGCGCACCAGGTCTGCCAGCACCTGTCCGACCCCGTCGCGGCGATTCGCGAGATGGCCCGTGTGGTGCGCCCCAGCGGCTGGGTGGCCGTGCGCGACTCCGACTACTCCACCATGCGGCCATACCCATCCAGCGACGAGGTCACCCGCTGGCGGGAGGTGTACCGCGCGGTGTGCCGTCACAACGGCGCCGAGCCTGACGCCGGGAGGCACCTGTACGCATGGTTCCGGCAGGCCGGCCTGCCCCAGGTGCAGATGTCCGGCGTCGTGCAGCAGTTCTGGACCGACGAGACCCGTCGCAACTGGGGCCGTTCGTGGGCTGACCGCTGCCTGAGCACCGCGTTCGCGCGCCAGGCAGCCGAGTACGGATATGCCGATCGAGACGAGCTCGAGTGGATTGCCGCTGGCTGGCGAGCCTGGGCCGACAACCCCGACGCCTACTTCCACTACGTCCACGGTCAAGCCCTCGCCCAAGTCGCCTAGCCAGCATCTCCACGCTCATGGCTGCCCCGCGGCGTGCCGAAGGTGGAATCCAGTTCGGCGGCAGTGGGTGGATCGGCGCCGGCGCGTGTGCAGGTGATCGCTGCGGCAGCGGCCGCACGCTCGGCAATTGAATGCCAGTCGGCGAGGCTGATCGCAGCGAGGGCGCCCCGGTTGCCGCCCAGCAGATCCCACACAGAGGCCAGCACGGCGCCGACGAACGCGTCTCCCGCACCGACCGAGTCGACGACGTCAACGGCAAGCGCAGCCACTTCGGTGTCGCCGGCGGCGGTGTACACCGCCGCTCCCTCGGCGCCACGGGTGATGAGCACGGCGACGGCTCGCCCGTCGAGCAGTTGAGCGGCGCAGCTCTCAGCGGAGCGTCCGGGCCAGATCCAGTCGAGGTCCTCATCGGAGGCCCGATAGAGGTCGGTGGCCTGCAGCCACCGCTGATGGAGGTGGTCCCAGCGCTGCCGGTCCGAGATGACTGCAGGTCGGACGTTGGGATCCAGCGAGACGATGCCGTCGTGACGTTCCGCGAGCCGGGCCAAGACCTCGGCCGTGCGCCCGCGGAACATGCCGAGCGTCCCGCCGTGCACGATGTGCGGGCCGGGGCCGAACGGCGACAGGTCGGCCGATTCGAGCGCAGTGTCGGCGGTGTCGGTTCCCTCGAATCGGAACGATGGGCTCGGTGTCAGGCTGATGATGGCCCGTGCTGTGGGCTCGGGACCTCGTTCGGCTGCCCGCAGGTCGACCCGGTTGTGCTCGAGGTGCTGCCAGATGAGCTCGCCGTCGGCATCGGTCGAGACCCGGCCGACGAACGCGCTCGGCGCGCCCAGCCGGGCCGCGGCGATCGCCGTGTTCATCGGCCCGCCGCCAGGCACCGAGACGGGCTCGTCGCCGCCCAAGACATCCACCAGCGCCTCGCCGCAGCAGACAATCACCGTGGTGCCTCGATGGGGGGCGCGGTTGCGCCGAGGAAGTGCACAGGCGACATCAGCACCGCAGTCTGGCTCGCCCACCGTGAGGGTGCGATGCCGAGCGGCAAGACTGTCCGCCGTGACCGGCGCCGTGCCCGACAACTACCCCGCACTCGTGGAGCGGGCGGCAGCGGAGTTCGGCGACGCCGAGGCAATCCGCGACGGCGACATGTCGATGACGTTCACAGAGCTGGCGGCGCGCACCGAACAGTGCGCGGCAGCGCTCGTGACGAACGGTCTGCGAGCAGGCGACGCCGTCGGGCTGTGGGCGCCCAACGCCTGGGAGTGGGTGGTCGCGGCCATGGGCACGCTGCGAGCCGGCGGAGTCATCGTGCCGGTCAACACCCGCTTCCGGGGCCGCGAGGCCGCCTATGTGCTGTCGCGGGCGCGGGTCAAGCTGCTCTTCACCGTGGTCGGCTTCCTCGGGTACGACTACGTGGCCGACCTCGAGGCTGCCGCCTCGGACGGTCACAGCATCGACTCGCTCGAGCGCACGGTGATCCTGCGCGGCGACACCCCGCCGGGCACGACCTCATTCGACGGGTTCGTGGCCACGGCCACACCCGACGGCGTCGCAGAAGCTGCGAGGCGCGCAGCCGCCGCCACCGGCGACGATCTCGGCCTGGTGATGTTCACCTCGGGCACCACGGGGCTGCCCAAGGGCGTCATGGTCCGGCCGGCGTCGATCATCCGCAGCTTCAGCCAGTACGCCGACGAGCTGGGGATGCGATCGGGTGATCGGATGCTGGTGATCAACCCGTTCTTTCACGCTTTCGGGTTCTGCGGCTCGATCACGCCGTGCATCCTGAAGGGTGCCACGATCCTGCCGCACCCGGTGTTCGAGATTGAGGCCGTGCTCAAGCGGATCCAGTCCGAACGGGTGACCGTGCTGCCGGGCCCGCCGGCGATCTTCCAGTCGATGGTCAACTTCGCAGGACTCAGTCGGTACGACACGTCCAGCCTGCGCTCGGCGGTCACCGGTGCAGCGGCGATCCCCGTGGAGACGGTCGTGGCGATGCGCGAACGGCTCGGCTTCGAGACGGTCATCACCGCATTCGGCATGACCGAGACCCACGGTCTGGCCACGATCTGCTCGGCGGGCGACCCGCCCGATCTGGTGGCCTCAACGAGCGGGAAGGCGCTGGCGGGCATCGAGCTGCGCGTGGTGGATGACGACGGCCGGGATGTGCCGGCCGACGAGCCGGGGGAGCTGCTGGTGCGCGGCTACTGCGTCACGACCGGCTACCTCGACGATCCCGAGCAGACCGCCAAGACCATCGATGCCGACGGCTGGCTGCACACCGGCGACATCTGCGTGATGAATGAGTTCGGCTACATAGACATCACCGACCGCAAGAAGGACATGTACATCAACGGCGGCTTCAACGTGTACCCAGCCGAGGTGGAGAACGTCATGTCCGAGCATCCGCTGATCGGCCAGGTGGCGGTGATCGGCGTGCCCGACGAGCGGCTCGGCGAGGCGGGCGCTGCGTTCGTGGTGCCGTCGCCGGCGGGTGCGCCCGAGGCCGACGAGCTG
>JAJEIW010000075.1 GCA_022828045.1 Acidimicrobiia bacterium | reverse complement strand
ACATCGCCCTGGCCCACGACGTCACGCTGGCCGGCGGGCGCATCTACTGGACCCACGGCGCCGGCTACTTGCGGGTGCGCCACGGCGACGAGCACACCTGGAACGTCGAGGACAGCCACTTCCTCGGCCGGGCCAGCGAAGTGCGTGAGGGTTGCGATCTGTCCTTCGCGGGAGTCGAAGAGGCCTGAGCGCTCCCGTCCTGCGAGACTGGGGCCATGAGCGGCACCGTGGACCTCACAGCGAACGAAACCGAACTCCAGCGCTATCTCGACGAAGTCGACGAGAACGGCTACTGCATCGTCGAAGGCGCCATCGAACCCGAGCTGGTCACCGAGATCCGCGAGACCGTCGCCCGGGTCGAGGACGAGCTGAACGTGCAGCCGAAGGGCAATCGCATCGAGGGGTTCGCCACCAAGCGCATGTACAACCTGCTCCACAAGGACCGGTCGTTCTGGAAGCTGCCGATCCACCGCAATGTGCTGCCGTTCCCGCAGCACCTGATGGAGCCCGGGGCGATCCTGTCGGGCACAACGTGCATGCACATCGGTCCCGGCGAGGTGCACCAGGGCCTGCACTCCGACGACGGCCTCGTCGATCAGATCGACGTGCCGCGGCCCCGCCCGCCGTTCATGGTCACGACCATCTGGGCGTTCACCGACTTCACCGACGAGAACGGTGCCACCCGTCTGGTGCCCGGCTCGCACCGCTACGACCACGAGCCCCAGCCGGGCGAGAAGCCGGAGTACATCGCAGCCGAGATGCCTGCTGGCTCAGTTCTGATCGTGAATGGCGGCACCTGGCACTGCGGCGGCGCCAACACCTCCAACGACGACTGGCGCCTGGGTATCAGCGTGCAGTACTGCCGGGGCTGGATGCGCCAGCAGCAGAACCAGTACTACAGCCTCGCTCCCGAGGACGTCCGCGACATGCCCGACGAGCTGGCGGCGCTGTGCGGGTTCAGCCTGTACCGGGGGATCATGGGCCACATTGACGGTGCCAGCCCCGGCCGGTTCCTGGGCGCCGAGGGCCTCGCCGAGACCGCATACGCGGCGCGGATCAAGGCCATCGACGAGGGCGAGCAAGTCGGCGGCATCGGCACGGCCGAGCCTGAAGCTGCTGCGGCCGACTGATCCGGCTGAGCGCTGATGCTGTTCGGCGCTGCCGAGAGCGACCACGCTGCGCGACACTGAGCCGGTTCACCGCGCCGAGAGGTCGCCGACGAGCAAGGAGCAAGGGCCATGGAACTGCGTGATCGAGTTGCGATCATCACGGGCGGGGGAGGCGGTATCGGAGGCGCAACCGCCCGGCACTGGATGGCTGAGGGTGCGCGCCACATCGTCGTCGCCGACTACAACGCCGAGACAGCCCAGGCGGTTGCGGACGAGATCGGGTGCGAGGGTGTCGGACTCGACGTCACCGACGAGGAGGCCGTTGCCGATCTCGTCGAACGCACGCTCAACGCACACGGCCCGATCGACGTGTTCTTCTCCAACGCAGGCGCCGGCGCCGACGGCGGCGTGGATGCCTCCAACGACGCATGGCAGTCGCAGTGGGAGCTGCACGTGATGAGCCACGTCTACGCGGCGCGGGCGGTACTGCCCTCGATGCTGGCCCGCGGTGAGGGCTACCTGGTGCACACCGCCAGCGCCGCCGGATTGCTGGCGGCCATGGGTTCCGCGCCGTACTCGGTCACCAAGGCAGCCTGCATCAAGCTGGCCGAGATGGAGGCGATCCTGCACGGCGATGACGGCATCCGGGTCTCGGTGCTGTGCCCGCAGGGCGTGAACACCGCCATGGCCCCGCAGCGACTCGCCGACGGCGGCACCGACGGCATCGTCGAACCCGAATTCGTCGCCGAGGTCATCACCCAAGCCATGGCCGAGGAGCGGTTCCTGATCCTGTCCCACCCTGAGGCCCAGACCTACGTCGAGCGCAAAGCCTCCGACCCAGACCGCTGGCTCAGAGGCATGCGCCGCCTCCGCCAACGCTCCCTCGAAGTCGAGGAATCCGCTTAGCCCCCTGCGCCGAGCAAGGCAGTGCGGCACGCCGTAGCGTTGCCGCCATGGCTGATTCCGACATCAAGGCGCTGACGGGCGGTCTCGAACTGCCGGACTTCGAGTCGACCGCGTTCACCACGCCCCCACCCCTGGCCGAAGCCAAGGTCGCCATCGTGACCTCGGCATCGCTGCACCACCCCGACCAGGACGACTTCTCGCCGATGGACACCGGCTACCGGGTGCTCGACGGCGGCCGGCGCGACTACATGTGCGGCCACTGGAGCCCCAACTTCGATGCCACGGGCATCGCGCTCGACCTCAACACCGTGTTCCCCATCGACCGACTCGACGAACTCGCCGCGGACGGCACCATCGGCAGTGTCTCCGACATCCACCTGTCCTATGCCGGCAACCAGTTCGACCTGTCCGCCGTGCGAATGGACTCCGGGCCGGCGGGTGCGAAGTTCCTGCGTGACCACGAGGTGGACGTGGTCTTGTTCACGCCCGTCTGACCGCTGTGCACGCGCACCGTGAGTGCGCTGGCTCATGTCTTCGAGGAAGCCGGGATCGCGACGGTGGCGCTGGGCTCGATCGGCGCCCACATCCAGGGAACAGCCCCGCCGCGCGGGCTTTGGTGCGAATTCCCGTTGGGACGCCCGCTCGGCAAGCCCAACGACCCGGAATTCCAGCACCGGGTGCTGGCACACGCCTTCGGGCTGCTCGGCTCGTCCGAGCCGGTCGTGGAGAAGTTCGCCGAGACGATCATCGACGACGGCACCGCCACGATGTCGTGCGAGCTGCCGCCTCGCCACGACCCAAGCCTGCACCCCGCAGTCGACGAGGCCAACGGCCTGCGCCCGGCCTACGACCGGGCGGTGGCCAAGCTCGGGAACCGTACCGGCGCCGGCCGGACCGTGGCCGCCGACGACATCGGCGCCGCTGTGCTGGCCTTCACCAAGATCGCCGAGGGCACGCCGTGGAAGGAAGCCGGCATTCCGGGCATCCCCGCACGGGTGGCCCAGGACATCCGCGGCTACTACGAGACCGCTGCGCTGGCGCTGGCCGAGCACGCACCCGCCGCATGGGCAGGCGCTCGCTGGTTCTTCACCTCGACCGAGGCAGGGCGTGCCATCGTCGATGCCCGCCAAGCCATGGCCGACGCCGGTGAGAAGCACCCGATCTGGTTCTAC
Organism: Acidimicrobiia bacterium; assembly: GCA_022828045.1. Classification (GTDB taxonomy): domain Bacteria; phylum Actinomycetota; class Acidimicrobiia; order Acidimicrobiales; family Poriferisodalaceae; genus Poriferisodalis. The sequence continues at coordinate 4,553 of JAJEIW010000075.1, read as the reverse complement.
ATCACCCCAGGCGACATGTAGCGGTTGCCGCCTCCGGCGGCAGGCCGCATACATGAAGCGCTTCTCATGACAGTGGCCATGAGACGGTCGCCAGGCGGCGACTCGTGCTGATCGGCCGTCCCTTTCACGGCTGGCGCGTGGCGTGGGCCGGTTTCTGGGTGCTGTTCATCGTGTACGGCATCCAGTTCAGCTACGGCACGTTCGAAGGCGCCATCAGTGCCGACAAGGGCTGGTCGGCGACATGGCTCCAGCTCGCATACGCCTGCTACATCCTCGCCTACAGCGCCGTCAGCGCATGGACGGGGCAGCTCACCGACCGGTTCGGCCCGCGCAGGGTCATAGCCACGGGTGCCGCTCTGCTCGCGGCGGGCTACTTGGTGCTGTCGGCATCGGGCAGCCTGGTGGTGGTGTTCATCGGCCTCGCCGTGATCGCACCGCTGGGAATGTCGTCGTCGTGGGTGCCGGCGAATGCCACGGTCGTGCGCTGGTTCACCGAGCGGAGAGGCTTGGCAACCGGCATCGTCGGCTCGGGCGGCAGCGCCGGCGGCATCGTGGCGCCCCCGATCGCCGCCTGGCTCGTCACCCAGTTCGGTTGGCGGACGGCAATCGCGGTGATGGCAGTCACAGGCGGTGTGCTGATGGCCGTCACGGCCATGGTGTTCGTGCGCGACCCGGAGTCGATCGGCCAGTATCCCGATGGCAGCACGCCGGATCCCGCAGACCGCCCGATGGCCCGCTCGCGGGTGGTATCGAGGCCGGCGGGTTTCGTCGTGGAGGCCACCCAGAGCAGCGCGCCTGGCGCCGAGAAAGCCCGCACGGCGTGGACCGCTCCCCAAGCGTGGCGGAATTCGGTGTTCTGGCGCATCTTCGGCATGTTCGCGCTCACGTTCGTGGTGGTGTTCGTGCCGTTCGCGCACGGTGTCCAGTACGCACGGAGCCTCGGCTTGGGGCCGCTATGGGCGGCTGGGGTCATCAGCTCCATCGGCGTCGGCGGGCTCGTCGGGCGCATCGTGACCGGCCCGCTGTCCGACCGCATCGACCGCCGCCGCGCTGTGATGCTGGCGCTGGCTGTGGAGACGCTGTCGTTCGTCGGCATCGCGCTGTCGCAGGGACTGCTGGTGCTCTACGCTTCAGCGATCGCCTTCGGCCTGTCCTACGGGGGCAGCGTGGCAGTCTTCCCGGCACTGGTGGCCGACTACTTCGGGCGCACCCACGCCGGGGCGATCGTGGGTCGCTTCTTCGCCACGGCAGGATCGTTCGCCGCTGTGGGTCCCTATGTCGCCCAGCTGCTGCTCGGGGCTACCGGCGGCTACGGATGGACGTTCTCGATGGCGGCTGTCTCCAACGCGTGTGCGTGTGCCTTGGCGTTCACCCTGCCCCGCCCGATGCTGCTGCCCAAGGCCTCGTTGTAGCGCTATTCTTCTCGGCAAAACCGAGGCGGCTGATCGGATATGGCAGGCATGCGAACTCATGGTGTGGTGACCTCAGTCAATCGCGTCGGCGGCGCGCTTGACTCTCCCCCCCCCCCCCCCAAGACTGAGCGGCCGACGCGCTCAGGTGCTTCCCCTTGGCGACGCTTGGGGCACCTCGCGGTGCTGCTGACCATCGTGGCCGTTGCCGTGACGCCTGCCGAAGAGGCCGAGGCGCAGTCGCTCCCCAGCCTGTTCTTCGGTTCCCTTGTGGGAGCTGCAATAGAAGACGGTCGAGGGTATGACGTCGTAATTCGCAACGCCGGAAACATAGGTTCGAACCTCACCGTCAACTACACCCTTGGCGGGACCGCGACCTGCGGGGTGGACTACACCATTCCGGGCGCAAACTGCGGTGCGATGACCGGGAGCTTCAGGATTGACGCTGGCGCGCGGAGCGGCGGGGGCCGCGGCTTGAGAATCACCTACCTGGAGGACGCGGTCTCCGACCACCAGGAGACCCTGATTGTGACCCTCGTCGCCGGCAGCGGCTACCGCGTCGGCACTTCGGCAATCACGGTGACCATCTACGAGAACAGCGGCCGTGCCACGTTCATGACCAGCGGCACGCCGACCGTGGGCAGCACCCTGTCGTCCCGGAAGGTCTGCGCCGACCCCGATGGCGAGGGCACGATTTCCTATCGATGGATGCGGAGCGATAGGGTCAGTGGCTCCAAGCACATCATAAGCGGAGCCGGAGCCACTTCCGCGACTTACACCCCGACGTCAGCAGACACGGGCAAGTACGTCACGCTGCGGGTCTCCTACGTAGACTCAGGTGGGCTGGAGACACAGCTCTTCACGTCGCCGATCGGCCCGATCGGGGAAGAGACCAACAACAAGGTGCAGTTCAGCCGCGACAGCTACAACGTGCGGGAGGGCGACCTGCTGCGGCCGACGCTGGTCTTCGACAAGCCGACTGCCGACGAGCGCGCCTTCGAGGTCGCGTTCTACAACTGCAACACCGAGCTGGGCCCCCGTGGTGACGTCGAGGCCACCCGATACAGTGACGGTGACTATTTCAATTCTGTCGCCGCCACGCACCGGGTGACGGTGCCGGTCGGCGCGACCCGCCACACGTTCAGCCTGCCGGTGCCGCTTGACGCCGAGATCGAGGAGGCCGAGTCCTTCGTGCTCGGATTCAGAGACGTGCCGTCGGGGTTCGGGATTGGCGCCCAGAACGACGCACACGTGCAGATCACCAACGTCAGCGTGGTGCCGGAGAACTGGTCGCTGAAGCCCGCCGCCGTGAACGCGGGCGACCAGTTCCGGCTGCTGTTCAAGACGGAGAACGAGCGCAACGCCACGTCCGGCAACATCGGCGACTACGACACCTTCGTCCGCAACCGCATCAGCAGCAGCACGCACGGCCACGCGGACATCCGCCAGTACGCGCCGACCTTCCGGGTGGTGGGCAGCACCGACACTGTGGACGCCGCCTGGCACACCGCCACCGGCATCGTGGTGAACGGCGAGCCCAGCCACACGCCCTTCTCGCATCGGATCAACTGGCTCAATGGAGTCAAGATCGCCGACGACTACAACGACTTCTGGGACGGCACTTGGGATAACGGCGCCCAGGACATGGGGCGCAACGCCAACGGCGCCACACCCACCAATAACCGGGGTCCGAACACCGGCACACAAACGGGCACGGCCCATGCCACGGCGGGGGTGAAGCATCAATTCTATCTGGGCCACAACGGCTTTGCGCGCTGGGGCGGCCGCATGGCGAACCGGAACCCCATCAGCCAGGGCAACATCGCGGTGAGCAGCAACAACGTGTACCTCGGCCTGTCGGGCATCTTCATGCCGCTGAACGTGAGTGCCGCCAATCCCCTGGTCACCATCGAGTCAACGCAGACCACGGTCGAAGAGGGCACGGGCATCACCTACACGCTGCGGGCGTTCCCGGCGCCGTCGTCGCCCACGACGGTCAACGTGAAGGTGACCGAGGCCATCGACGGCGTTTTCAATTTCGTCCAGCCCGGCAGCCAAGGCGCGACGACCGTGGACATCCCCACCTCCGGAGTTGCCGAATTCATGGTCAACACGGACGACGACGGAGTCGGCGAGCCCGACGGCGAGGTGACGGTCAGCATTGGCGCCGGCGCGGGCTACCGGACCGTGACCGCCTACGACACGGTCATGACGGCCGTCACCAGCGACGACGAGGCCAACACCCTCTCCGCCAGCGTGATGCTGGGGGACGGGACCAACGGCCCGGCCCAGACCGGCGCCAACGTGGACTTCGCCTTCTCGATCGCCACGGAACGGGAGCGGAGCGAGCTGCGCGGGATCCGCACGCAGCTGGCGTGGTCGGGCGACGTGCTCAGCCCGCGCTCGGACCACCGCCCGGCGACGTGGGACCGGTACAAGATCAATCCCGAATGGAAGCCGGACGGGAGTGCCAAGGTGAATCACCGCGGCGTCTACGTGCGTCCCTGGCTGGAGAATTCCATCCTGGTCGGAGACAGCAGCTTCAACCTTCGCGTCCATGTCAAGAACCGCGCAGAAGCCGGCGGCAACGTCGGCAACGGCTGGATCGCCATGCGGGTGGCGGGCGGAGCCGGATACGAGGTGAGTCCCGACGACTGGGCCTGTATGCCGGTGGGCGGCGGCGCCTGTCCGTCTGCTTGGCCGGGCGTGCCTGCCGCGAGTGTCCGTTTCTTGGACGGCGGCAGTGTCATGTCCGGCGACGATGCGCGCTTCAGGGTCTCGGTCACCCCGGCGCCGGGCGCGGGCGAGACGCGGCGTGTGTATCTGAAGACGTGGGAAGTGTTTATCAACGGCATCGACCCCCCGCTTCGCAGGGGTGAGCGGAAAGTGCAGTTCGAGGCGTACACCCATGTGGACGTGGGCTCCGGCGGGTCTGCCGACATCGCGTTGCCCACCAAGATCTTCCGAGAAGACCCGGTCAACATCACCGGCCGCGAGTACTGGGTGGAGGTGCAGCAGGACGTCGCCTACAGCGTCGGCGGCGTCAACCCGGTCAAGGTGGAGACGACCGTGTTCGACCCGGCGGCGGCGGCGTGCTGGTACGGCCACAGCCACCATGCGGCGCGCATGATCACCGTCGATGGA
>JAJEIW010000232.1 GCA_022828045.1 Acidimicrobiia bacterium | reverse complement strand
CACGTTTCTCACGTCGAACCTGCGCTACTCGCAGATGGCCCCGCTCGACATGTTCACCGAGCGCAACACCGGCAACAACCTGCCCGCCCAGATCGAGATCTACGCATCGCCGGGCGACGAGTACGAGCTGGTCTTCATGGCAAAGGGAGGCGGCTCGGCCAACAAGAGCTTCCTGTTCCAGGAGACCAAGGCCCTGCTCAATCCCGACAGCCTCACCCGGTTCCTCGACGAGAAGCTGCGCACGCTGGGCACTTCCGCCTGCCCGCCGTACCACTTGGCGGTGGTGATCGGCGGTACTTCGGCCGAGTTCGCGGTGAAGGTGGCCAAGTACGCGTCGGCCAAGTATCTCGACACGCTGCCCACCGCCGGCAGCGAGGCCGGTCACGGCTTCCGCGACCTCGAATGGGAAGGCCGGATCTTGGAGCTCACCCGCGAGTTCGGCATCGGCGCACAGTTCGGCGGCAAGTACTTCTGCCACGACGTGCGGGTGGTGCGCCTGCCCCGTCACGGGGCGAGCTGCCCCGTCGGCATCGCCGTGTCGTGCTCGGCCGACCGCCAGGCACTCGGGCGCATCACTGCCGACGGCGTTTTCCTCGAACAGCTCGAGACCGACCCCGCCCGGTTCCTGCCTGAGACCGAGGAGCGGGAACTGTCCGCCGGGGTGGTGCCGATCGATCTGGATCAGCCGATGGACGCCGTCCGCAACCAGCTCGCCCAGCACCCTGTCAAGACCCGCTTGTCACTCACCGGCACGCTGGTGGTGGCCCGCGACATCGCCCACGCCAAGCTCAAAGAACGCCTCGACGTCGGCGACGGGCTGCCCGACTACCTGCGTGAGCGCCCGGTCTATTACGCCGGCCCCGCCAAGACTCCCGAGGGCTACGCATCTGGCTCGTTCGGCCCCACGACTGCGGGGCGCATGGATTCCTACGTGGAGGAGTTCCAGGCCGCCGGGGGCAGCCTCGTCATGCTGGCCAAGGGCAACAGGTCTCGCCAGGTCATCGAGGCGTGCGCTCGCTACGGCGGCTTCTACCTGGGCTCCATCGGCGGTCCAGCGGCGCGGCTGGCCAAGGACTCGATCCGCAAGGTCGAAGTGCTTGAGTACCCCGAGCTGGGCATGGAAGCCGTCTGGCAGATTGAGGTGGAGGACTTCCCGGCGTTCATCGTGGTGGACGACAAGGGCAACGACTTCTTCAGCGAAGTCTCCACCCCCGTGCAGATTCACTGACTCTTGCGAGCGAAGGGGGCTTCGCCCCCGCTCGCGACAATAGAGACGACGGGGCTGCGCCCCTAGTCTCTCCAGAACAGGATCACGTCGAGCGGGTTGATGTCGCCGACCGTGAACCAGATCGAGGCGGCGATGCCCGCCGCGGCGAGCAGGACCATCGTCGCGATGGTTGAACGGGGCAGCTTGCCATCGGCATCGGACGGCAGGCGTTCTCGCACCTTGTGCAGCAGCCGGTCGGCCCACGCTGCGTCCCGAGCCAGGATCGCCAAGCCCACGGCCACTACCAGCATCCCCGGGCCGGGCAGCGGCATCATGATGACGCCGAGCACCACCACGCTGAACCCGAAGCCCATCCGGACCAGCCGGAGCATCGAACTGCGCCACGCCTTCTGACGGGTCGGCTCGCGTTCGCCTGTCTCCAGCTCGGCCGCGATGGCGGCTTCGCGGAACCGCTCGCTGCGGGTCGGATCGCCGGGATCAGGTGTGTCGGAGGCAAATGTGTTCATGACTCGGCACGGCAGGGGGATGTGGGGCGGCAATAGTGTGGCGGTTCGTCGGCGTCCCGCAACGTCATCGCTGTAACGGGCGCCGCGCGCCGCAACACAACGAGGAGTCCCAACGATGCCGACCGTCGAAACGCCCGAGCCGATCACCTGGACGGTGGGCGATGTCCGCATTACCCGCGTCTCCGAGATGGAGGTGCATTGGCCGTTCTCGGTGCTGCTGCCGGGGGCGGACGACCTCATCGACGACTACGACTGGCTGCGGCCCGATTTCGTCACCGACGACGGCCGCATGCGCCTGTCGATGCACTCGCTGGTGATCGAATCGGAGGGCATGCGCATCGTCGTCGACACCTGCGCGGGCAACGACAAGTCGCGTCCCGGCGCGCCGCCGTTCGAGCAGCTCTCCACGCCCTTCCTCGAAGACCTCACTGCCGCCGGATTCGCCCCCGAGACCATCGACGCCGTGGCCTGCACCCACCTGCACGTGGATCACGTCGGCTGGAACACGCGCCTCGTCGACGGCGAGTGGGTGCCCACGTTCGCCAACGCCCGCTACCTGTTCGCACAAAAGGAGTTCGACTACTGGCGCGCCGAGCCGCAGGACTACGGCCCCGTGTTCGAAGACTCGGTGGAGCCGGTCATGGACGCTGGCCTCGGCGACCTGGTGGCGCTTGATCACCACATCAACGGGGAGGTCTGGTTCGAACCGACGCCTGGCCATACCCCCGGCCATGTCAGCGTGATCATCGAGTCTGCGGGCGAGCGGGCGGTCATCACCGGGGACATGACGCACCACCCCCTCCAGTTCGCGCATCCCGACCTCGCCTCCAGCGCCGACTACAACCGCGACGGCAGCTCCACCGCGACCCGCCTCGACGCCTACCCCCGCTGGGCCGATGGCCGTCTCATCATCGGCACCCATTTCGCCGGCCGCACCGCAGGCCGCATCACGACGGGCGACCAGCCCAACAGCTGGGTCTTCGCTCCCGGAGGCTGAACCCCGGGCCCGAGCGGCCCGCGAGCGGAGCGAGCAAGAGCGGGCAGCACAGGGCGAAGCCGGGGCCCGAGCGGCCCGTGAGCCCAATCACATGAGAATGGGGAACAAGAGCGCGAGACAACAGGCACGGGCCCGGCGGGCCTTTGCCGCTAGCCGCGGGGTTCTCGGGGGAGCCGCAGGATCCGCTCGCCGATGATGTTGCGCAGGATCTGCGTGGTGCCGCCCATGATCGTGTAGGCGGGCGCGTACACCACGTTGCGCGACACCCGGTTGGCCAGCATCGTCTCGGCGCCTGCCAGGTCGCCCACGAAGCGGGAGACCTCCTGCTCGAACTCGGTGCACCACGTCTTGGTCACCGCCGAGTACTGGGGGAAGGGCGTCTGGCGCAGCACATTGCGCAGCACCATGTCGCGGCCGATCCGGTAGCCGGTCTCGATGCGGGCCATTCGCTGGCGCACCAGCGGGTCCGAGGTGTCGGCCCGGTCCTTCATGTCGAGGTACAGGCGCTGGTTCGACGCCAGCCGGTCGATGCCGCCCCGCTCGTGCTCGAGCTGGCGCATGGTCTGGGAGAAGCTGTTGTTCAGCTCGCCCACCAGGTGCTCGACGGGCACAGCCACGTCGTCGAAGTACACCTCGTTGAAGTGGGCGTCGCCTGAGGCGTCGCGGATCGGCCGCACCTCGATGCCGGGGGAGTCCATCGACACGACCAGCTCGCTCATGCCCTTGTGCGGCGGGGCGTCGGGATCGGTGCGGCAGATCAGGTAGCACCAGTTGGCCGTGGCGGCGCCGCTCGTCCAGATCTTCTGTCCGTTCACGATGAAGCGGTCGCCGTCTCGCACTGCCGTCGTGCCGATAGCGGCCACATCCGAGCCTGCGTCCGGCTCTGACATGCCGATGCACCAGCGGGATCGCCCGGCGCGCATCTCCGGCAGAAATCGGGCCTGCTGCTCGGGCGTGCCGTAGGTGAGCAGCACCGGGCCGATCTGGCGATCCGGGAAGAACGAGCTGGCCATCGGAGCGCCCCCGAGCAGCAGCTGCTCGGTCACCACGAACCGCTCGACTTCGGGCCGCCCGCCGCCGCCGGCCTCGGCGGGCCA
>JAJEIW010000219.1 GCA_022828045.1 Acidimicrobiia bacterium | reverse complement strand
GGTGGTAGTCCCCCATGGTCGACACCAGGCCACCGCCGCCGGAAAGGATCTTGGGCGGGCTCAGGTACGCGGAGGTGGCGGGGTCGTCCATCAGCGTCCGCTGCAGGCCAGGGTCGTCGGGCCGGTACGGGGGCGGTGCGGCTCCGGTGTTGCCGGCGAAACTGCGTGCCGCTGCGCCTGCTGTCGTGTAGTTGGCCGCGAAGCGCTCGGCGTCGGCTGCGGGCACCTCGAAGCCCGTGTCGGTCATGCCGAGCGGCCCGGTCACGTGATCGATGAGGTACTCGTCGAGCGACTGGCCTGAGACGAGCTCGACGACACGGCCCAGCACATCGGTGGAGTAGCTGTAGTTCCACTCGGTGCCCGGATCGAACAGCAGCGGGAGCGATGCGAGCGCTTCGCAAGTTTCCTCGAGGTTGCCCGGCGCGCCCCAGTTGAAGCCGTTGGCCCGGTACAGCGCATCGACCTCGTTCGCGAAGTGGAAGTCGTAGGTGAGGCCCGAGGTGTGGGTCAGCAGGCTGTGGACGGTGACCTCGCTGGCGGGCTCGCGGGTCTGGTACTGCATCACGTTGCCGCCCGCGAAGACCCGAGCGTTCGCGAACTCCGGGATCCAGCGCGAGATCGGGTCCTTGATCTGGAAGCAGCCCTGCTCGTACAGCTGCATGGCGGCGATCGACACGATGGGCTTGGTCATCGAGTAGATGCGGAAGATGGTGTCGGAGGTCACGGGCAGCGATCGCTCGCAATCACGCTCGCCGTGGCGGTGCGTGTACGCAATGCGGCCGCCGCGGCTCACCAGCACCGACACCCCCGGCAGACGCCTGTCGTCGACGTAGCGGTCGAAATGGGTTGCGATGCGCTCCAGCCGCTGGGCGTCGAAGCCCACCTCCATCGGCTCGACGTCTGGCTCGATCGATCCCATCACGGCCTCCAGTCCGGCGTGCTGTGCGCCGTCGCAGGCTATGCCGCACGCACTTGCCAGATGCGTCCGCGCGCCTCGCCAAGCCGAACCGCAGACGAACGCAGGCCCGCTGTGATGCATAGGCGACATACAGGCACGTAACGGCGTACGAGCTCAGGGCTAGGAACAGATTCCTAAACTACATTAAAACCATGGAAATAGATTGAGAATAAAGCCCTTGACAGCGGGCAAGCAACCGCAACTAGAGTGCCGCAGACCCGTCGGACGCTCGGCAATGCGACCCAGGGCTTCCGTCATCAAGCGATGCAGCGAGAGGTGAAGCCACTGTGAAGACCACGCATGAATTCTGTTTGTTTGTCGACGGCGCTGACTTGACCGTTGCGGGAACCGTCGAGCGGCTCGAAGGCGCCGGCTACTCCCACCCAGCGGCTGCGGCCAGCGCCGGCATCCAGGCCCTCGTGTTCGTCCGGGCGGCGGACCGGCTCGCCGATGCGGTCGAGGCGGTCGCGTCAGATGCTGAACAGATCGCGGGCGTCAGCATCGCTCGCGAATTTCGTACCGGTGCGCCGGCTGCCTTCGACCCTCGGACGCTGGACTCCATGAGCCCGTGCGCCGAAGCGGCCCGTGCCGACGGCGCCGGCACGGCACCAGAGCGGCCCGCACGGCGAGCCAGACGTTCACGGCAGCGCAGCTCGGCAGTCTCGCTCACCTAGAAACTCAGCGGCCTCGGGGACGACAACGTGCCGTGCGAGCTCACACCTAGAGTGCTGCGATGTGGATGTCGGCGGCAGGCGAGATGGCTGAACAGGAACTGCTCTCGCGGCTGCTGATCGTTCGCCATGGCGAGTCGGTGGCGATGGCCGAAGGCATCGTCGGCGGGCCCAACGGATGCCGCGGGCTCACCGACCGAGGCCGCGCGCAGGCCGCTGCACTGCGGGACAGGTTCGCCGCGGGCCGAGAGCCGGCAGTGGACGTCGTGTACTCCTCCCCGCTGCCGAGGGCACGCGAGACCACCGAGATCGTCCTGCCGGCTCTGGGCAGCGGCCCCCAGCGCGGCAAGCTCAACGTGCACATCCACGACGACCTCGAGGAAATGCGCCTCACGCCCGCCGACGGCATGACGTGGGAGGCAGCACGCGAGCACTTCGGGTTCGTACAGCCGATGAACGAGCCGTACACCGAGGTGATCCCGGGCGGCGAGAGCCGTGCGGGCTTCCGCCACCGCGTCGCGCAGGCCCTGAGCGACATCGCCGCGGCGCATCCGGCCAAGACAGTGTTCTTGGGATGCCACGGCGGCATCACCTCCGCCGCGATGGCCATGGCCTTCGGCATCTCGCCCAGCCATCGGGGCGTCGGCGTGGTCACAGCAGTGACCTCCATCACCGAACTGGAATTGCTGGCCGTCCAAGGGCGGCGCCTGTGGCAGGTTCGACGCTTCAACGACGCTGCGCATCTCGCTGCGGTCGAGGCAGCCTGAGCTGCTGTGTGCGGCGGGTCAGCATTCGCAGCGGCCCAACGCTCTAACTTGGACTTGCCTGTGATGATCGACGCGGCATTGTCGGAAACTGGGTCGGACACTGGATCACCGGACACCGGGTCCGTGAGCTTGTCGGGAGGACCAGATGCTGGTTGAGCGAATCGAAGCGAAGTGGATCGACGCGTTCGCGTCGGTCTTCGAGTTGTGCGGCATCGATGACTCGCAGACCGCCGCGATCCTGTCGGAGAGCCAGAGCCGGGCCGTCAATGTGAACCTGGCAGAGCTGGCGCTGGATCGCCTCGGCACACCGCCGATCCACGTCGTCGTGCCGACACCGCGCCAGTCCGCACCCGTGCCGGTGCGCTCTACCGGCGCGTCCGATGCCATCGCCGGATCGACCGCGGTGATGGCAGCCCTGAGCGCGGTGGACTTCGTAGTCGACTGCACGGTGGAAGGGCTGCTGCATGCGCCCGAGCTCCCGTCCATCCTGGGCGAGGGCTCCCGGATCCTCATGGTCTCCAACGAGCACCCCGAGGCGCTGGAGCGGCTCCTGCCCGAGCCAGATCTCGAGCCGAAGGTCAAGGTCGGCATCCGCAAGCTCATCGGGGCCTCGGAGATGGCGGTGACCTCGGCGGCAGGCACCGATCTGGTCGTCGACGTCAGCGGGGCGCCGTGCGGCGGCGGCTGGGGCTACACGTCACGTCCGGGCACGATCAGCCACTGGCCCGGCGGGCTGTGCCTGGCCTTCCCGAAGGCCGGGACGGTCAACGGCACCATCGTGATGGACCGCGGCGACATGAACCTCACGTTCAAGCGGTACATCGAGTCCCCCGTCACGCTGCGCATCGAGGACGACTATGTCGTCGACGTGGAAGGCGTCGGCACCGACGCTGCGCTGTTCCGCAGCTACACCGATGCCTGGGGCGACCGTGAGGCGTACGCCACCAGCCACGTGGGATGGGGCATGAACCCGTGCGCTCGCTGGGACACCCTGTCGATGTACGACCGCAGCCAGACCAACGGAACCGAGCAGCGGGCCTTCGCGGGCAACTTCCTGTACTCCACCGGTGCGAACGAGCACGCCGGCCGGCACACGCTGGGCCACTTCGACCTGCCCATGCGCAACCACAGCGTGTTCCTCGACGGCGAGGCGGTCGTGATCGACGGCCAGCTGCAAGGAGAACTGGCCTGAGGGCACCTGTCGGCAGCCTGATCCCAGATCGTCACCCGACCGACCGCCGGCCCGTACCGTGAGCGAACTTGGGCCGCTGGCAGCCGGCACCGATCTCGCTGCGCGTGTCGAGCGCTGGGCCGACCATCGCCCCGACGCGACTGCGGTGACGTTCGAAGGGGTCGAGCACACGTACCGCTCGTTCGCCGACCAGGTCGGGGCGACGGCTGCATGGCTCGCTGCGGCCGGGGTGGGCGAAGGCGATCGTGTGGCGTGGCTGGGCCCGAACCGCCCGGCCGCATTGCGGCTGATGCTCGGATGCTCGTGGCTGGGTGCCATCTACCTGCCGCTGAACTCGCGGCTGGCACCGCCCGAGCACCGCTGGATCCTCGACCACGCCGGGCCCAGCCTGCTAGCGGTGGACTCGGGATTCGAGCAGCACGCTGACGCGATCGGAACGGCCTGTGAGATCGCAGTAGTACCCGACGAGCCAGGCAGCTTTGACGAGCTCGGCGCCCTGCCAGCGCGCCGGGGCACGCTCACGCACCCGGTGCTGCTCGCCTACACCTCGGGCACCACCGGCCATCCCAAGGGCGCGCTGCTGGACCAGGCGGCTATGTCGGCAAACGCCGTCAACTCGACGCACGCCCATGACCTCACCAGTCACGACCGTGTGCTCACCACCATCCCGCTGTTCCACGTGGGCGGGCTCAACATCCAGACGCTCCCGGCGGTGCTGGGAGGGGCAGCGGTGCTCATCGAGCGCGCCTTCGACGCCGGGCAATTCCTCGACGACGTCGAGCAGTGGCAGCCGACCTGGACGGTGCTGGTGCCCGCCGCGCTGACTGCTGTTGCCGCCCACCCGCGTTTCGCCACCGCCGACTTCGGTTCGCTGCGCGGCGTCATGACCGGATCATCGCCCGTGCCGGCGGCCGCCACCCAACCCTTCTTCGAGCGGGGCGTGCCGGTCGGGCAGATCTACGGTTCCACCGAGACCGCCCCGATCGCGGTGCACCTGCGCTGCGACGAAGCGGCCGATCATCCGGGTTCGTGCGGCAAGCCCTCGACCATGTGCGAGGTGCGCATCGTCACCGATGGCGGCGAGAACGCGGCGCCGGGCGCGCGAGGCGAACTCTGGGTGCGGGGGCCAAGCGTGCTGCGGGAGTACTGGCGTGACACCGAGGCCACTGCTGAGGCCATCACCGATGGCTGGTTCCACACCGGCGACATCGGGCACGCCGATGCCGACGGCTGGATCTTCATCGACGACCGCCGCACGGACATGATCATCTCCGGGGGCGAGAACGTCTATCCCGCCGAGCTCGAGGAAGTGCTCTCAGGCACCAGTCTCGTCGATGAATCGACTGTGGTCGGCGTGCCCGACGAGCGATGGGGCGAGGTACCCGTGATCGTGGCCGTACGGGCGACCGGGCCAGCGGCCGCTTCTGGCGGCGCCGGCGACGCCGAGATTGAGGCCGCTGAGCTTCTGGGGTTATTCGAGGGACGCTTGGCTCGCTTCAAGCACCCCAAGGCAGTGTTCTGGACAGATCAGCTTCCCCGCACGGCACTCGGAAAAGTCCGCAAACACGAGGTACGAGCAATGCTCAACGAGAACCAAGGAACCGGCCGTGCCGTCTGACGTCGCCTTCATCGGGCTCGGTGTCATGGGCTTCCCGATGGCGGGCCATCTCGCATCGGCGGGTCATCGCGTGGCCGTCTTCAATCGAACCGCGAGCGTCGCGCAGCGGTGGTCAGGCGAGCACCAGGGCCAGGTAGCCGCAACACCAGCGGATGCCGCGGACGGCGCTGCCATCGTGTTCATGTGCGTCGGCGCCGATGACGACGTGCGAGCGGTCGTCTACGGCGACCGCGGGGCGCTCACCGCCATGAGCGAGGGCTCGGTCCTGGTCGATCACACGACTGCCTCGGCTGACCTGGCGCGGGAGCTGTCCGCGGCGTGTGCCGAACGCGGCGTGGGCTTCGTGGACGCCCCAGTCTCCGGCGGCGAGGCCGGGGCCCAGAACGGCGTGCTGACCGTCATGTGCGGAGGCGAGGCCGCCCACTTCGAGCGGGCCCGGCCCGTCATGGATGCCTACGCGCGGGCCGTGACGCTCATCGGCGGCGCGGGATCGGGTCAGCTCACCAAGATGGTCAACCAGATCTGCATCGCCGGGCTGGTGCAGGCGCTGTCGGAGGGCCTCGAGTTCGGTCGCCGCGCCGCCCTGGATCTCGACGCCGTGCTCCACACGATCTCTCAAGGTGCCGCCGGTTCGTGGCAGATGGCCAACCGCGGCACCACGATGACCGTCGGCGAGTTCGACTTCGGCTTCGCCGTGGACTGGATGCGCAAGGATCTCGGCATCGTCCTGTCCGAGGCCGAGCGCAACGGCGCTCCCCTGCCGGTGACTTCGCTAGTCGACCAGTTCTACAAGCGCATACAGGAGCTCGGCGGCGGGCGCTGGGACACCTCCAGCCTCATCACACTGCTGCTGCCGCCGGAGCGTCGCCCCTAGCGCTCCGCCAGGCGCGACAGGTCATCGCTCACTGAGCCCCGCGACCCGCAGCACCGGCCCGCGGGACGCCCAGTCAGGGCGTGGGATGCAGCGGCAGCAGTTCTTGGCCCAGCGCAGCCCGATACGTGTTGTGGAAGTGATGCAGCGCCGGCTCGTTGCGGCCGAACACGACATGTTCGAGCGCCCTGCTGTTGGCTGAACGCTGCTGGCTGGCGCTCATCACGTAGTCCTCGTCGCGGATGACGTTGCTGAACGCCCGTGACGCCTCGGCCATGAAGTCGAACTCGGCGTCGTCGCGTGCGATGCCGGGCCGCAGGTAGAAGGAGATCTGGCTGGTGTGGCGGCCGGGCTCAGTCGGATGGGGATAGGCCCGCACCAGGAACAGCACCTCGCGCGACGGGATCAGCTGCACATTCGGGAACAGCCAGTACACCGGCAGTCCGTAGCGGGTGATGTCCCACTCCGACGGGGGCCGCTCGCGGGCCTCCTCGATGACACGGCGGCACAGGATCAGCCGGTGATGGCGCCCGAACTCGTCGTAGCACTGCACGTTGCCGTAGAAGTCGTTCGACAGCGTGTCCGAGTGCAGCACCGGGAAGTGGTAGGTCTCGCCGAACGTGTCCATGGCGAGCTTCCAGTTGCAGTCGACCTCGTAGGTGTCGCTGCCCAGCCAGCCCAGGCTGCCGAAATCCCACCCGGCGATGTCGGCCGTGAGCTCGTCGCCCAGCAGCGCATCGGGGTCGAGCGTGCCGCCGGGCTGCGGGTGCACCCACAGCAGGCCGTGGCGCTCGAGGGCCGGCAGCTCCACCAGCCCCAGATCGTCGCGGTCGAGCTCGCCGAAGTGATCAGACTTGGGCAGGCCGACAAGCGCGCCGTCGGCGTCGTAGGTCCAGTTGTGGAACGGGCAGGCGAAGCGGCGCTTGCGCCCGCGCGGCTCGGTCTCGATGACCACGCCGCGGTGACGGCAGGAATTCACGAAGGCCCGGAACCGGCCGCTGGGCGACCGCACCAGCAGCATCGGCGTGCCGAGGTCGTCCTGGGTCATGAACGAGCCCGCTTCGGGCAGGTCGCCTGACAGACCCACCATCTGGGGGTGGGTGTCGAAGAACTTCCGCCGCTCGATGCCTGCAAGCTCGCGGTCGGTGTAGGAGGCCGTGGGGTTGTAGCGGACACCGCCGGCGTCCACGTTGGTGCCCGAGTCGAGCCGCGCCAGCAGCGTCTTGATATGGCTGACCTGCTCGGCGTGCTCCACGGCGGAAGTATGCCACCGCCCGGCTCTCGCCCTGCGTGCCGACGAGGCTCCTCAGCTGCTCAGCCTCTCAGCCACTCGTTGAACTCGGGCTGCCGCTTGGACAGGAAGGCCGAGACGCCCTCGGCAGCGTCGGGCAGGTGATCGGTGATCGCCGTCTTGGAGGCAATCTCGTCGAGCGACTGCTCCCAGGTCATCTCCGCGGCCAGCAGGATCGACCGCTTGAGCATGCGCATCGATACCTGCGGGCCGTCGGCCAGCTCCGCTGCGAGCTCCGCAGCGGCCGCGGCCAACTCGTCGTCGTCGACCACCTCGTGCACGAGCCCCAGCTCGTGCGCAGTTTCGGCATCCACGATCCGCTTGCGCATCATGAAATCGGTCGCCCGGGCGACGCCAAGATGCTGCACCAGCAGCCACTGACCGCCCTCGTCGGGCAGCAGCCCGAAGCGCAGCGTCGCCGAGCCCATCCGGGCCGAGCGTGCCGCGATGCGGAAATCACACGCCAAGGCGAAGCTGAAGCCGGTCTGGATGGCGAAGCCGTTGATGGCGGCAACCGTCAGCTTGTCGAGCCGGCGCACGGCGGAGTTGACGACTTGGGAGATCGTCCGCAGGCTGTTGTAGGTACCGGCGGCGTTGTGGTGCCCGCCGAAGATCTCGGGCATCGCCGAAGGATGTCCCGCCTCGTAGCCGCCCAGGTTGTCTCCGGCCCAGAACGCACGGCCCTGCCCGGTGAACACCACGACCCGCACGGCGTCGTCCATCTGCACCTGTGTGATCAGCTCGATCAGGTCCCGCTTCATCGAGTGGTTCGAGGCGTTCATCGACTCGGGCCGGTTGAAGGTCACGGTCAGCACGCCGTTCAACCCCAACGCCTGCTCGAATCCGAAGTACTCGGTGTCCAAGTAGCCGGCTCGCTCGCTTGGCTGTGCTTGCTCGCTCGTCATGGCTCATTCCCCCTGTGCAGGCAGGCCCGCCACCGGGGCGGGTCGCATGCTGAACCTAGTGAAATCTCGGCGCATGGGTACGCTGCCCGCCGTGGCAGCAGAGACCGGCGAAGCGGGCGATGTGCCGGTCGCGCCCGTTGCGCCGTTTGCTCCCTTTGACGGGGTGCTCATGCTGCGGCTCGACACCGAGACTCCAGCCGGCGAGCAGACCTACTACGTCACGCCGTTCGTGACAGACGGCGGGCGGCTCTTCGTGTTCGACGAGCCCGGCGATCGCAGCGATGCGCTCGAGGAACTGCTGGTGGGCAACCGCACGGCCGTGAGCTCGAACGCCACAGGTGCGCTGCGGGTCGGTGCGGTCGGCGATCTGCCCACCCCGGCGGAGGAGGCGTGGGCGCGCGACGCGTGCTCCGCCCGGTTCTTCTACGACCAGGCGCTGCAGGACCTCGCCCAGCTCGGCGGCCTCGTCACCCTGCACCCCGACTGAGCGACCCCAACCCCGGTGAGAGGCGGGGCTCTAGTGTGCGCTGGATGCGCACCGCAATCGGGTTCGGAGGGCCGGCGTCGGGCAAGCGGCGCGACTGGGACGCACAGGTCGAGTTCCTGCGTGAGGCAGAACGGCTCGGCGTGGACATCTTCTGGTCCGCCGAGGCGTGGGGCATGGACGGCGTCAGCACGCTGGCCTACCTCGCTGCAGTGACCGAACGAGTCAAGCTCGGCACCGGCATCCTGCAGATCTCCGCGCGGGCGCCTGTCATGACGGCGATGACGGCACTGTCGCTCGCAGCCATGACCGGCGACCGGTTCATCCTGGGGCTCGGGGTCAGCGGGCCGCAGGTGGTCGAGGGCCTGCACGGCGTGCGCTTCGCCGATCCGCTGGGCCGGCTGCGCGAGACGGTCGACATCTGCCGGCAGGCGTTCGCCGGCGAGAAGATCAGCTACGAGGGCCGTCACCATGTGCTTCCCCTGCCCGACGGACACGGGAAATCGCTGCGGCTCGCTCAGCCCGCCAATGACTCCATCGAGATCTGGCTGGCGACGCTCGGTCCGCGCTCGCTGCGCTACACCGGCGAGGCCGCCGACGGCTGGGTGGGCACCTGCTTTGTGCCGAGCCACCCCGAGGTCACTTGGGGCCAGGTGCTCAATGGGGCGGCAGCCGCGGGGCGCCCGCCAGGCTCAGTCGCCTGTCAGGCCGGCGGCGCCGTCGAGTTCGGCGACGATCTCGAAGCCCTCATTGCGCCGCGACGACCGGGCATCGCCTTCACGCTGGGCGCCATGGGATCGGCGACGGCCAACTTCTACAACGACGCTTACCGCCGCGGCGGCTTCGACAAGGAATGCCGACACGTGCAGCGCCTGTGGCTGGACGGCCACCGGGCCGCAGCTGCCGCCGCAGTGCCGGACCGGCTGGTGACCGAGACCAACTTCCTGGGCACCCACGCGCAGGTCACCGACCAGGTGCGGGCCTACCGGGATGCCGGCGTGGACGTGCTGCGCCTGCAGCCGGAGGGGGCCACCGCCGCGGATCGGCTGGACACGCTGGCGGAGATGATCGACATCGTGCGGGCCGTCAACACCGAAACCGCCGACGAGCCGTCCTAGCTCCGCCCTGCGCCGGCCCGCCGGAGCGACCTGTCTGGGCTCGGCCGTGTCACTACCGTGGTGCCCATGGCTGGGCAATCCGAGACAGGGCGCGCTGTCACGTTCACCGAATCCGAGCTGCGCGAGCGGCTGACGCCGATGCAGTACCACGTCACTCAAGAGGCCGGAACCGAGCGTCCGTTCACGGGCGAAACATGGGACAACCACGACATCGGCGCGTATCACTGCGTCGTGTGCGGCGCCGAGCTGTTCGACTCGGAGACCAAGTTCGAGAGCGGTTCGGGCTGGCCGAGCTTCACCCAGCCGGTCTCGGCCGAAGCGGTGGACACCGAAGTCGATCGCTCGTACGGAATGATCCGCACCGAGGTGATGTGCAAGGCCTGCGGGGCTCACCTCGGTCACGTCTTCCCGGACGGCCCCCGTCCGACTGGCGACCGGTTCTGCATGAACTCAGCCTCGCTGCAGTTCGCGCCCGCTGAGGACGAGTCAGGCTGAGGACGGCTCAGCGCCGATCCGCTCGGCCGTCAGTCCAAGTCGAGGCTGAGCTGGGTGGCGATCGGCTCGTCGGGGAACAGCTTCACGACGTCGGCATCGAGTTCGCGTCGCACGCCCGCCACCGGCACCACCGTGAGCATCGCCGCCTGACCTTGGCGCAGCAGGCTCAGCACTTGGTCTTCGTCCACCAGCAGCACGTCCGTGCCGCTGATGACGATGTTGGCCGAGGCGACCTCGCCGCCGAGCTGGTCGCGCAGGTACTCGAAGGCCCGGGCGATCGAGCGCAGGTCGATGCCCTGGTCGCGCATCTTCTTCGCGATCTTCAGCTCGACGAGGTCGTTGTAGGAATAGCGGCGCCGCGAACCACTGCCTGCTGCGTCCGCGACGGACGGCTTGACCAATCCCTTGCGGGCCCAATGATCGAGCTGGCGATAGGTGATCCCGACGAGCTGGGCGGTCTGCGGACCCGCAAACCCCTCCGAGAACGCCGCTGGGTCCGACGGTCCAGCCGGAGGCTCTGAGGGAGGTGTCGGCGGCGGCTCCAGCCCCTCTCCGGCCTGCGGCACCCCAAGGGCGGGCACAAGCTGCTCGTTGGCCATCGGACGCTCCTTCGGGTTGTGAATCACGCTGCGAGTCACCGCACGAATCACACACCGTGAACTACTGGAGTGTGATCTGCCGTGCCTCAGAGGGTACGGGGCGGCGTCGCCGCGGCGCAAGGGGCCAATTCGAGGGCACGTCCGGCAACCGGTCGCCGGGCG
This sequence comes from Acidimicrobiia bacterium, assembly GCA_022828045.1. Taxonomy (GTDB): domain Bacteria; phylum Actinomycetota; class Acidimicrobiia; order Acidimicrobiales; family Poriferisodalaceae; genus Poriferisodalis. Next base: position 4,895 of record JAJEIW010000219.1, on the reverse strand, counting down.
TCACTCGGGGTCGCTGGCCTCCGCCGTCGGCCCGAAGTCGTCAGGCTGCACGTCGTCGAGGAACTGCTTGAACTCGTCGAGGAGCTCGTCGGGGTCGACATCGGCAGGCTCGTCGGGCGGCAGCTCGATGATCTGTCCCGCTTCGTCCAGCACGGACTCGCTGGCGAAGATCGGCGTGTCGGCGCGCACGGCCAGTGCAACGGCATCACTCGGGCGGGCAGAGATGGTGTGGGTGGACGACCCGATGGTCAACTCCATCTCGGCGAAGAACGTGCGGTCGCGAAGGTCGGTGACGGTGACCTTGGTGAGCGTCGCGCCGAGGACGTCCAAGATGGCTGCCATGAGGTCGTGGGTGAGGGGCCTCGGCACGCGGATCTGCTCGATGCCGCGGTAGATCGCCTGCGCCTCTGGCGTGTCGATCACGACCGGCAGCACCCGTTGCGAGCCGCTCGTCTCCCGCAGCAGCAGCAGCGGGCTCTGCGAGGGCATCTCCACCTGCACGCCAAGAAGCTCCATCTCGACCATGGAATGCACACTACTTCGGCCCTTGCGAGGCCTGAGCCGGCGACTGCGGCGCTCTCAGTCCCAGTAGCGGCGGAGCGTTTCGCCCATCACTTGCGCACGCAGCCGCTCGCACAGCGCCACCAGCCTTCCCAACGAGCGGCGCGCATCGTCGGCGGCGGTCGGTCCGGCCGCGTGGATGACCGGTTGGATCCCCTGCTCGAACATGGCTGCGTCGCGCGCTGCGGCATTGCGGACGACCCGCAGATGGCGGGCCTGCAGGCCGTAGGTGGCGAATTCGCGCGAGATGCGAGCGATGAGCAGCGCACCGCTGCTGTAGCGGGGCTCGGGAGGTTCGAGTGCGAGCGGTGCCTGGGGGTCGCTGCCGGCCGGGGGCGTGTCGACATCGGTGAGCGGCACCAGCAGGCCGTACTCGGTCAGCTCGGCAACCTCGGTCAGGCTGAGCCCGCTCTCGGCGCTCAGTTCGGCGGCGCTGTAGGTGTGGCCATCGTCGGGCGCGGCCCACGGCGGCTGCGCCGCGACCGGCGACTCGGGGCCCGGGGATCCGGCGGCTTCACCGGCAGCGTCGTCGTCGACGATGGCTTCACCTGCGGCAGCTTCGGGGGCGGCACCTTCAGGACCGTCGCGGTCGCTGGCCTGAGAGGGACATGCGCCGCCCGCTTGCCCGAACGGGGGACCGCCATCGGCCACGCCGATGCCCCAGATGTCGGCGAGGTGCTCGCCGCGGTCGATGCGCTCACCGATGATGCTGAGCGGCAGGTACTGGTCGCGCTGGCGGCTGAGAATCCAGCGCAGCACCTCGATGTCGTGTGGCCCGAAGCTGCGGTATCCCCCCGATGTGCGCGCCGGCGAGATGAGCTTGCGATCCTCGAGAAAGCGGATCTTGGAGTCGGTCAGGTCGCTGAATTCAGGTCGCAGCAGGGCCACGACCTCCCCGATCGACAGCCGTCCAACCGGGGCACGCAAGTGTGAGGGCGGGTGGGGTTCAGGCTCGGCGTCGGCACTCACAGCCCGACCGACGACACCAGGTACAGCAGCTTGAACTTGCCGACCTGCAGCTCGTCACCGCCCCGCAGCGAGATCTCGCCGTCGGTGCGGATGCCGTTGACATAGGTGCCGTTGAGCGAGCCGACATCGCGCAAGGTGTGCCCGGCCGGGCCGAGCTCGAGCACGACGTGACGACGCGAGACGGTGATGTCATCGAGGAAGACATCGCTGTCGGGATGGCGCCCGACCGTGACCCGATCGCCGGCCAGCTCGAAACGTGTGCCGGACCGGTGCCCCGAGGTCACCGCCAGCTCAGCGACCCCGCTGTAGGGCGGAGCATCGGTGGCACCGACCGGCGAGAGGACCTCGGTGGGCGCATCGGCAGACGAGTCCAGGCGCGTCCCGCAACCCGAACAGAAGCGCGCATCGTCGGAGTTCGAATACCCGCACCTTCCGCAGACGATGGCCACGGCGATCAGACGTCCTCGGCGATCAGCGCGGCGTAGCCGTCGGCATCGAGCAGCGCAGCCATCTCGGCATCGGCCTGCGCGGCATCGTCCGCCGGTTGGATGACACACATCCACCCATCGCCATAGGGAGATTCATTCACCAGTTGCGGTTCGTCTTCCAGTGCCACATTCACTTCGACAACCACTCCGGAGATCGGCGCGTAGAGGTCCTGCACGGTTTTGGTGGACTCGATCTCACCCATTGGATCGGCGGCCGTCAGCACCGCGCCGACTTCAGCTAGGTCCACGTACACGACATCGCCGAGCGCATCCTGCGCGAAATCGGTGATGCCCACTCGCACCCGTCCATTGGCGGGGCGCACCCACTCGTGGTCGGACGAGTAGCGCAGCTCTGCAGGAATCTCCATGTCCGCGAAGCTACCGGATAGGTGTCACACAGCCCGTCCGGCGCGTCCCTCGCGAACAGCAAGAATCGCCTGCGGCACGTAGCCGAACGCCGACCAGTAGTGAATCGGCAATCCCGTGGCCACGAACACCCAAGCAAGCACGCCGAACACGCCGGCAGCAGCGATGTCGCTGGCACCCGCCAGGAAGCTTGGGACGGCGAACATCATCAGGAACGTCCCGGTCTTGCCCCACCATGTGACCTCGATCTTGCGGGCGCCCGCCGCCGCCAGCACCAGCGCTGCGACTGCCACACCGCCTTCGCGTACCAAGGCCGGCACCGCAATCCACAGCGGCAACGAGCCGTCGATGATCAGCGACACCAGCGCCACCAGCAGCAGCAGGCGATCGGCGGTGGGGTCCAAGATCTTGCCGAGCTCGGACACCTGGTTGAAGCGACGGGCGATGAAGCCGTCCACCCAATCCGTGGCGCCGAGCACACCGAGCAGCAGCGCCGCACCCCAGCGGTCCTCCGCGCCGAACACCAGCCAGACGAACCACGGCAGGCAGCACAGCCGTCCGAAGCTGATCAAGTTCGGCACGGTGAACGGCCGCCATCCGACCTCGGGGGTCTCCGACGCATCGGGGGCCTCGCTCACCGGGCTCACAGTACAAACACATACTCAGGCGCACGCCCTCAGGAGGCCTTTCTGGCGGGCACGACAACCCCAACCCCAACTCGAACCAGCGAATCCGGGCTTAGGATTCGCCCGTGGCCACCGTCTTCACCAGGATCATCGAGGGCGAATTGCCCGGTACGTTCGTGTGGCGCGACGACCGTTGCGTTGCGTTCCTGTCCAGCAACCCGCTGTCGCCGGGCCACACGCTGGTGGTGCCGATCGTCGAGATCGACCACTGGCTGGACGTGCCGGCCGACCTGCAAGCGCACCTGTTCGATGTCTCCCGCCGCATCGGGGAAGCGCAGATGCGAGCCTTGAAGCCCGAGCGCATCGGACTGGTGGTCGCCGGCTTCGAGGTGCCCCACTGCCACGTTCACGTGTGCCCGGTGAACTCGATGGCCGACATGAACTTCGCCCGGCCGCTGCCGATGGCCTCCGCCGACGACTTGGCCGGTCCGGCCGCAGCGATCCTTGCCGAGATGACCGAGACGAGCTGACCGGCCGGACCTCGCCTAGAAGAGCTTGTCCGGCTCCACCGGATCGATGAGGCTCGCGTCGCGGTTTCGCACGTTGCCCACCTCGCGGCCCACTCGGTGCGAACGCAGGATCCCTTCCCCAGCAGGCAGGCACATGGCGGCGAGCTCGCCGACATCGTCGTTGGCCGGGTCGAGCCACGCTTCCCACTGCGAGCGTTCGAGCAGCACCGGCATGCGGTCATGAATCGGCGCCATGAAGCCGTTCGCGGCGGTGGTCAGCACGGTCGCCGAGTGCAGCACGTTCGGGGGCGCGCCTTCGGCAGCGTCGTCAGGCGGCGACCAGCGCCCCCACAAGCCGGCCATGGCCAGCATTCCGCCATCAGCGCGGGTGATGTAGTGCGGCAGTGGCCGGTCATCTCGGGGTGTTCCCTTCGGAGCACGGGGCCACTCGTAGAACCCGTCGGCGGGGACTAGGCAGCGGTGCCGCTTGAACGCGCCACGGAATGAGTTCTTGGTTGCCGCTGTCTCGGAGCGGGCGTTGAACAGCGGCGGGCCCTTTGAGGGGTCCTTCGACCACGGCGGCACCAGGCCCCACCTGAACGTCTCGATCCGGCGGGCGTCGGCGTTGTCGGTGACCGCCACGATGTCGGTGGTGGGGGCCACGTTGTAGCTGCGGGGTGCGTCGAAACCGGGCAATGGCGTGTCGAAGTACGCCGACACCGCGTCGAGATCAGCCGCCGAGACAAAGCGCCCGCACATGTCGCGAGCGTAGAACGACAGTCGGATTCCGAAGCCGCCCACATCAAGGCCACGAAATCACGATACGCGCAAAAATAACTTGAACATTATGAATTATCATTGAATGATCTCTGTTCGTGGGATTTGCCGACGATCTCTGGACGATGCTGCTGTCCGGCGACGAGACCGAAGAGCAGGAAGCGCTCGACCGACTCGTCGAAGACGATGTCGCAGCGGATGTCGCTTTCGCCATCTGGGCTTCCCCCGGAATCTGGGAGGCATGCTCTTTGAGGAAGGGGAGCGATGCCAGAGACATTCGATCTTCTCATTCGGCACTCAGCATCGGTCCGGCCATGAGCACATTCACTGGCACCGTTGCGGCACCCACGACATCCTGCCGCAAGTTCGCTGATCGCTGTCGAGTTCCGGGCGAGGCTGTGCTCATTGACCCAAGACACCGCGTGCATTCGTCCGGATACAGCCGGAGTGATTCAGCAGTGTGCATTGAATACAATGCACATGCGATAGAGAGGTAGAGTGCATTCAGTCGGCTGCATGATGTATCGAAACCATTACGGTTCGGGCACGGAGGAGCACAGCGCCTGAACGCCGACTTCACCGACGCCTTGGCCTATCAG
>JAJEIW010000028.1 GCA_022828045.1 Acidimicrobiia bacterium | reverse complement strand
GATGCGCCAATAGGTGCTGACCTGCGAAAACGCTGTGTTCATCTGCATGCTCTCTGGTCCTCTGACCTGCGGGTTTGAAGCCGGGGCCAGCCTCAAGCACGAAATACGCTGAAATCTGCGCCACCTATTGGCGCGGCCTCTAACGCCACTCGGTACTCGTCGAGCCGCTCGATCAGCAACTCCTGCTTCGAGATCAACTCATCGATGCGGGCAGTCTCACGGTCGAGGTACGCCGCGATCGCGCGCTGCTCATCAAGGGGCGGCACCGGGATCGCCAGATACTTGAGCTCGCTTCCGTAGATGTGCATCACAGTGACACCACGGCCCATGCATGACTTCTGATGGCGCGATGGGCCGCAGTCGGCTGCGTACCCCAAGAAAGCGGCGTCGATGTTGACATCAGACCGCAGAATGATCACGTCGCCGCCGCAGAACGCCGGCTCGCGCAGCAGATTCACCGCCGACTTGCCGATCTCTTCCATCGTCTCGCCCGAACCGGCGAAGAGCAGGTCGCCATACCGGAGCTCCGTGTATGAGCCGATGCGGTCGGAACTGATCCGCGAGCGACTCTCGGTGATGCAGTGCTCGTGGCGTGTGTAGAGGTCTCCGTAGCGGACGCAGGGGTGCCCTACGTCCGTCTCGTCCTCCTTGGTGCCGCCGCCTCCCTTGAAGAACGAGCCGACCCGGCCCAGTTCGAGCATTCGCCAATGAGCAGGGATGTCGCCGACGCTCTCGCAGCCGGAGGCCCGGTAGTCGGCATAGGCCTGCTTCACGCAGTTACCTCGGCGAGGGCCGCATGAGGGGCCGGGATCTCGACTTCGACCGGTTGGAACCATGTCCAGAGCGCGGACGGGAATTCGCCAAACTCGGCCAGCCAATCCGCGTCCGCGTCGATGAGGGTTCGGCAGTGGCAGGCGATGGCGTCGTCGATGGACATCGTGGGCATCGGCACGGGGTCGCCGTGCTCAACGGTTGCCTCGATGTGGAGGGTGAGCGCTTCACCGATCATCTCACGCATCTCATCGGGAGTGTCGGCTGTGCTGATGCAGCCCGGAACGTCTGGCGCGTAGGCGCAGTAGTTGTTCGGGGCTTGCTCGATGACGACGGCGTAGGTCAGCTTCATCGCGAACTCCGGGCGGAGGTGCTGCGCGCGGTCCCTGCCGAGGCAGTGAAGACCGTCATGGCTGCCAAGTGCCACCGCGCTCCGTGCTACGCGGTCTCGAATTGGAGGGTGTTGAGGTTGAGGTCGGGTGCCCTGGCCGACACGTTCAGCATCTCGATGCCGACGACCTGCTCGGCTGCGTTGAAGTCCAGCACAACGCCAGGAGCGACCTCGAGCGAGTCGACGATCGCGGAGTCGTCGAGGTGGAAGTACAGCGCATCGTCTTCCTTGTCGATCCGGAGCTTCATGCTTCGCCTCGCAAGCTGCGATCAAAGAACACCGTAACGACCCGCCAAGGACTCGACGCCGTATTCACAGCCACGCGCAGCACCCGACGGTCACGCTCCGGCACCGGCGCATAGAACCGCTCCACCGTGCTGTCGCCGGGATCCCGTATCCGACGTGTCGGAGATGCCACCGCTCGCTCCACCCACGCTGTGAGGATCTCTCGCCGCTCCATCTGCTGTCGAGCGTGCTGGGAGTAGACCAGTTCCGTGGCGTCCGCTCCGTGTTCGGGAATGGCGGTGGCTAGCGGAAAACACGCCGCAACCATTCCAAGAAAGACTGCGCGGCGGGCTGCCGGAGATCGAAGGCTCCTGCGCTGATGGACGTGCCCAAACGGCCGCCTTCGGTGCGGACGGCCAGCCATGCGTGAAGTCTGGCTTTAGCCGGCTTCCTGAGTTGGTCACTCGGCACATGTTCGACATACTGCTGAGCGAGTTGCCAGACCTCGTCTCCAGTCGGGATCAGTGCCACGAGGAAGTCTTCGAGTTCTCCCGATGCCTGGTTATCCGGCATGAGCCAGACCCCCACCTTGGGCACTCCGGCTGCACTGGGCGGCACAACGGTGCCAAGCGGGTCTGGTGTCGGCGGGAGCCGAATGTCGGCCCACATGAGAGCATCCTTGATGCTCTGCCACCGCGCATCGGTGTCAGAGTTGGCATCGACGACGATGCCCAGCGCAGTGCGGCCTGGTGCCTTGGCTTGCGCTTCGATCTCTTCCCTGATCTGAGCGATGCCGCCCAGCTGTTCGATGTCGAAGCTCACCGTTCCCTGCGTCTGCTCGTGAAGATGCCTGATGACGTGCTCATCGTCTGCCCCTTCGACGAGCAGCAGGCGCGCGCCAGCAGACTGAGAGGCAGCCACGGCAGGGCTACCTGATCTCGATGCCTCGCTCCGCGGCAACTCGGAGCGTGTCCTCGCTGTACTCGACCGCCCGGAGGTCGCCATCGTCGCAACGCTCTAGGCGAACCGCGATGCCTTCGGATTGGTCGTCTTCGCTGGCGGAGCGAGCGAATCCTTCAACACAGTCCCAGCTGTGCGTCGTTGCCAGTACCTGAACGTTGTGCTCCCGTGCGGCTTGGAACACCAAGCGCCAGTAGTCAGTCTGCAGCGAGTGGTGGATGCTGTTCTCGGCTTCGTCAATCAGGAGGAACCCGCCTGCTGCATTCGAAAACGCAATTGCTAGGCCGAACAGCCGGGCAGCTCCGTCGCCAAGACTGCGGAGCGGGACCCGATCACCGTCTGCGAGGCCGACCACGATCCGCCGATCACGAGTTCGCGCTGAACCGGCCACAGCGGCGATGCGAACGATGGTGCTAGCGCATGCAAGCTGCAAAGCACCAAGTGCCAGCTCTTCTCTCGGCCCGGCGGCAAGCTCATCCCAGTGTGCCGCCGCCTGGCGGTTGCTCGGCAGGCCCGGTCCCAGCGCAACACAGGCCACGCTGTCGGGCCATTCTACTTCTTGGGCCAGGTAGCGCGACCGTCGGCCATGCAGGAACAGTGGTTCGTAGGCCCGGTCGATCTTGTCGAACACCGGCAGATACTGCTGGTGCTGCCCAAATGCGACCTGCAAAATCGGGCTGTCGAATGGTCCACTGCGGGGTTCGAACAGCTTCAACTGGTCTCGTGAAACCTCATCGGGGGCGACAATCGTCACACAAACACGCGCATCGCCGTTTTCGGGGCCCACGGCAAAACTGCTGTGCAGGTCAGGACGGCGCCCGCTGAACAGCGCCTCGAAGACAGGGCGCTCGTCCCAGCCGTCGTCGTCGTCGGGCCATGTCTCAAGTTCTTCGTGGCGCGTGAGGATCTCGTGAAGCGCCAGCAGGCTTCCGCGCTCGGCGTAGAGACGGACAGCATCGAGGACCGTCGTCTTGCCGACGCCGTTGCGCCCGGCGAGCAGTGTGACCCGCCCGAGGCGTTCCACGTCCAAGCGGGGGATGCCACGAAATCCCCGAATCGACAACGAGGGCAAGTGCAGGCCGTCGGTCGTCATCTGTTCAGACATGTCGCATCCGCCGTCCAAGTTGCGCGCCTGAGCGTATCGCGCCTCCCATCTCGTCCCGGAAAGCGATCCAAGATCGATCTACGTCAGTCACCGCGATGGAGCACCGGCTTGCCGCCAGATGGGTTGCCGCGGTCGTCGACGGCACCTTGGCACGTCAGGAGGTGACCTCGGACAGGAGCTGGGCGATTTCGGTTTCGAGGGTCTTGAGGTCTGCTTCGATCTCGTGGAGCGGTCGGGGCGGTTCGTAGACGTAGAAGTGCCGGTTGAGAGGAATTTCGTAGCCGATCTTGGTCTTGTCGTGGTCCACCCAGGCGTCGGGGACGTGCGGGTGGACTTCGCGTTCCAAGTAGGAGTCAATGTCTGCACCGAGCGGCACCGTCTCGGTGTCCCGCAGGCTGGTGTCGGGTTCGTCGTTGCCTTTGCTGTCTTGGCAGACGGCGGCGTCGGGGTCGCGTTCGCTGAGCGCCGCCAGCACGGCTTTGCGTTCAGCGGCGGTGAGCCTGAGATCGTGCGCTGTGGCAGCGGCTCGCAGCCGCACGGTGAACTCGTCACGGTCGCCGAACACATCCCCACCGGTGGTCTCAGCGAGCGTCGCGAGCGCGTCGCGTATGGACTGCTGGCGGGCTTGCCCTTCGGCTACTTCGGCATCGTGCTCGGCTTCGCTGCGTTTGCGGCTCTTCGCGAGGTTCACGAACGCACGCTCATCCTCGATGCGGTCGATGCGTTCAGGAGTGGCAGCGAAGTTGAGCCGCAGCGGACGTTCGACGGTGATCTTGCGGTACCCGAACTCGTCGTTGTCGAACACCTTGCTGACCACACGCGGCCGGGTTCGCGGCTGATGCGTGACGGGGTCTTCGTCGGTGATGTCGCGGGTTTCGCCGTCGGTGAAGCTGCCGTGGATGCGGGTCAGGTCGGCGATCTGGTCTTCAGAGATTTCGTTGCGTTTGTTGTTGAGGCTGCGGCGCATCTTCACGTGGAACTCGCGGGCGTCGATCAACTGCACCTTGCCTTGGCGGTGTTCCTCTTTGCGGTTCGTCAATATCCAGATGTAGGTGGAGATGCCGGTGTTATAGAAGAGCTGATCGGGCAGCGCGACGATGGTCTCCAGCCAGTCGTTCTCGATGATCCAGTGCCTGATCTCGCTTTCGCCGCTGCCTGCGTCACCGGTGAACAGCGGCGATCCGTTGAACACGATCGCGATGCGGCTGCCACCGTCGGCGACGGGCTGCATCTTCGACAGCATGTGCTGCAGGAACAGCAGCGACCCGTCGTTGATGCGCGGCAGCCCAGCTCCGAAGCGTCCCTTGAAGCCCAGCGTGTCGCGTTCGGCCTTGAGTGCCTGTTCCTGCTGCTTCCATTCGACCCCGAACGGCGGATTCGCCAGCATGTAGTCGAAGGTCCACGGAGAGTCGTCAGACTGGCGCTGGTAGCCGTCGTCGGTGAATGAGTCGCCGAGCTTGATGTTGTCGGCGTCCTCGCCCTTGATCAGCATGTCAGCGCGGCACACCGCCCAGGACTCGTCGTTGATGTCCTGACCGAACAGATGCGGCTTCGCGTCGGCGTTGTGGTCCCGGAGGAACCGCTCCGCCACGGTGAGCATGCCTCCGGTGCCGCACGCTGGGTCGTAGATCGTCTTGACGACGTGGCTTCTGCCGAGATCGGGTTCGGGCGACAGCAGCAGGCTGACCATGAGGCGGATGACCTCGCGGGGCGTGAAGTGCTCCCCCGCTTCCTCATTCGACTGCTCAGCGCCGATGCGGATCAGTTCCTCGAACACATAGCCCATCTGCATGTTGTCCACACGCTGCGGCGACAGATCGAGGTTCGAGAACCGCTGGACGACCTGGAACAGCCGCTGCCGATCGTTCAGGCGGGCGATCTGAGTACCGAAGTCGAAGCTCGCCATGATGTCGCGCACATTCGGCGAGTACGCAGCGATGTAGGCGTTCAGGTTCGCGGCGATCTGGTCAGGGTCGTCGAGCAGACGCTTGAAGTCGAACGGAGACGTGTTGTAAAAGCTCCGCTGCGCTGCCGCGGCTAGAAGCTGGTGCCGCACGTTCTCGGACTGCTTCGCGTGGACCCGCTCGGCGGCCAGCACGTCGTCCTTGGTGTCCGCGAGCACGCAATCGAACCGGCGCAGCACCGTCAACGGCAAGATCACCTTGCGGTACTCGTTGCGCTTGTACGGACCACGCAACAGATTGCAGATGTCCCAGATGAAGTTCGCCAACTCGCCGTGCGTCTGTGCGTTCACGCAACACTCCTTGCCCGTCGAACCGCCGATCGCGGACATGCTTGGCGCGGTGCACCATACGCGCGGCCTGCTCGAAGCAGCGGAGCTACACCTCGAACACTGACACGGATGTGTTGCGCCTCAGTGGGTTGCAGGCACGAGGCGGGTCTGAATGATGCGGGGGTCAGCTTCCACCAGCGCCAACAGCACCCGTGCCGGGCCGTGGGGGCGGCGGCGCCCTTGCTCCCAGTTCTTGATGGTGCTGGGGGCCACACCGATGCTGCGCGCGAACATGTTCTGCGACAAACCCGTGCTCGCTCGGATTGCTCGCACGTCAGGCTCGTCGACCTCGACCTCGTGAACCCCATAGCCGGAACTGTCGCCGCGCACATACGCCTCGGCTTCTTCGAGTCCCTGCATGATCGTGTTGAACGCACTCATCTCTTCTGCCTTCCGTACTGAGCGACGATGTCCTTCGCGACCTTCACCAGCGCCCGCCGCTCCGACTCGGACAGGCTCACCTTCGCGTTCTTGGCGAAGGCGGCCAGCAAGAACACCGGCATGTGCCGTCCGCCGAACAGAAACACCACGCGCCCACCCCCGCGTTTGCCCCGGCCCGAAGTACCGATGCGCATCTTGCAAAGTCCGCCGCCAATCGACACGCCGCCCTCAGGATTCGCCGCCACTTCGTTGACAATCTCCTCCATCTCGCTGCGGGACAAGAACGTGCCAGCCGTCGACAAGAACGCCGGCGTCTCTACGACGGTCTGCAAGCGCTTGACCACTTGCCATCAAATGTACGCCATTGGCGCACACGCCATCAAGGCACCATCCCGAGAGAATGGCCGTGCCGGCCGTCTTCGACGCCATCCAGCACATCCTCGGTCGTGGCAGCCGAAGCCGCCTCGGTCAGCGCTTCTTGCAGGCGCAGATCGTCCGGCATGCTGCTCACCCCGTCGATGCTGGGAATGTCGTCATCGCCGTGCTCGATCTTCAGCGCCGCCCAGTCGATGAGTACATCGAACAGCTCTCGCTTGGCCGCTTGAGCGTTCGCACCATGAGCCCACACACCGTCCAGTCCTTCAACGGTCGCGACCACCCCCGCCGGATCGTCGATGCCCGCGAGATCAGCGTGCTCAAGGGCGGCCTCAGCCCATGTGGCAATTTGCACCTGTTGGTCGCTCGAAGTGCGGGCAGGTGATGTTTGGGGTTCGGCAACCACGCTCTTGCTCCTCGCGCCCGCAGTCTCTCACGCCAGGTTCCCGGCGAACGAGAGAATTTCTTGTCTCGTCAAATGTTGCCAGCGATGCACAGCACGAACGCGCCGACGGGCGCCGAACGCGGTCTCGGTAGCCTCACGCCATTGCCCGCGGCGGCGAGCTGACCGGCTGTCGCGGTCACAGTCGTCGCCGCTTGGTCGTGGGGATACCGGCCGTCGCGGTGGTCTCCAGAAGCATGTCCGTCGCTAGACCGAGACTGGTGACCTGTCGATGGTTCGCTTCAGCGCTTCAGCGATGACGTCGATCATCGCTTCGAGCAGCGCCCTGACCGGCACGGGCAGGTCGTCCGGCTGCGTATGCCGGTCGAGGTCGTCATGCCAGATCTCGCGTGCCGCATCAAGAAGCTCAGCGCAGCGACGCTGCTCGGAATATGTGAGATCGAACTGTTCCCATTCGGGCGCGTCGAAATCGAGGACGTAATCCTCGTCGTGAAAGACATCCGAGCCTCGACTGAGCACGATTCGGAACTCGACAGCGGCGTCGGTGTCACTCATCTGACTGTCTCCTGACCCTGAGCTCGGCGGTTGTCTCGATCGTCTGCTTGTGTAGATCATTGATATCGCGCCTGAGCTGCTTCAGTTCGCCAGCGATGCCGTCGGTGAACTTCTTGACGATCCAGCCGATGGTGAAGAATGCTCCCCCGGCGACGGCAGCGACAGCGCCGTGCTCGGTCAGACTCTCCACGCTCGCAGCGTAACCACACGAACCTTAGGGGGCCAAGCCGGTTTTGATACCTCATGGGGTCACGAACAGCCGCAAGGGCAAGGCACCGGGGAAACACGGCCGGAAGGACATCACGCTGGTCGGCTGTCTAGCCGATCGCATGAGTCCTCAGCGCTGCACACGGCAGTTTGCCAGCAGCACGGCGGCGCCGCCAGGTTGGCTCGCGCCGTCGACGCCCAGTTCCGACAATGAATGTCGGCGGCTATCGGAGACGCCGCCCATGTGCGGATGGATCGCCGCCGAGGAACACGTGGCGGCGTGCACCATGGACCAGTGGATGCAGCACACCGTCAAGAAGCACCGAAAGGACCGGCTCGGCACAGCGATTCGAGCAGCGGAGCTCGAAGACAGGCACGACCACGCCGAGCAGCTTCGGATCTGACGCCCTGAGGCAGATGTCGGCTGTGTCAGCCTGATGCATCGAGGATGTGTACACCAGTCGGCACCGCGGGAGCGAGGATGGCATGAGTGAGGGCATTGATCATCGTGCGGCGGAAGTCGTCTTCAGCTACCTCGATGCGAGCGAGCAGGACTCGGCTGTGGACATCGAGGCGTACCTCGGTCTCGGCGACTACCGGGACGGCCCGGGGTCTGAGCCACCCGAGTCCTCATCGGGCGACCCCGCCGAGGTGCCCGACAGCCTGGCGTGGGCGCACGCGCTGCTCGGCCTGATCCGGAGCCTTCCGCCGGTGCAAGCAGCGTTCATCGGCGTCATTGAGATATCGCCGCCATGGTGGGACGCATCGGAGACGATGCCGATCGGCAAGATCGCCAACATGCTCGAAATCGCCGAAGACGGCATGCTCGACTGGGACGAATTCCCCGACTGGGGATGGTTCCCGCACAACCCGCCGCCCCGGTAGGAATTCCTCCGGCGCTCAGTCGGCGCCGCGGCTGCGATCATCCCTGATGACCGAAAGTGTCCACAGTGCCCAGACCGCAATCGAACAGCACCGCTGCACCGTCACAGCCGATCGCGGCCGGCCTGTTCGCCTTCGAAGGCAACTGGGAATCAGACCTCAGCGACAAGGCGACCATAGCGACGCTCTTGCAGACATTGCAGGAATGGACCGAACTGAGGTGCATCCGCCGCGACATCGGCACCGAGACAGAACTGCGCTACTACATCGACCGATGGCTCGACGGCGAATACCCCGACTACGAGATCGGATACTTCGGCTTCCACGGCACTGCAGGCAACTTGTGGCTCGACGAGCAACGCGTACGCCTGAGCGACCTCGAAGACATGATCGACGGACGCGCCACGGGTCGCGTCATCCACTTCAGCTCGTGCTCTGTCATGCGCGCCGGAACCGACCGCCTCGACAAGTTCCGGAAGCGCAGCGGGGCACGCGCCGTGACCGGCTACCGCAAAGACGTCGACAACATCGAAGCGTTCGCGTTCGAGTTCCTGCTGCTCCAAGCGCTTAGCACCTACCGCCGAATCAGCGCACCCGACAACTACGTGTGGGAAAACGCAAACGGCCTCTACGAGCGCCTCGGCTTCGAGTATCACCGTTGACAACGAGAGCACGAAAGCCGAAGCGCGACGCCACCACTTTCAGCCTGCGCACAACGCATCAGTCAGCGACTTCTGGTCGGAGCGGACTGACGGGCGCCGGATGCCGTTTCGGTAGCCTCAGCCCGTTGCCGGCGGCGGCGCGGTATTCGGTGAGTCAGAGCGGCGGAACCGGATCAGGCGGCGCACTTCGCGCCAACTCATTGCCCGAGTAGCTCAGTGGCAGAGCGGCTCTCTCGTAAAGAGCAGGTCGTGGGTTCAATCCCCACCTCGGGCTCGCCGGCGGACCGCAGGGCCGGCTGGTGGGCGAGGCCTTAGCCGCCGAGGTGGCCGAGGCGGATGAACAGGCAGCTTAGGGCCAGGCGCTGGTTGGCGTTGAAGCGCAACGCCTCGGCCGCGTCGCCGATGGCATCCAGCTGTCCCGCCGCCGACTTTGCACGCAGCCTGCCGTTGCCGGATTCATCACGGATCTGCGACGCCAGCACTGCCAAGCCCATCGTGATCTCGTCGGTGCGCACCCGGCGCAGCTCGCGGCGGTGACGCTCGTCGAGCGAGCCGCGGCCCACATTCGTGCCGTAGAGCTCCGCCTGCTCGTCGGCTGCCGCTCGCTCTGCCTCGTGGCGGGCTTCGAGCGGTGCCGCTGCCTGCTCGGCTGCCTCCAGCGCGGTATCCACTGCTGCCATCGCTGCGGATGCCGTGCCGTTCAGGGTGTCCCGCAGGCCGCGCCACGTCTCGATGCGCACAGCAGCGTCGTCGTCGGAGGCCAGCAGGCGAGCACGGTCGATCGAACCGCCAGCAGCGACAGCGGCGAAGCTGGCGCGGCCGGGCTCGATGCCCTCGGCGACGAGCAGCGCTCGCAGATCGGCGTCGCCCAGCGATTCGAAGTCGACACGTGCACAGCGGGAGGCCAGCGTCTCCATCGACCGGTTGATTTCCTCCGCGAGCAGAACGAAGACGCACGACGGCGGCGGCTCCTCGACGGACTTGAGCAGGATCGGCGCGCTCAGCGCGGCACGGTCGACGTCGCAGAGCACGATGACCTTCTGCTCGCCGGCGATAGGCGCAGCTGCGGCGGCACGCACCGCTTCGCGTACCTGCTCGGCCGTCATGGCCGCACCGACACGGTCGAAGACCAGCAGGTCGGGGTGCTGCTCGGCGAGCGCGAGGCGGCGTTCGCGCTCGGGGGTAGCGCTGCGGGCGGCCAGCAGTTCGCCAGCGAAGCGGCACGCGGCGCCGCGCACACCGGCACCCGCAGGACCGACGAACAGGTAGGCGGGCAGCGGCGAGGCCAGCGCTGCCCGCAGTCGATCAACCGCTGCCGGCTGGCCCACGATGCCGTCGAGCAGGTTGCCAACCGGTACCTCGTCTACGGGCGCTTCATCGGCAGACGACGGGCCAGACGGGACCGGGGGCTCATCCGAGGCCGGAGCTGCCGGTGGGTTCTCGGTCGCGTCCGGCAGCGATTCGGCCGCAGGTGCCAACCGGTCAGGCTGCGCCGGTGCGTTCGCGGCGGCCGCCAGCGGCTCGTCGACTTGCGAAGGCGATTCGGGCGGCGGGGGTGCCGACGACGGGTCACCGAAATCGAACAGCGACAGCGGGGCCGGCTCGGCCGCCGCGGGCGCGGTGGTCTCCCCCGATTCGTCGGTGCCGTTGGGAGGAGACACACAGAACCCTTCAGACCGCCAAGCCGCGATGCGGTCTTGGCTGCCTGCAATGAGGCGCTGGAACGAGACGCTCTGGAGAGGTCGCTTCGCAGGATGCCGCCTCAGGCATCGTCGGCCAGCTTCCCGGCCACCGCTTCCCGGACACGCTCGGCAACTTCCGGCCGCCGGCCGGTTCCGTCAATGAGCACCCAGCGCTCGGGTTCCGCCGCGCACAGGTCCCTGAAGCCGTTCCAGACGCTCTCGCGAAACAGGCTGTCTGCGTCCTCGAACTTGTCTCCTTGCAGCGCTACGCCGGATTCGCCGTCGCCCAACAGCGTCATCTGGATCCCGTCGATGTCATCCTTCCTTCTTGCCTGTTTGCTCTTCTGGCGCGAGCGAGTGCGCCGGTGGTCGAGCGGCACGTCGAGCAAGACGACAACGTCGGGCAAGATCACCTCCGGCAGTTCGTGTCCGGACGGCGGCGGGTCAGGGCGGCGAGAGGCGTACTCGATCAGCATCCGCAACTCCGCCAGGGGCAAGCCCCGGCCGTAACCCTGATAGGCCAGCGTTGAACCGTACGAACGGTCCGTGACGACGTCGAGACCTTGGGCAAGATGTTTCGAGACCACTTCGGCAATGTGCTGAGCCCGGTCAGCAGCAAACAGCAAGGCCTCCGCTCGAGGGCTCGGCCAATGGTCGGCACCGAGCAGGACTCCACGCAAGTGCTCGCCCAACGGTGTCGCGCCCGGTTCTCGGGTGAGCGCCGCGCCCAGGTGCTCGGCGAGCAGACCTGCTTGCGTCGTCTTGCCGCTGCCCTCCCAGCCTTCAAACGCTATGTAGCGGCCGCGGGCGGTCATGACGCATCCTCGGGGCTGTTGGCGGCCTGCGGTGCCCTGCGCCCGTCGCCCCGCCGGCTGCGCAGTGACAGGGCCGCCAGCACGCCCGCCATCAGGATCAGCAGAGCCCCCAGCCACAGCGCTCCCCGCACGCCGGGCAGCGCCAGCACCGAGTCGCCGACGCGGATCTCGTTGTCGAACGCGACCTCGAAGAGCCAGTGGAAGCCGTCGGACAGGAAGCCCCCGGCCGCCATGGAGATCAGCAGGCAGAAGCGCACCAGCGTGTACATGGCCGCGAACACCCGCCCCCGCAGCACCTCTTCCACGTTCTCGTGCAG
>JAJEIW010000058.1 GCA_022828045.1 Acidimicrobiia bacterium | reverse complement strand
GTAGATCGGTTCGGACCACGACCGCACCGGCGGGATGATCTCGGCGGGGAACTTGGCGACGCCGGTGGGCACGTCCACCGTCATGCGGGGGAGCTGCCGGAAGCTCTCCCAGTACAGGCGGCCCGACGAGGCTGCGTTGGCGTTCAGCCAGTACAGCATGACGTTGTCGAGCATCTCGTCGCGGCCGAGCGCATTCTCGGGATGCCCGTCGCAGTCGGTCCAGGCCCAGAACTTCTCCAGGATCCATGCGGCCTGCCCGGCGGGTGAGTCGGTCAGGCCGTAGCCGAGCGTCTGGGGCCGGGTGGACTGCTGTTTCGAGTAGCCCGAGTCCCAATCGTTGTAGTGCTTTGTCGCTGCCAGGGCGGATTGCTCTTCGGGCGTCGGCTCGCGGTCTTTCGGCATGGAGCCGCGCATCACCATGTTCAGGTGGATGCCGATGCAGCGGTCAGGGTGACGGCTGCCCAGAGCAGTGGTGACAGCCGAGCCCCAGTCGCCGCCCTGGGCGCCGAAGCGGTCGTAGCCCAGGCCGGTCATGAGTTCGGCCCAGCAGTCGGCGATCTTCTCGATTCCCCAGCCGGGCTCGGTCGGCTTGGCGCTGAAGCCGTACCCGGGCAGCGACGGGCAGATCATGTGGAAGGCGTCGGCAGCGCTGCCGCCATGGGCCACTGGGTTGGCGAGCGGCTCGATGACCTTGTGGAATTCGACGACCGAGCCGGGCCAGCCGTGGGTGATGACGATCGGCATCGCATCGGGCTCGGGTGAGCGGACGTGGATGAAGTGCACGTCCATGCCGCCGACGTCGGCCGTGTACTGGTCGAACCGGTTGAGCGCTGCCTCGCGGGCTCGCCAGTCGTAGGTGTTGGCCCAGTAGTCGCAGACCTCCTGGACGTAGGCGAGGGGGATGCCTTGGGACCAGTCGTCCACCGGTTCTTCTTCGGGCCAGCGTGTTCGTGCCAGGCGGTCCTTCAGGTCTGCCAGCTGCGCGTCGGGGATGTTGATCTGGAACGGTTCGATCTGCATCCGAGCACGGTAGTCCGCTGGGTGCGTTTGCTCCCGGGGTGTGCGAGGGCAGGTGCAGGTGTCAGTCGTAGACGAAGCCGAGCTCGGCGGGGGGCGGCAGCTCGCCTCCGATGTGGCCGCCAGAGCGGAGGTCGGCGATCTGCTTCCCGTCGAGGCCGGCTACTTCGGCCATCACTTGGTCGGTGTGCTGGTCGAAGAGGGGGGAGGGGCAT
The DNA here is from genome assembly GCA_022828045.1 of Acidimicrobiia bacterium. Taxonomy (GTDB): domain Bacteria; phylum Actinomycetota; class Acidimicrobiia; order Acidimicrobiales; family Poriferisodalaceae; genus Poriferisodalis. Next base: position 2,556 of record JAJEIW010000058.1, on the reverse strand, counting down.
GCTTGGGCTGGGCGGGTTCCGTCGAGGGTGAACGGGGACGCTATGTGGCGCATGGGGCCTGTTACTGGGTGATCGACTAGCTCGATGCGGTTGGCGACCGGTTGGTGGTCGGGTGCGGTCCATGGGTCCCAGCAGAACTCGGTGCGGGCGCCGGCGGCGTGCAGCACGGCCTGCAGGTCAGCGCGGGTCTGGGCCGGTTGGCCGCCGTTGGTCTTGATCTCTTCGAGCAAGCCCTCGATCACGTCCATTGCGTTGTGGTTGAGAGGCGGATCGTTCGGGCTTCTGTCGGCGATGACGGCGAGCCAGCCGTCGGTTCCCCCGATGAACCCGCTCCAGACGGCGCCGGGTTCGCGGTTTCCCATGCGGCCGATGTCCCGGTCTGCCGTCGAGGCCAGCACGAGCGCTTCGCCGCTGTGCTGCCAGGTTCCTTCTTGCTGGGAGACGTCGATCTCTATGCCGTAGCCGGTGCGCTCGGCGTGGTGCAGGCCGCTGAGCAGGGCGAATCCGGCGGTGATGCCGGCGATCGGGTCGGGGAAGTAGATGTTGGAGATTCGGGCGCCTTCGTGCTCGTAGCCCTGCCGGTGACCCAGCCCGCCCATGGCCTCGATGATCGAGCCGAATCCCACAGCGCCTGCAAACGGGCCGTCGACGCCGAACGCTGGCATGCGCACCAGCACGATGCGGGGGTTGACCTCGGCCAGCGTCTCGAAGTCGAGCCCGAGCTGGGGCAGCACGTGGGCCGAGAAGTTGGCGACCAACCCGTCGCAGTTGCGCACCAGCTCCATGAAGGCGGCGCGGCCCTCGGGCGTGGCGAGCGTGACCACGCAGTCGCGCTTGCCCTTGTTGACTGCGTTGAAATGTCCGCCCGCCTCGTAGAAGCGGTTGTCCCCGACGAGATGCTCGAGGCCGGGCGCCATGCCGTGGTCGTAGGGCCGCTGGGTGCGGAAGCCGTCGAAGGGGTTCTGCGCCTCGATCTTGATGACGTCGATGCCGAGCGGGGTGAGCAGGTTGCCGATGTACGGCCCAGCCCAGGCGATGGTCATCTCGATCACCCGCAGCTCGCGCGCCGGTCGCAGCGCCGCCGTGGCGGCATCGGCCGTCGGGAACGGGTCAGTGCCCTGATCGCTCACTCGCTGCCCCGGCACGGGCAGGCCTCGTGCGGCAAAGGGCCCGATGGGCGCCAAGGCGGTTGCCGCCGGTGTCTGGATCTCGCCGAGGAAGCCCCGGTCGGCGAGATGCTCGTCTGCCAGCGCGTCGAGCGGCGTCATCACCATGCCGACGGCCCATGGCGTCTCGAGCGCGAACTGGAACAGCTCTCGCTTGGTGCGGGCGGCATACCAGGGCTCGATGACCTCGCGGATCTTGTCGATGTGGCGGGCTCGGCGGTGGCGGTGGCTCAACTCGGGATCGTCGATCCACTCGGGCATGCCGAGATGCAGGCACTGCATCTCCCAGTCGTCCCGCCGGATCGAACCCGGGCACACGTAGCCGTCGGCGCAGCGAATCGCACCCGACGGATAGGCCGTGGGCGGGTGCGGCCCCACCAGCGGCCGGCGCCGCTGGCAGTGCAGCGAATCGCAATAGCAGAGCTCGACGGCAGTCAGCAGCGCCCCCAGCCACGACACGTCCACGTGCGTCTCGGGCCGTCGCCGGATGAGGTGCGCGGCCCAGGCGGCAAGACCGCCTGCGCAGTACTGGGCCTGCCAGCCCGGAAGGCGCAGCGGTTCGGCACCCTCGTCGCCGTTGAAGCCTAGGAAACCCGTGGCGGTCTGCACCAGCAGCTCGTCGGCGATGACGCCAGGGTCGTCGGCGTCAGCACCCCAGGACGTCACCGTCACGAGCTTGGGTACGCGTTGGCCCTCTGCCGCACGGGCGGCCAACCGCTGGGGATCCCACGGCCCGCCTGCAAGCCCGGCCAGTGTGTCGCTGGCGATCACCACGTCGGGCCACGACGGTTCCACGCTGTCAGCGGCGCAGTTCAGTTTCCCCGCATTCAGATGTACATACAGCGAGCTGATCTCATCGGGCCCCAGCGGGACATCGTCAACCGGTTGACTCCGTGCAGGGTCCCCGCCCGGCGGCTCCACCTTCACCACGGTGGCCCCCGCACCCGCCAGCAGCCGTCCGGCATACGGGCCGGCGATGCCGGTGGCCACCTCCAGCACCTGCATTCCCGCCAGCGGCGGCAGCTTCGCCGCGTCGGCCTCAACTGAATCGGGCACCGGGTCACCGTACCGTCCGAGCAAGAGGCTGAGCCCCTAGCCCGAGCCGCCCACGAACGAAGCGAGCCAGAGCGGGATGCATGGGCCGTGGCAGGCGGCGTCTGGGGTTCAGTAGGGTCCGAAGATGAGCTTGTCGAACGGGGCTACTGCATCCAACGAGACCTCCAACGGTGCTCATGGCCCGATCACGGTGTGTCTGAGCTTCGACTTCGATGCGGTCTCGATCTGGACCGGCCCCCGAGGGTCACGATCGCCCAACCTGACCGCCCGCGGCGAGTTCGCCACCATCGGCGCGCACCGCCTGCTCGACCTGCTCGACGAACGCAGCCTCCCG
>JAJEIW010000089.1 GCA_022828045.1 Acidimicrobiia bacterium | reverse complement strand
TGTTCGTCACCGTCATCATGTCGGTCTACAACCCCCACAACGGCGAAGTGACCTATTCGAGTGCCGGCCACGACCCGCCAGTCGTCATTCGTGTCGACGGCAGCGCCGAGCAACTGCCCGCCATGGGTGGCATCGCGCTGGGCGTCGCGCCCCAGGAGCTGTTCGGGGCCAACCTGAAGGAGCACACGTTCACGCTCGCACCCGGCGAGACGCTGCTGCTCTACACCGACGGCGTCAGCGAAGCCATGAACGTCGAACACGAGGAATTCGGCACGGCCCGGCTTCTCCAGCTCTTCGAGGGCAATGCGCCGAAGAACGCCGACGAAGCAATGACCACCGTCTTCGATGCCGTCCACGAGTTCGCTGGGGAGGCCCCCGCATCAGATGACATCACCTGTTTGGCCCTGCACCGGAATGCCGCGCCATGAGGCATGGGCTTCGTATCTTCGAGGTTCAGACTGATCAGATGCTCGACGCCGCATCGTGCCGTCGAGCCCTCACCACGGAGCGCCGTACATGCGACGTTCGCTGAACATCAATCCGGTGCCGGGCGCGGCCGCCGCCGAGGCACTGCCGCGCATCGTGGCGTTCGTCGAGGAGATGGCGGAACTCGATGACTGGGCGCCCGATCTTGTGCTGCGGTCGAATCTCATCTTGGAGGAGCTCATCCTCAACACGCTGACCCATGGTCGCACGAGCGGTCTCAGCGACATCGAGATCACGCTGGAGAGCGGCGTGAACTCGGTCACGATCACCGTGGTGGACGACGGCGCCGCATTCGACCCGCTCAACGACAAGCCCTCGCCGGACACCGAACTGCCGCTCCAAGAGCGATCGATAGGCGGCCTCGGTCTGCACCTGGTGCGCACCATGGCAGAAGACTTGGAGTACAAGCACGCCGACGGCAAGAATCGCCTCACGCTGGTCGCTCGGGCTGGTGCCTGACGGCTCTCGACAGCGCATGCGCCTGCGCCTGCCGTCCAGACGGCGCGTCGGCATTTCGACTGCGGTGCTCACGGTCGCGCTTTCCGTGGCGGCAGCCGCATGCAGCGGGTCGAGCACGGACTCGATCGGCGGCGGCGACTTCGCCGCACCGGCAGCGCCGACCGTGCCTCAGAGGGACAGCACCGAGACCGGCGTACACGGCGATCGCGTGGTGTTCGGGCAATCGGCTGCACTGAGCGGTCCCGCCGCGGAACTCGGCGTCGGCATGCGCTTGGGAATCTTGGCAGCTTTCGAAGAGGCCAACCGGGCCGGGGGCATCAACGGGCGGCTGCTCGAGCTGAGGTCCCTCGACGACTCATACGAGCCCGAAGCCGCCATTGCCAACACTGCAGAGCTCATTGACAGCGACGAAGTGTTTGCGCTGATCGGCGCCGTGGGAACACCGACATCCCGCTCCGCAACCCCCGTGGCGGCCGCCGCCGACATTCCCTACGTGGCACCGTTCACGGGCGCCGGGTTCCTGCGCAACGACGACTGGACCAACATCGTCAACCTTCGTGCCTCTTATGCTCAAGAGACCGAAGAGATGGTGGAACGCCTGACCGTCGACTTGGGCATCGAGCGCATCGCCGTGCTCTTCCAAGACGATTCGTTCGGCCGTGCCGGGTACTTCGGCGCACTTGCCGCACTCGAACGGCGCGGCATGGAGCCCGTCGCGATCGGCTTCTACCCGCGCAACACCACAGCCATCAAGACAGCGCTGCTGGATCTGAAGGCCGGAAATCCCGAGGCCGTGATCATGGTCGGCGCGTACGAGCCCGTCGGCACCTTCATCTCCTGGTCGCGCAACACCGGCTTCGACCCGGTCTTCATCACACTGTCGTTCGTCGGCGCGAATGCGCTTGCCAACCAACTGGGCGCAGTCGGCGAGGGCGTCCTCGTCACCCAGGTCGTGCCGTTCCCGTTCGACGACTCGACTCCCGTCGTCGCGGCCTACCGGGCTGCCCTGGATCACCTGGGAACCATGCACGCCGATTTCGATCACGTGGATCCCGATCCGGTTCCCGGCTTCGTGTCGCTGGAGGGCTACATCGCAGGCCGGCTCGCCATCGCCGGATTGGAGCAATGCGGCGCATCGGTGACGCGCCAGTGCTTCTTGGACTCCATCTTGGGGGCCGACGAACTCGACGTCGACGGTTTCGTGCTGAACTTCGGCGACGGCGCGAGCATCACCGAGGACAACCAGGGCTCGGACGCAGTCTTCGTCACCCAGATCGGATCCGACGCCGCCTACCGCCCTCTTGACACGCTGACGAGCACAGATCCATGACCGAGACAGCGTCCACCGAAGGGGCACCGCCGGGCAGCGGCATCGGCGGCGAACCCGAACCGGCCACTGAGACCGGCGATTCCGTCGGGAGTGCGTCCGGGGGCGATGCCTCTCCGGGGCTCGGCGAGCTCAAGCACCGCAAGCCGTCGCTGCATCTGCGGATCTCGACGCAGATGTATGCCGGCATCGCCGTACCGCTGCTGCTGGTCCTCGCCGCGAGCGTGATCGCATGGATCTCGTTCACCCGGGTCGGCGAGGCCGAGAGAGACGTCACCCAAGGGGCCATTCCCGAGCTCGACGCTGCATTCGGGGTCGCCGAGTCCAGCAACCGGCTCGTGGCCGGCGGGCCTGCACTCGTGTCCTCTACCCCGGAGGACTTCACCGATGTCGTCGAGGGCATCGCAGCCGCGCGGTCAGAGTTCGAAGTCCAGCTCGAGCTGCTGTGGAATCGTGGCACTGGCTCGATGTGGCTCGGCGAGATGCGCGGCTATGCAGCACAGCTCAACTCCAACATCGCCGCCATCGAGTCCGAGATGCCCGAGTACTTCGCACTGGGCCTCGAGGCCGATGAGCTCCGGGCCGACGTGGATGCCGCCGTGCGCGAGCTGGAGCGCGGGGTCGTGCCTGCACTTGACGACCAGCTCTTCTTTCTCGTCCATGGACGGCGGCACCTGTGGACGCCCCCGGCGCCTGCGTCCATCCACAGGTCCGATGACGAAGTGCTGCTGTACCGGCGTTGGTCCGCATTGAGCGGTGATGTGTCGCAGACCGACGCCTTGCTGGCGAGCGCCTTCAGCGCCTCGGACTCAGCGCTGATCGAACCGCTCCGGGAGAGCTTCGAATCGGCCAGGGACCGCATCGAGATCAACCTCGCTGGGCTGGACGATGCAGCCGGCCCCGAATTCCAAGCGGCGGTCGACCGGCTGATTGCGCTCGGACTGAGCGACGGCAGCGTTTTCGACGTCACACAGCGGCGCCTGCAGATCGAAGAGTCCCAGCGCCAGCTGCTCGCCGAGAATCAGGACTTGGGAGTGGCGCTGGTCGGCGAGATCGAATCGCTCGTCGGCGCCGTGCAAGCCGATGTGGACGCCACCACCGCGGCCTCGGCGCAGGCGATCAGCACGGGCCGGCTGCTGCTCGTGGTGATCAGCGTTGTCGGCATCGTGGGCGCGCTGCTGTTCAGCTGGCTGTTCGTCGGGAAGCGCATCCTGAGTCGCGTCGCTGGGCTGTCGGACCGCATGCGGGCGTTGGCAGGCGGCGAACTGGAAACCCCTGTCGAGACCGGGGGCAGGGACGAAGTGGCCGAGATGGCGGATGCACTCGAGCAGTTCCGCCAGGCCGCGCTCGAAGTGCAGCGGCTCAACCTGGTCGAAGAACTGGCCGGCCAGCTCAGCGAGCGCAACGAGCAGCTGTCCCAGACGCTCGCCGACCTTGACCGTGCGCAAGACCAGATCGTGGCGAACGAGAAGCTGGCGGCCTTGGGCGAGGTGACCGCCGGTGTCGCCCACGAGATCCGCAACCCGCTGAACTTCGTCAAGAACTTCGCCGAGTCGTCAGACGAGCTGCTCGAAGAACTGCTCGCAGCGATCGCAGATCCCGAGCCGCCCGACGATCAGGCCGACTACATCAGCGAGATCACCGGTGACCTCAAGGAGAACCTGACCCGCATCCGCGGGCACGGCGACCGGGCCAACCGCATCGTGGAGAGCATGCTGATGATGGGCCGGGGCGGCGGCGAGTCACGTCCCGTGGAGATCAACGCCCTGCTCGAAGAGCACGCCATGCTCTCGTACCACAGCGCTCGGGCGCAGGATGCTGACTTCAACGTGACCATCGAGCGCGACTTCGACCCCGACGTGGGCGAACTGGAGGTCATCCCCCAGGACATGGGCCGCGTCTTCCTGAATCTGGTCACCAATGCCGGCTATGCGGCAAACGAACGATGGCGAGACCTCGGCGGCGAGCCGGGCAAGATGATCACGGCAGGCGACGGCGACGACACGCCCTACTTCCCGACGATCTGGCTGAGCACCCAGCGCACCGACGAGTCGGCGGTGATCAAGGTCCGTGACAACGGCACAGGCATCCCGCCGGATGTGGTCCAGCGGATCTTCGAGCCGTTCTTTACCACCAAGCCCACCAATGAGGGCACGGGCCTGGGGCTGGCGATGTCGAACGACATCGTGCGAGGCCACGGCGGTCAGATCTCGGTGGAGAGCGAGCCCGGCGAGTACACCGAGTTCACGGTGGAGCTGCCGCTCGAACGCGCGGCACCCGTCGAGCCGATCGAGACCCCCGAACCGACGCCAGCGAGCTGATCGGCAGCGGGGCGCTGCGTCGATCAGCCGACGAGCGGCGCGAGGTAGCGGCCGGTGTGGGACTCAGGCGTTGCGGCGACCTGCTCGGGCGTGCCTGCGGCCACCACCGTGCCGCCCCCGATGCCCCCCTCAGGGCCCATGTCGATGATCCAGTCGGCAGTCTTGATGACGTCGAGGTTGTGCTCGATCACCACCACGGTGTTGCCGCCCGCCACCAGCCGGTCGAGCACGCCCAGCAGCCGCCGGATGTCCTCGAAGTGCAGACCGGTGGTGGGCTCATCGAGGATGTAGATGGTGTGGCCGGTCGACCGCTTCGACAGCTCGCTGGCCAGCTTGACCCGCTGCGCCTCGCCGCCTGACAGCGTCGTCGCGGGCTGTCCCAGCCGGATGTAGCCCAGCCCGACATCGACGAGCGTCTGCATGTGACGCCGGATGGACGGCTGCGCGCTGAAGAACTCCAAGGCGTCCTCGCAGGGCATCCCGAGCACGTCGGCGATGGTCATGCCCTTGAACCGGATCTCGAGGGTCTCGCGGTTGTAACGGGCGCCCTTGCACACCTCGCAGGGCACATAGACGTCGGGCAGGAAGTGCATCTCGATCTTGATGGTGCCGTCGCCGGCGCAGGCCTCGCAGCGCCCGCCCTTCACGTTGAAGCTGAATCGGCCCGGCAGGTAGCCGCGCACCTTGGCCTCGTTGGTCGCTGCGAACAGCTTGCGGATGTGATCGAAGACCCCCGTGTAGGTGGCCGGGTTGGAGCGAGGCGTGCGCCCGATGGGCGACTGGTCGATGTCGATGACCTTGTCGAGCGCCTCGACGCCCTCGATGGAGGTGTGGAGCCCGGGCACCCCCTTGGAGGAGTAGATGCGCTGCATGAGCGCCTTGTAGAGGATCTCGTTGACCAGCGTGCTCTTGCCCGAGCCCGACACGCCTGTCACGCAGACGAAGCACCCCAGCGGGAACTCCACGTCGATCTTGCGCAGGTTGTGCTCGCGTGCGCCACGCACGACCAGGTGGTCCGTTCCCGGGGGACGGCGCGACGGCGGCACCGGGATCTCCCGGACGCCGGCGAGGTACTCCCCGGTCACCGACCCGGGTGCCGATGCCAGCCCGTCGGCCGGGCCGCTGTAGACGATCTCGCCCCCGTGCTCGCCGGCGCCGGGGCCGATGTCGACCACCCAGTCCGCCACCGAGATGGTCTCGAGATCGTGCTCGACCACCAGCACGGTGTTGCCGAGATCGCGCAGCTGCAGCAGCGTGTCGATGAGCCGCCGGTTGTCTCGCTGGTGCAGGCCGATCGAGGGCTCGTCGAGCACGTAGAGCACGCCTTCGAGCCCGCTCCCGATCTGGCTGGCCAGGCGGATGCGCTGGGCTTCGCCGCCGGCCAGCGTTGCGGCCGAACGGTTCAGCGTCAGGTAGTCGAGGCCCACATCGAGCAGGAAGTTCAGGCGAGCGTCGATCTCCTTGATGATCGGCGCTGCGATGATGCGCTGGCGCTCGGTGAGCTCGAGACCGTCGATGATCTTGGCTGCCTCGCCGATGGAGGCCGCGCAGAGCTCGTGGATGTTGCGTCCCGCGACTCGCACCGCGAGCGACACCTCATTCAGCCGGGCCCCGTCGCAGCCGCCGCATGGCACCTCGCGCATGTATCCCTCGATGCGGTTGCGCGACCAGTCGCTCTCGGTATCGGCGTGGCGGCGACGCAGGAATGGAATGACCCCCTCATAGCGGGTGGTGTAGCTGCGTGAGCGGCCGTAGCGGTTGCGATAGCGCACGGTGATCTGCTGACCCGACGGCGCACCATCGAGCAACAAGGTGCGATGGCCCGGGACGAGCTGCGACCACGGCACGTCGAGCGGCACGCCGTACTCCTCGCCGACCGCTTCGAGCAGCCGGGTGAACCACTTGCCGGTCGCCCCGGCCCACGGAGCGAGCGCTCCCGACGCCACGGTCAGCTCGGTGTTCGGCACGACGAGCTCGGGATCGACCTCATAGCGTGTGCCGAGGCCGTCGCAAGTCTGGCAGGCACCGTACGGCGAGTTGAACGAGAAGTTCCGGGGCGCCAGCTCCTCGAAGGATCGGCCCGTCGTCGGCGAGTACAGGTGCTGGCTGAACGTCAGCATCCCCTCGGCGTCGTCCCGGGTGCCGTTCGAGCCCTGCGACACGACATGGATCCATACGTGACCGTCTGCCAAGCCGAGCGCAGCCTCCACCGACTCGGTCAGCCGCTGGAAGATGTCGCCTCGCATCACGAGCCGATCGACGATCACCTCGATGTCGTGGTTGACGTAGCGATCGAGACGCTCGATCTCGTCCACGCTGCCGAGATCCAGCACCTCGCCGTCGACCCGGACCCGCGCGTAGCCCTGGCGGGCGAAGTCGCCAAGTTGGGTGTAGTAGTCGCCCTTGCGACCGCGCACCACCGGCGCCAGCACTTCGAAGCGGGACCCCTCATCGAGCTCGGTGATCCGGTCCACGATCTGCTGGGCCGTCTGGCGCTGGACGACTTCTCCCGTCTGGGGGTCGTGCTGGATGCCGATGCGGGCGTAGAGCAGCCGCAGGTAGTCGTACACCTCGGTGATCGTTCCGACAGTCGAGCGGGGGTTGCGGCTAGCGCTCTTCTGGTCGATCGAGATCGCCGGCGAGAGGCCCTCCAGGAAGTCCACATCGGGCTTGTCCATCTGGCCCAGGAACTGCCTGGCGTAGGCCGACAGCGATTCCACGTAGCGCCGCTGCCCCTCGGCGTAGATGGTGTCGAATGCCAGCGACGACTTGCCGCTGCCCGACAACCCGGTGAACACGATCATGTGATCGCGTGGCAGCTCGACGTCCACGTTGCGCAGGTTGTGCTCGCGCGCACCGCGGACGATCAGCTTCTCACCCATCAGGGCGAGCCTACCTGCGCCCCCTTTGCGCATCCCGGACACAAACACAAGTTCGAAGACGCCGTCGTGGGCGGCTTGACAGTGGAGCTGGTGAGCAGAACTAGGGTCGCGGTCACGCACATGCGTGCACCGCGGGTGCCGACGATGAGCACCCGCCCCAGACAGTCGCGAACAGGGAGCGGTCATGCCATACGAAGTACGAGGCGTCGTGGCGAAGGCAGTGGGCGAACCTGTCAGCGTCGAGACCATCACGGTTCCCGATCCCGGGGCGGGCGAGGTGATCGTCGACGTGCAGGCATGCGGCGTCTGCCACACCGATCTGCACTACCGCGAGGGCGCCATCAACGACGAGTTCCCGTTCCTGCTCGGGCATGAAGCAGCGGGTGTCGTCTCGGAGATCGGTGACGGCGTCAGCGGCCTTGCGGTCGGCGACTTCGTCATTCTGAATTGGCGCGCTGTCTGCGGCAACTGCCGGTCGTGCGACCGTGGCCGTCCTTGGTACTGCTTCGCGACGCACAACGCCGCGCAGAAGATGACGCTGGACGGCATCGAGCTCTCCCCAGCGCTGGGCATCGGCGCGTTCGCCGAGAAGACGCTGGTGGCTGCCGGCCAGGCCACCAAGGTGGACCCGGCGGCACCGCCGGAGGTAGCGGGGCTCATCGGCTGCGGCGTCATGGCGGGTCTCGGCGCTGCGATGAACACCGGCGGCGTCGGCCGCGGCGACAGCGTGGCCGTCTTCGGCTGCGGCGGTGTCGGCGATGCAGCGATCTGCGGGGCGCGGCTCGCCGGGGCGCACACGATCATCGGCATCGACATCGACGACCGGAAGCTGAAATGGGCGGGTGATTTCGGCGCCACCCACACGATCAACTCCTCGCAGATGAGCAACGGCGAGGTTGTGGCGGCAGTGCAGGAACTGACCGGCGGCAACGGTGTCGACGTCGCCATCGAGGCCGTCGGCCTGCCCCAGACCTACGAGCAGGCCTTCTATGCCCGCGATCTGGCCGGAACCGTCGTGCTGGTCGGCGTGCCCAACCCCACGATGAAGATCGAGCTGCCGATGATCGAGATGTTCGGACGCGGCGGTTCGCTCAAGAGCTCGTGGTACGGCGACTGCCTGCCCAGCCGGGACTTCCCGATGCTCATCGACCTCCACCTGCAGGACCGGCTTCCGCTCGACCAATTCGTCAGCGAGACCATCGGCATCGACGGAGTCGAGGAGGCGTTCGAGAAGATGGAGCGCGGCGAGGTGCTGCGCTCCGTCGTCATGCTCTAGGCCGCCATCGTGTCGCGTATTCACTTGTGCGCTAGGCGCTGGCGTCTCGCAGATCGCGGCGCAGTTCGCGGAGCTCGTCTCGCAGGCGGGCTGCGTACTCGAATCTGAGGTCGGCGGCGGCCTCGGACATCTCCTCCTCCAGCGAGGCAATCAGCCGGGTGAGATCGTCAGCGGGCAGATCGCCGTACGCAGCCTTCATCCGTTCTGCGGTCACCCGTCCCGACACGAGTTTCTCGGGCACCGGAGCCTGCTCGGCCGGGCCCCGCAGCACTTCGAGGATGTCGGTGACCGCCTTGCGGATGGTCTGGGGGTCGATGCCGTGCTCGACGTTGTAGGCCTGCTGCATGCCGCGCCGGCGGTTCGTCTCGGAGACGGCACGCTGCATTGACGGGGTGATCTGGTCGGCATACATCACGACCTGCCCGTCCACGTTGCGCGCGGCGCGCCCGATGGTCTGGATCAGCGACGTCTCGCTGCGCAGGAACCCCTCCTTGTCGGCATCGAGGATCGCCACCAGACTCACCTCGGGCAGGTCGAGGCCCTCTCGCAGCAGGTTGATGCCCACGAGCACGTCGAAGTGCCCGAGCCGCAGATCCCTGAGGATCTCGATGCGCTCGATGGTGTCGATCTCGCTGTGCAGGTAGCGCACCCGCACACCCAGCTCGAGCAGGTAGTCGGTGAGGTCCTCGGCCATCTTCTTGGTCAGCGTGGTGACCAGCACGCGCTGCTCGCCGACCGTGACCCGCTCGATCTCCCCCATCAGGTCGTCGATCTGCCCGCTCGTGGGGCGCACCACGATCTCGGGATCGACCAAGCCGGTCGGCCGCACGATCTGCTCGACCACCTGGCTGGAGGTCCGCAGCTCGTAGTCGCCCGGAGTCGCCGACAAGAACACCACCTGGTTCAGCCGGTCCATCACCTCCTCGAAGCGCAGCGGCCGGTTGTCGCGTGCCGACGGCAGGCGGAAGCCGTGCTCGACCAAGGTGTCCTTGCGCCGCCGATCCCCGGCGAACTGGCCGTGGAGCTGGGGCACAGCGACATGGCTCTCGTCGATCACCAGCAGGTAGTCGTCGGGAAAGAAGTCGAGCAGCGTGTACGGCGGCTCGTCGTAGACCCGGCCGTCGAGGTGCATCGAGTAGTTCTCGACGCCGTTGCAGTAGCCCAGCTCGGCCAGCATCTCGAGGTCGTACTCGGTGCGCATCCGCAGCCGTTGTGCCTCCAGCAGCTTGTTCTCGCGCTCGAACGACTGCAGCCGCTCGGCCAGCTCGACCTCGATCTTGCCGATCGCCGCTCGGAGCTTGTCACCGCCGGTCACATAATGCGAGGCGGGGAAGACCGTGACCTCCTCGAGCTCGCCCAGGCGCTCGCCCGTGACCGGATCGATGCGGCTGATCCGATCGATCTCATCGCCGAACAACTCGACCCGCACGAGGAACTCCTCGTATGCAGGATGGATTTCGAGTGTGTCGCCCCGTACCCGGAATCGACCCCGGACGAGGTTCATGTCGTTGCGCTCGTACTGCATGTCGACGAGGCGGCTCAGCACCGAGCGCTGGTCGACGATCTCGCCCACCCGCAGGTACAGCATCTGGCGCAGGTACTCGGAAGGGGCGCCGAGCCCGTAGATGGCCGAGACCGATGCCACGACTATGACGTCGCGGCGGGTCAGCAGCGCGGCCGTGGCCGAGTGGCGCAGCCGGTCGATCTCGTCGTTGACGGTGGAGTCCTTCTCGATGTAGGTGTCCGACGCCGGCATGTAGGCCTCGGGCTGGTAGTAGTCGTAATACGAGACGAAGTACTCCACGCGGTTGTCGGGGAAGAACTCGCGGAACTCGTTTGCGAGCTGCGCCGCCAGCGATTTGTTCGGCGCGAGCACCAGGGTCGGCCGCTGGGTGCGCTCGATCGTCCAGGCGATCGTTGCGCTCTTGCCCGAGCCGGTGATGCCCAGCAGGGTCTGGAACCGGTCACCGCGACTGACTCCCGCTGCCAGCTCGGCTACGGCGCGCGGCTGATCCCCGGCTGGATCAAAACCGGCAGTGACCCGGAACGGATGCGCGGTCGTCGGTTCGGGCAGCCATGGACGGGCCCGGCGACCGTCGGTGTCGGTTGCGTCCTGCTGCGACGGGGCCGCCGAAACCGATGCCATGCCGGAGAGGCTACGGCCGTGACGCCGGGCCATTCCGCCGGTCCGATCCGCCGGCGATGATGCGCTCGAACGCCCTGGGGACGGCGGTGCGGGTGCAGTGCCTCCCTGTGACCGGCCGGTGTGGTTATCCTGCCGCGCTGACCGCCCGATCGACGAATTCTGGATTCGCCACCCGCCCGAGAACGCTCATGAGCCGAGACGACACCGACGCAGACGCGCTTGACGACGACGCGCCCAACGGCGCGCTGCTCGACAACGACCTCGAACCCCTGGAGGAAGACCTCGAAGCGGAGGAGTTGGGGGTCGACGAACTCGATGACGATCCGGACGACGACCCCGACGATGTCGATGTCGACGACGACGACGCGCCCGCGAACGACGATGAGCAACCCAGCAGCCGCGAAGTCCCTGCCGGCGTGCGTCCGACAGACGATGAGGACGACGAGGACGACGAGGAGTTCGAGGCCGACCTCGGCGAGATCCTCAAGGAACGCCTGGCGTCGGAAGACGACGACGATGACGACGACGATGACGAGATCGGCATCGTCACCGGCACGCGCTCAGGTTCTAAGCAGGAAGACGAGATCCTGTGCGAGGGCTGCTTCCTGCTCGTCAAGCCCTCACAGTTCGACACTCGATCGCCCGAGCCCAGCTGTCCCCACTGCGGAACCCCGATCGTCTTCTGACTCGACGCCCCAGCGATCCAGCACTTCGCGATGTCGCAGTGACCTCGGATGCTCCCCCGACTAGTCGTCCTGTGCCGGCACGTGCGGGAGTGCGCTGGCCCACGCGAAGGCCGCGTCGATAGCGACCTCCAACTCGTCGACGCTGCCCGAATTGTCGATGACCCAGTCCGCAATGGCCAGACGCTCGTCGCGTGACAACTGTGCAGCAATGCGCGCCCGCGCATCGTCGGCAGAAAAGCCACGCGCTGTCACGAGCCGCTCGACTGCAAGATCGGTCGGTGTGTCCACCACCAGGATCCCGCTCGTCGGGTAGCGCGGCGGTCGCCCCTTCGCCAGGCCCTCGCCCAGCAGGGGGATGTCAAGCACGACCAGACCACCGGTCCCCTCCAGCTCGCCGAGCCTGCGTCGGATCTCGCGCCCCACGGGCGGATGGGTGATCGAATTCAGATCAGCGAGGGCGTCGGGATCGTTGAACACGATGGCCGCAACCGAGCCACGGTCGAGCGTCCCGTCGGGCGCCACGATGTGATCCCCGAAGCGCTCCACCATCTCCGCCAACACTGGACTGCCGGGTGCTTGCTGTTCGCGAACGATGGCGTCAGCGTCGATCAGCACGGCACCGCGCCGCACGAACCCTGCTGACACAGTGCTCTTGCCGCTGCCGATGCCGCCGGTCAGCCCGACCGCAATCATCGAACGGCGCTCTTGGCGACGCGAGCACCGAGCGCGGCCCGCATGACCGCCCGACGACCGCCTCGAAGCGAGCTATACGGCGGCTGGGACGCCAGCGGTGCCGTCGTCGCCGTCATCCCCCGCGGCGGCCTCACCATCGGCACCCTGGTTCTCGTAATGCGCGAGCGCCTGGCGGTAGGCCTCCTCGCCATGCTCCTCGTAATACTCGCGCCAGGCACGCTCGGCTTCTGATTCCTCGCCGTCGGACGGGGTCTCGTAAGTGAACTCGCCGATGAAGTTGCCTTCCTCGTCGTACGCGTGATCGCCGAATGCCTCGCGGTATTCCTCCGCGACAACGCCGCCTTCGGCCGCTTGCTTGATCGACAGGCTGATGCGACGGCGCTGCAGGTCCAGATCGATGATCTTCACCCACAGCTCCTCGCCCGGGGTGACGACCTGCTCGGGCAGCTCGACATGGTGTGCCGACATCTCCGAGATGTGCACGAGGCCTTCGATACCGTCGCCGACCTGCACAAACGCGCCGAACGGCACGAGCTTGGTGACCCGCCCGTACACGAGCTCTTCGACCCGGTGGGAGCTGGCGAACGCTTCCCAGGGATCCTGCTGTGTGGCCTTGAGCGACAGCGAGATGCGCTCGCGCTCTCGGTCGATCTCGAGCACTTCGACGGTCACCTCGTCGCCGATGTTGACGACCGAGCTGGGGTGATCGACATGCTTCCAGGACAGCTCCGACACGTGGATGAGGCCGTCCATGCCGCCGAGGTCGACGAAGGCGCCGAAGCTGACCACCGACGACACCCGACCGGTCCGCCGCTCGCCCTTGCGGAGATCTCGCAGGAACCCTTCCCGCTCTTCCTTGAGGCTCTCCTCCAGCCAGGCGCGCCGGCTGAGCACCACGTTGTTGCGGTTCTTGTCGAGCTCGATGATCTTCGCTTCGAGCTCCTGGCCGACATACGGGGCGAGATCGCGTACCCGTCGGAGCTCCACCAGTGACGCCGGCAGGAATCCGCGCAGCCCGATGTCGACGATCAAGCCGCCCTTGACCACCTCGATGACGGGGCCCTTGACCACACCGTTGGACTCACGGATCTCCTCGATGCGGCCCCAGGCTCGTTCGTACTGTGCTCGCTTCTTGGACAGGACCAGCCGGCCGTCGGGATCTTCCTTCTGCAGGACGAGCGCCTCGATCTGATCGCCGACCTCGACGACTTCGGAAGGGTCGATGTCGTGACGGATCGAGAGCTCTCGCGACGGGATGACGCCCTCGGACTTGAAGCCGATGTCCAGCAGCACCTCGTCGCGATCGACCCGCACGATGGTGCCGGCCACGATGTCGCCGTCGTCGAACTCGACGATGGTCTGCGCGACTGCATCCTCGAACGGGGTATCGCCCAGATCGTCGATGGTGACGGTCCTCGGCACGTATTCGCCGGCATCGGTGAACGTGCCGAACTCGCTGTCGGGAGCGCCGTTCGCCCCGTCGCCGCCGACGCCGCTGCTTGCCGCTGATTCCGGGGAAGCTTCGAGGGGATCACCAGCGGTTGGGTCTTCGGCGGCCGGGTCTTCGAGGTCGGGAGCGGGGGCGAGTGCGTCTGTCACGGCGGTGGGTGCTCAGGCAGGAAGTACGGGCGCCGACGGCCGAGCATGCCGCTCACAGCGCACGGCAAGGCTATCGGGACGCTCCAGATCAGCCCCAGGCGGCGCTGCTCAGCCCTTGGCGTCGGCCCAGGTGGCGCCGAGCGCCACATGCACCTCGAGCGGCACCGCCAGATCGGCCGCGTTGCGCATCACCTCGACCGTCAGCTCGGTCACCTCGGCGGCCTCGTCAGGCGGTATCTCGAGGATCACCTCGTCGTGTACCTGCAGCACCAGCCGGCTGGCTGCGGACCGGGCATGCAGCGCCTCGTCCAGCCGGATGAGCGCCACTTTGAAGATGTCTGCCGCGAGCCCCTGGATGGGGGCATTCATGGCCTGCCGCTCGGCGGCTTGACGCACCCGGAAGTTGCGCGACGTCAACTCGGGGAGCGGGCGACGCCGGCCGAAGGCCGTCTCGGTGTAACCCCGCTCGCGGCTCTGCTCCACCACCCCGTCCATGAACGAGCGCACCTTGGGAAACGCTTCGAAGTAGGCGTCCAGGATCTCCGCTGCCTCGGCGGTGGGCACACCCAGGCGCTGGCCGAGGCCATATGCCTCCATCCCGTAGGCCAAGCCGTAGCTCACCATCTTCGCCACCGACCGCTGCTGCGGGTCGACGTCGGCAGGGCTGATCCCGAACAGCGATGCCGCAGTTGCACTGTGGATGTCGTGGCCCGCCTCAAAGGCGGACACGAGCCCCGTGTCGCCCGAGAGGTGTGCGATCACCCGCAGCTCGATCTGGTTGTAGTCGGCGATCAGCAGCTCGAAGCCGCCGGCCGGCACGAAGGCGCGCCGAAACAGCCGACCCTGCTCGGTACGGACTGGGATGTTGTGCAGGTTCGGGTCCTCGGAGCTGAGCCGGCCGGTGCGGGCCACCGTCTGGTTGAACGTGGCATGGATGCGGCCGTCGGGCTCGACGCATTCGAGCAGGCTGACGCCATAGGTGGACCGCAGCTTCTCCACTTCTCGATACGCCAGGAGCCGATCCGCAATCGGATGCTCGCCCCGCAGCGACTCCAGGGCCGCAGCGTTGGTGGAGTAGCCGGTCTTTGTCTTGCGGAGCGGCGTCAGCCCCAAGTCCTCGAAGAGCACCTCGGCGAGCTGCTTGGGCGAGTTGACATTCAGATCTTCGCGGCCGGCGAGCTGCCGCACCTCGCCCATCAGCGCTACCACCTCGTCGGTGAGATAGTCACGCAACGACTCCAGCTCGCCGCGGTCGACACCGATGCCGGCCGTTTCCATGCGGGCCAGGACGCTGATGAGCGGACGCTCGACGTCCCGGTACAGCTCGGTCATGCCCAGGCTCTCGAGCTGCTGTTGGAGCCTCGGCGCCAGCATCGCCACCGCGAGGGCGTCACGACCGGCCATCTCGCCCTCGGTCGGTGCATCGGCAGCAAGGTTGTCGAATCCCAGCTGGCCCTCGGTGTCGCCGCCGGCAAGCTCGGTGCCGCAATGCCGGGCGAGGAGCGTGCTCAGCTCGTCGCGGCCCTCCGACGGATGGATGAGATAGGCGGCGATCGAGGTGTCGACGACCAGCCCCTCGAGCGCCGCACCAACGTCCAGGTCGCCGGGCAGGCGGGCGAGCGCACGCATCAGCTCTTTCGCCTGGTGGACATGGACTCCGGGACCGTCACCTCCCAGCAGCCGGGCGCACTCCGCTGTAATCACCGGCACCGCGAGATCGTGGGGACCGAGAGCGAGCACAGTCCCCTGCGATGGGTCGACGCCGACGGCCAGCACACCCAAGCCGCCATCGGCCTCCAATGTGAACCCGAGCGAGACCGGATCGTCGCGGCGCGACAGCTCGCTCAGCAGCCCTGCAGCATTGGCGCCACGGGCGCCCCCCTCGGCGTCGACCGGCAGCAGCTGCACCTCCGCGAGCTGGGCAGTGTCGGGGGAACTGGCGCTCGGCACTAGCAGGCCATCCAGCGATGTGTTCGCCAAGGCGTCGCGCAGACGGGCGTGCAGGGTGCCGAACTCCAAGAATTCGAAGGTGCGCGTCACGTGCTCGGGGTCGAATCCGTCCCAGGCAAGATCTGAAGGCGTGATATCGACTGGGGCATCGACGCGCAGCGTCATCAGCTCGACGTTGCGGCGCACATCATCGCTGTGTGCCGCCAGGTTCTCGGCCAGCTTCGGGGTCTGGTCTGCCGCCGCAGCGAACAGTGCTTCGGTGCTGCCGTACTTGTTGAGCAGCTTGGCGGCGGTCTTCTCGCCGACGCCGGGGACGCCCGGCAAGTTGTCGGAAGGATCGCCGCGCAGCGCGGCGTACTGCACGTACAGATCCGGCGTCACGCCGGTGCGCTCGGCGATGCCCGCTTCGTCGTAGAGCGCGTAGTCGGTAACCCCCCGGCGGTTGTAGAGCACCCGGATCTGGGGGTCGTGCACGAGTTGGTACACGTCGCGATCCCCGCTGACGATCAGCACGTCGTCGCCGCGCTGCTCCGCCTCCGACGCCAGCGTCGCCAGCAGGTCGTCGGCCTCGAAGCCCGCGCAGTCGATCGCCGGGATGCTCAGCGATTCGAGCACCTGGCGCACGAGGCCGAGCTGATCGATGAGCGTCGGCGGCGTTTCGTCGCGGTGAGCCTTGTATTCGGGTGCTGCGGTGTGCCGGAAGGTCGGCTCCCGTCGATCGAAGCACACGGCGATCGCGTCTGGCCGGTGGTCTCGCACGAGGTTGATGAGCATGGAGGTGAACCCGAACACGGCCCCGGTGGGCTGACCGGAGCGGGTGGCCATGTCCTCGGGCACGGCGTAGAACGCCCGGTAGGTGAGGGAGTTCCCGTCGAGCAGCAGCAGCTTCGACATCGGGTTTCTCCCATCTCGACGACGCCACGGTCGCCCCGGGTGCTCAGGTTCGGCTCGGGCTGAATCGATTCGGACTGGCTCGGCTCGGATCGACGCTTCAGGGTGTCAGCAGACCGTCGATGATCTGCTGCGCTATGTCCCGCATTTTCGCACGGTTGGCCATCGCCGTACTCCGGATGAACTCAAAGGCGTCTTGTTCTCCTAGACCGAAGTCGTCCATCAGCAGGCCCTTGGCACGCTCCACCGCCTTGCGGGTCTCCAGCTTCTCCTCGAGGCTCTCCACGGTGTCTTCGAGCTCTCGCATCTCGGTGAATCGGCCCCATGCCACCTCGATGGCCGACACCAGCTCTTCCCGCTGGAACGGCTTGACCAGGTACGAGAGCACGCCAGCGTCACGTGCCTCCTCGATGAGGTGCCGCTTGCTGAACGCCGTCAGGATGAGCACTGCGGAGGTGCGATCGCCGGCAACCTCTCGCGCCGCATCGAGGCCGTCGCGGCCGGGCATCTGGATATCGAAGATGCACACCTCGGGCTGGTGCTGGCGAGCCAGCTCGACTGCCTCGTCCCCGCGGCCGGTCTCCGCTACGACGACGTATCCCTCGTCTTCGAGCATCTCGCGCAGATCGAGCCGGATAATGGCCTCGTCCTCTGCGATCACGACTCGCTTGGACACTCACGCTCCCCTCGCGGCTGGATCGAACGGGTGGGCAGTACCGGTCCGGCGGCTGCGGATCGGTCAGCCTACCGGTCGGGCTGTGAGCCCTCCGGGTGCCCGGGGCGGGATTCGAACCCGCACGCCCGCGAGGGCAGAGGATTTTGAGTCCCCCGTGTCTGCCGTTTCACCACCCGGGCCGTGGGGCGGCTCAGGCTACCCCAAGGCCCGAGCGGCCCGTGAGCGGAGCGAACAAGAGCGGGGCAGCAGGCCCGAGCGGCCCGTGAGCCCCTGTCCAACAGAAATTGGGAACAAGAGCGGGACGATGGCTGGATTGTCGCTGTCGGCCCGCATTGGCACCTACCCTTTCGGGAAGTTCAGTTCAGAGCGCCACGGCCCGGGCATCGGCCCGGTCTTTTTGTTCCGGCGCTCTGGGGGAGGCCGAGTGCTCGCATTCACATTCCCAGGCCAGGGCTCACAGCAGCAAGGCATGGGTGAACCGTGGAAGGCGCACGAGTCGTGGGAGCTGGTCGAGGAAGCGTCAGACGCCTGCGGACGCGATGTGGCAGCGCTGTTGCTCGAGGCTGACGCAGACGAGCTGCGCCATACGCGTAACTCACAGCTCTCGACCTTCGTGCTGTCGATGGTCGTGCTCGACGCAGTCGAGCGGACCGGCACCACCTTCTCGTGCGCGGCCGGTCACTCGCTGGGCGAGTACAGCGCCCTGACCGCGACCGGTGCGCTGGCCTACGACGACGCAGTCCGGCTGGTGGCCGAACGGGGCGAGGCTATGCAGGTCGCTGCTGACGAGCACGAGGGAACCATGGCCGCCGTGCTGGGCCTCGACGACAACCTCGTCGCCGAGGCATGCGATGCCACGCCAGGCGATGTCTGGGTTGCCAACTTCAACGCTCCCGGGCAAGTCGTGATTGCGGGTGCGGCCGACGCCGTGGCCGTGGCGGGCGACGCTGCCAAGGAAGCCGGTGCCAAGCGGATCATGGGTCTGCCGGTCGGCGGCGCCTTCCACACGCCGTTCATGCAGCCAGCACGAGATCGCCTGCGCAAAGCGCTGGCCGAGGTCGAGATCCGCGCCCCGAGCGTGCCGGTCGTGGCCAACGTGGACGCACTCGCGCGAGACGGCGCAGATGAGTGGCGCACATTGCTGGCTCAGCAGCTCACGAGCCCGGTGCTCTGGCGGGCCAGCCTGCATGCTCTGGCCGACTCGGGAGTCTCCGCCTACACCGAACTCGGCCCCGGCAAGGTGCTGACGGGCATGACCAAGCGCACGCACAAGGGTGCAACTGCCTTGTCGGTGAGCGCTCCCGCGGACATCGACGCGCTGATGGAGGCATTGGCCGTCGACGCCCCCGCAGCACCGACGGTGCTGGGCGGCGAGAACCTCTACGTCACCGAACGGCTCATCGTCAGCCCCTGCGCCGGCATCTTCACGCTAGCGGCCGGCGTCAGCGACGGCCAGCAGATCGGTGTCGGCGATGTGATCGGGCAAGTCGCAGGGGAGGAAGTGCGGTCTGCGTTCGCGGGTACTGTCATGGGGATCATGGCCGTGGAGGGTGAGCGCGTCACAGCACGGCAGCCCGTCGCGTGGCTGCGCACACCGATCCGCAACTAGACGGCGGCTGAAGGGGAGGCCACTGATGACGCTCACCGTGGGCAGTGCATCCAGCGCGCGCATTGTCGGCATCGGGACGGCGCTCGGCGAGCGTGTCCTCACCAATGACGACCTCGCAGAGATGGTCGATACCTCCGACCAGTGGATCCTCGAGCGCACCGGCATTCGCCAGCGCAACATCGGCGGGACCACTGCGGGCCTTGCAGCGTCTGCGGGCGCCGCCGCGATGGAAGTCGCCGGTGTCGATCCGTCCAGCATCGACATGCTGATCCTGGCCACCACCACGCCTGATCGCTGCGTTCCTGCCTCCTCCTCACGGGTGCAGGAGGCCTTGGGCCTCGACTGCGGGGCCATGGACGTGAACGCGGCCTGCTCAGGCTTCGTGTATTCGCTGGTGGCCGGTCACGGCATGATCGCCATGGGCCACGAGCGGGTGCTGGTCATCGGCGCCGAAGTGCTGTCGCGCATCACCGATTGGACCGACCGCGCCACGTGCATCCTGTTCGCCGACGGCTCGGGCGCCGCCGTGCTCGAGCGCAGCGAGCAAGGGTCCGACCTGCTGGGCTGGCACGTCTCCAGCGACGGCTCGATGGAAGAGCACCTCTACTGCGAGCACGACGGGTACATCCAGATGGCCGGCCAGGCAGTGTTCAAGAAGGCCGTGCTGGTCATGGAGGAGTCGGCCCGCCAATCGATGAAACAGGCCGGCCTGACCGCCGACGACATCGACGTCGTCGTCCCCCACCAAGCCAATGTCCGCATCGTCGAGACGGCTTGCAAGCGTCTCGGCATCCCTTACGACAAGGCCGCGATGGTCATCGAGCGCACCGGCAACACGTCGTCCGCCTCGATTCCCCTCGCACTCGACGATGCCGTGCGCAGCGGCCGGATCAATCAAGACGACCATGTGCTGCTCGTCGGGTTCGGCGCCGGCATGACCTCGGCCTCAGCGCTGCTGCGCTGGTCCGGCGCCCCGGCACAGGCTGTGTGACCCTGCCCCGCCGACCGAGAGCCGCCAGCATGACTCCCCCACCTACGAGTCGATGAACTCGCGCACTGCCGAAGCGCGCACGGTGCTGGTCACCGGCGGCAGCCGCGGCATCGGTCTCGCCGCGGCGCAGCGGTTCGCCGACGAGGGCCACCGGGTTGCAGTCACCAGCCGCAGCGGGGCGCCCGACGACGACCGGCTGCTGTGGATCGGCTGCGACCAGGCTGACAGCGACGCTGTGGATGCCGCGTACCAGGCCATCGAGGCGGAGCTGGGGCCGGTGGAGGTGCTCGTCGCCAACGCCGGCATCACGCGCGATCAACTCGTGCTGCGGATGGCGGACGAGGACTTCGAAGCAGTCGTGGACACGAATCTCAACGGTGCCTACAGGATGGCCAAGCGAGCAGCCAGGCCGATGCTGCGTGCCCGCTGGGGACGGCTGATCTTCGTGTCGTCAGTGGTCGGTCTGCTGGGCTCGGCGGGCCAGGTGAACTACGCCGCGTCCAAGGCGGGACTGGTGGGCATGGCCCGCTCACTGGCGCGCGAACTGGGTTCGCGTGGCATCACGTCCAATGTGATCGCCCCCGGACCGGTTGCCACCGAGATGTTCGGGGCCCTCAACGACTCCCAGCAAGCGGCCATCACCGACGCCGTGCCGCTGGGCCGGGTAGCCGATCCCGCCGAGATCGCCGCTGCGGTGACGTTCCTGGCCTCTGAGGAGGCCGCGTTCATCACCGGCGCGGTGATACCGGTAGACGGCGGCCTGGGCATGGGCCACTGATCCCACCGCGCGGTGACTGATCCCGACGCCGACCGGCGCTCATCGATGACGGCACGCTCGCGAAATGCGACCAGAACCAGCCCAGTAGGGTCGTACACTTCGCACGCGCACGGTCACCAGGGATTCGTGCAGGTGACCGCCCACACATGAGGGGAACAGCATGAGCGACACGTTGGATCGATTCCGGGACTGCGCCGTCGAGGTGCTGGCCGTGGATCCCGACCAAGTCACGCCCGAGGCCAGCTTCGCTGACGATCTCGACGCCGACAGCTTGGATCTCGTGGAGCTGGTGATGGCTCTGGAAGAGGAGTTCGACATCAGCGTGGACGAGGAAGAGCTCGAAGACGTCACGACCGTCGCCCACGCAATCGAGCTGGTCGAATCGAAGCTGTGAGCGCCACACAATGAGCGATGGCCGGCGGGTAGCGGTCGTCGGCCTGGGCGTCGTCTCGTGCGCCGGGTCCAGCGTGGACGACTTCTGGCAGGGACTGAACTCCGATCCGCCAGAAGGCGAGCGACGCGTCGTCGACTTCGATCCCGCTCCCTTCTACGACAACCCCAAGGAAGCACGGCGAGCTGACCGGTCGGTCCAGCTCGGCATGGCATCGGCTGCGCAAGCCATGACCGACGCCGGCGAGCTGGCGTCAGACCCCGACCGCTGCGGGGTGATCTACGGCACGGGAGTCGGCGGGCTGCAGACCTTCGAAGACCAGGTGCTGGTCCTCGATCGCAAGGGCGCTCGCCGTGTCTCTCCCTTCATGGTGCCGATGATGATGCCCAATGCC
This sequence comes from Acidimicrobiia bacterium, assembly GCA_022828045.1. Lineage (GTDB taxonomy): Bacteria > Actinomycetota > Acidimicrobiia > Acidimicrobiales > Poriferisodalaceae > Poriferisodalis. The sequence goes on along the minus strand of JAJEIW010000089.1, from coordinate 6,269 downwards.
CCCGGGGCAGCCATCTCGATGCGGTACGGGCTGGCCGGTCCCTGCGAAGTGCTCACCACGGCCTGCGCTGCCGGCACGCACGCACTGGGCTACGCGGCGCGCCTCATCCGGCTGGGCGTTGTCGATGTCGTGGTGGCGGGCGGCTGCGAATCGGTCATGACGCCGGTCGGCACCGCAGGCTTCGTGAACATGACCGCCCTGTCCAACAGCGGCGTCTCGATGCCATTCGACAAGAACCGCGACGGGTTCATGATGACCGAGGGCGCCGCCACCTTGGTGCTCGAGGAATGGGACTCGGCCGTCTCACGGGGGGCCACCATCTGGGGCGAGATCCTGGGCACTGCCTCCAATGCCGACGCCCACCACATCACCGCACCCGCACCCGGGGGCGCAGGTGCGCTTCGATGCATGCATCTCGCCATCGACGACGCCGGTCTGGAGCCGGGAGACATCGTGCACGTGAATGCCCATGGCACCTCGACCGCGCTCAATGACGCTGCCGAGGCCGAGGCGCTCAACAAGCTGTTCGGCCCCAACGGGCCGCTGGTGACCTCCACCAAGGGCGTCACCGGTCACGCACTGGGTGCCGCAGGTGCCCTGGAAGCCATCGCGGTGCTGCTGTCAATGCGGCACCGCAAGATCCCGGCGACGGCCGGCTGGACGACGCCCGATCCTGAGCTCGCCGAATTCCGGCTGGTGACCGGCGAGGCTGCCGACTGGGAGCCGGGGCCGTCGCTCAGCAACTCGTTCGGTTTCGGCGGCCACAACGGCTGCATCGTGATCGGCCCCGCCACAATCGAGCACTGAATGTCCTCGCCTGTTACGCTCCCAGCCGTGGCCACGATGCACCACAGCCGAGTTGTTGCACCTCAGGGTCGGCCTGTGATATCGACGCACGCTGCCGAACTGGGGGGGGGTCCCCGCTTGGGTACCACATCCGCAGTCTCCCCTAACGCGGGACCGTAACTACGCATCACCACGGCAAGGGCGAGTTGTAGTCCTCGCTAGCAACGGTTCTTGTCGTCGCCCAAGCCCGCGGTGCCGGACATGGCTCTACCCAGCGAGCCTCCGCAAATGCCAACGCCAAGGACCGGGGCACCTCACGCGGCCCCTCCAGCTTGCACAATCACCCATGGGCAACTTGGGTCTCCCGAGTATTCGGGCGCATATCCCGCGTAGTCACCATTCCAATCGCATCCATCGCTCAGAGCGACATGGAACGGTAGCCGCACTCACGACATCCACACGCGGTGGCATCGCGAATAACCAGATTGCTACGGCCAATGGATGGCCTCAAGCGGCCATCCATACCGTGGCTATCGTCAGCGTTTCACTGACACGAACCACTGGCTACAGGTCGAATACAGTGCCAAACAGTTTCCATACCCTACAGCGATATAACACAATCTTCCAACATACACCCATAGCAATCAATCACCAAGGAGTTTTCCCATGCGTAAAGCAGTAACGGCATTTCTCGCGCTCAGTATGATGTGTGCGACGATAATTGCATTGGACACGGCGACTGCTGCCGCTCGAAGTCCCGAGCAGTCGGAGATCATGGAACTCGCAATGTCGACGCCGGATACTGATACCATACCTGAAAATTACCAAGTATTCAACACCTTCCGCCGGTATTGGAACGCAGCGACACTTGTATTCCGCGCACAACGAGCAGGCTGGGCAAACAACAGCCGAAACTCGGGGATTGCCAATCTCGCGTTCGATCTCGCCAACAACTTCTTCGGTTATCAGCCCAACTATGCCCTGGCTGATTCGCAACACCTCCTTGAGCCCTCGAACGTTGATCGTATCTTCGATCGGTAACGGCACATACACAGCTGAATAACTGCCCTGACAAGCTCGCGTTAGCTCACAAATCTCTGAAACACCATAGAGCACTGGCGGAGTCATCGAGCATGCAGCCCGAGAGGAGTACTCACTCAATATCCATAGCGCGATTGATCAGCAGTTCCGTCGTGCTTGTGGCATTGAGTCTGCACTTCTTCGTCATACTACTCTACGCGATGCCCATAAATCCTGTGAGCGTACGAGTGCGTAGTCCAGTATCACGCTATATCGAACCCATATTCTACCAAAACTGGCAATTGTTTGCGCCGAACCCAGTGAACTCCGAACGAGGCATACTTCTCAGAGTGCGATTGCGAAGGGATCACGAAAGTGTTGAGACCACTAACTTCATCGATATTACGAGTCCCAAGATAGCCGATCTTCACGCGACTCGCTTCTTCCCTAACTTACGATATCGTATTGCCACATCAATGTTCGCCACTATACACCAGCGTGACCCGATACTCTTGCGGCTCCAAGAGCTTGACGGAAATCTTGCCGAATGCAGCCCACATGTCGAGAATATTGATCCGACCGGTCAGATTTCGGGCCATGAGTGCGATGTCGGTTCAGAGGCGATGTTCACGCCCCCAATACGAGAATTGATACGCTCCTTCGCTCATGCCGAGTTACGTCATATGGCACCAGAGGTGCTCGATGCCTACTCCGGGCAACAAGGTGCACCGGTCGTCGTCGAAGCTCAGCTACGAATGGTGTACAGCGAGCCAGTCCCATTCTCGCGACGAAACGAGAAATCACATACGAGACATCCAACGATCGTGGATTCTCCGTGGATCCAAATCCCACCACCGTGAATGCACAGTCCTTAGCGTCTAAATCGCTAGCTGACATCCTTCAGAAGGTCTGGGGTCGACGTTATTGTATGTATGGAGTATCACTGCTTCGCATTAGCTACGGAATGTCGTGGCTAATGATTGCATTCACAAACTATCGAGATAGACACTACCTATGGGGTCCTGATGGTTCGTATTCGTATGAGCTGTTTCGACAAACAGCGCACCTGCTCAATTTCAGCCTATATCAACTTAGCAGTGATCATCTGTACTTTGAGTTCGTTTATCACGCCGGCATCATAGTCACCTTGCTCTTCATCTTTGGCACGTTTGGCAGGTTTGGCGCTTTTCTACAACTCCTATTTGTCGCTTCGCTAAACTATCGCAACCCTATCATTCTGGATGGGGGTGACAATATCGCCTTTTTGGTGCTGTTTTGGCTCACTTTGGCCGATTCGAGCGCCGTTGCCGCACGGCTCAAGCGCCCGAGTTCAACGCATATGGCCGCAGGCAGATCAACGGCGACGCTACTGCACAATGTGGCTGTAGCGGCGATCATCATCCAGCTCGCAATCCTCTATCTGCTTTCCGGACTTTATAAGGCGCAAGGCGGCCCATGGTATGAAGGCACCGCCATGTACTACATTTTTCAAGTACCAGAATTCTCTTGGCCGCCCTTAACAGATCTGCTTCGCGGTAGCTTGGTATTCGGACTTCTTGCCTCGTACGTAACAATATTTTTCCAGATTTCGATGCCTGCATTACTTTTGTCCAGAATTGGTCGCTTTTGCTTTTTGATTTTTGCCCTGCTGTTTCATGGATCGATAGCTCTACTGATGGGCTTGACGTCCTTTGCCGCTTTTATGCTTGCCACCGAACTTGTGTTAATCAAGGATAGCGAATACGCCAGTTGCAGGGCATTGCTTCTGCGCGCACGTGATGCACTTGTGCGCCGGGGCACTGATGTTTTATCGACGACTCAGTAGCGACTGTAAGGACCAAGCATGCAGAACGAAGATTTGGGAGCATGGTGGAAACTTGGCAATCTGACGCGATTGGCACCTGCAATAGGTGTAGCTGTGACAGGACACCAAGTGACCGATACAGTCGATGTGCGGGGTGTATGTGCTCGTGGAGCATCCCAGAGAGCCAATATGGACGATCAATGGCACTTGGGGTCATGTACCAAGTTGTTCACATGCTGCTTATGGGCCAAACTCGTCGAGCGAACGCAGTACGACTGGACTAGTTCTGTGGGGGAGTATTTTGATGGTGAAATTCCGATCAGCGAGGGCTGGCATGACGTAACAGTTGGTGAACTGCTACAGCACCGTGTATCAGTTTCACGCGATCTCTCGCCTAAGTCTATGTATGAACATTGGCATGATTCAAGAGATCTCGCGGTGCAGCGGACATTGGTCGCTATGGATGCTCTCTCGTCGCCAACAAAACCAGTTTCACACGTGGCCTACTCCAATGTCGGGTATATCATCGTAGGAGCAATCATTGACCGTTTGGGCTTCGGACAGTTTGAAACGGTACTCCAAGAGCATATTCTCGATGAGTTGGCGATCCAATCAGCCGGATTTGGTCCACCGGCTAGACTGCATGGTCACAGAGCGCGGCTGAGTCTCGGCCCAGTCGAACTTGGCCGCTCATCGCCACGTGATCCCCAGAGCGTATACAGCGATAACCCAGCGGTCTACTCATCGGCTGGTACGCTCAATATGAGCCTTCGTGACGTGCTTTCGTTCCTATCGATTTTTGTCGATCCGACGGCGAGTCTGCTCCAGTCTGATTCATACCAACGGGTACTTGATACCGCTTGCATGCCAGTTATAGGTTCGGCAGAGAATCCAACGGAGGAACCGGACGCTTGTTTCGAGATCGTGGGCTCGAATACGATGTGGTCCGCCGCATTCGTCATTGATAGGCGCAAGCATCAAGCGGCTGCCGCTGTAGCGAACGACGGCCGCAGCCGCGTCGTGAACACTGTTGCGCAGCTCGCTCAGCGACTTGTCGTTGAATCCACGACTGCCTCGTAGGGTGCCGCGTCGGCCGGTTGAATCAAGTGATGTGTCGGTGCGGCTGTGGCTGCCGCGGATCCGTGTGGTGGGGGTGGTCGTTGATTTGCCCGAGCGGCTGTCGGTGCGGGTGTGCTCGACGGTGCGCCGTCCGAGGTGCCCCGATTGCGGGGCGCCGAGCGGGCGGGTCCATGACCGCCGCGACCGCCGAGTGCGGGACTTGGAAGTGTCGGGGCGGCCGGTGACGCTGGTGTTCGAGCTGAACTGGCCCGGCCGCACTCTTGCCGCCTGGCGCCCCCAGATCACCAACTGGCACACCTCCCGAGCCACCAACGGACCGACCGAAGCAGCGAACAACCTCGCCAAACGCGTCAAACGTGTCGCGTTCGGATTCGCCAACTTCGCGAACTTCCGCATCCGCGCCCTGCTCTACGCCGGACGACCCGACTGGACCCTCCTCCAAACCCTCACTCCCCCTAATTCGCGAAGAGCCGCTTATGGGAGGCTGATCGCCGAGCGGCGCCGTCGGCGACGGTGTCGGGTGCTGCTGGTCGACGAGATCTCGATCTGTCGACGGCACCGGTACGTGAGGGTGCTGGTCAACGGCGACACCGGCGAGGTGCTCGCCATGGTGCCCCACCGCAACGTCCAGGCGCTGTCGGGGTTCCTGGCCGCTCAGGGGCACAAATGGTGCAAGGGAGTGAAGGTCGTCGTGTCCGACGGCTCCAAGGCGTACAAGGCGGCGACCGGCGCCCGGCTCGGCCACGCCCGCCACGTGCTGGACCGGTTCCACGTGATCCGCTGGTTCGCCGCCGGCCTCACCGCGGTGCGGCGCGACGTCCAGCGCCGCCCCGAGGGCTCGGTGCCGGCGTTCGACCCTGAGGTATTCCGGGCGCGGTTCTTGCTGATGCGCCGCCCCGACACGCTCGACGCGGCAGCACGGGCACGCCTCGAAACGCTGTTCGCCGCCTGCCCGCGGCTCAAGGCGGCCTGGGACGCGCTCGGCGAGCTGCACAACCTCTATCTCGCCGAGACCGCGAAAGCGCTCTCGCCGCCTTGGACCGGTTCGCCGACATCTACAGCACCGGCCAGATCCCAGAGTTCAGCGACGTCGTCGACACCTTCCTCGCATGGCACACCGAGATCCTCGACTGGCAACACACAGGACGGCCCAGCAACGGCCGAATCGAAGGAACCAACAACCTCCTCCAGGTCCTGCGCCGCCGAGCCCACGGCTTCACCAACTACACAAACTTCGAAGCCCGCGGCATCCTCGTCACATAACCTGACACCGCCGAGCCCAGCAGCCCTCACCCCACAAAAGGACGAAGGCTCTGAATCAATGGATTGGGGCCGTGCTCTTGAGCGCGTTTATCTCGGGCCAACATGTTGCTCTCAACAACATAGATTGTCGTTGCAAATAGCTCGGCCCCGCCTGAGGCCGTGAACAGCTTTAGCAGGCTGCTGAAATTTCGGTGTTGTGGCTGGTTGGGTGTGTGCGGTTGGGGTTGGGGGTGCCTGCTGGGGGTTCTGGCGGGCTGTGTCGGCCCCGCTGGGGTGTCTGTCAGGCGGTTTGGGTGTCGAGTTTGGCTATGCGGAC
>JAJEIW010000041.1 GCA_022828045.1 Acidimicrobiia bacterium | reverse complement strand
CTGTCGCTGGGCCGCATCGGCGCCGCGGCCCAAGCCACCGGCGGCGCACGGGCTGCGTTCAAGGCCGCACATTCCTATGCCCAGGAGCGCGAGACCTTCGGGCGCCCCATCGTCGAGCACCAGGCGATCTCGTTCACGCTCGCCGAGATGGCCACCCAGATCGAGGCGGCACGTCAGCTCTATCTGCACGCGGCGCAGATGCGCGATCAGGGCCTCGAATGCGCCCGCGAGGCCTCGATGGCGAAGCTGTTCGCGTCGGAGATGGCCGAGCGGGTGGCGTCGAAAGCCATCCAGATCCACGGCGGGTACGGCTTCCTGAACGACTACCCGGTGGAGAAGATCTACCGCGACGTGCGGGTGTACCAGATCTACGAGGGCACCTCAGAGGTCCAGAAGCTGCTGATCAGCCGCATGCTCGACGGCGTGGAGGGCTAGGGGCCGGGCCGCGGCGGCCGCTACTCGATGCCGAGCTGCCGCCCGCCCCGCCAAGCATCGGCCACGTCGCACATGCGGGTGTAGCTCACGCCGAGGTCGGTCATCTGCTCGATCCAGCGCTCCATCTCGTACAGGCGCCCGCCGCGGCCGATCGCCTGCGGATGGAAGGTGACCGTGCACACGCCGTGTCGCACCTCGCTGGTCATCCACTTCACATCTGAGAGAAACCCATCGAACATGGCGGCGGGATTCTCCAGCCCGGTCAGGATCGTGTTCTTGAACGTCACGAACTCGAGGTGGACGTAGTCGTCGAGGTGCCAGCTGAACGGCAGCTCCACGAGGTCGACCTGCTCGCCGAACTCCATCGGCCCGTCGAGCGGGAACTGATCGCCGGTGCGCAGCCAGTAGGGCGCGTAGTCGTGGCCCATGAGCGACGAGTCGTAGCTGAGGCCGTATTCCATCAGCAGGTCGATCGTCCATGGGTTGATGTCGCCCGACGGCGCCCGGTAGCCCTTGGGCGGGGCGCCGGTGAGCGATTCGATCTGCGCGAAGGTGCGCTCGAGGATGGCTCGCTCCTCGTCCTCGCTGAGCCGGGGGTTGTACTCGTGGGCGTAGCCGTGCAGCCCCACTTCGCAGCCGGCGTCGACCACCATGCGGGCTGCGTCGGGATAGGTGTCGATGGAGTGGCCTGGGATGAAGAAGGTGCTCGGAATGTTGTGGCGGGCGAGCAGCTTGAGGATCCGCGGCACGGCGACGGCGCCGAATTCGCCGCGTGAGATGGGCGTGGGGGTGGTCTGGCGGCGGGCGATCCACAATGAAGGCCCGTCGAAGTCGAACGTCAGGCAGACGTAGCCCGCAGGATTGTCAGGTATCACCCCGTTGCTTGTGCCGTTGTCCATCGCGATTCCCCCTTGGCGGTGCCGCTGATTCGGCCACCCATGGGTGCCGTTCTAGCCCAATCGGCCTGACCGTGGCGCTGCGAAGGGCCGCCATAGGCTCGGCCGCCGTATGCGAAAGCTGATCTGCGCAGCCGTGGCGGTGAGCGTGCTTACCGCCGCGTGCTCGCCCTCCTCCGGCGAGGGCGAGAGTTCTGCTGCGACAGACCCCCCTGCGACGTCCTCGCCATCTGACGAATCGGCTGACGGTGCTGCGGACTCAGACGCTGCCGGCGACGTGGCGCCACCCGACACGACGTCGCCCGGATCCGTGCCGACGACGCAGCCGTTCATTCCTGGTACCGCCGACGGGCGACCGTTTCTCGATCTGACGCTGCTGGAGAAGATCGACGAGTTCTTGGTACGGCCCAACACCACCTTTGCGGCGATCATCGCTGGCGAGATGGGCAGGAGCGGCGAGCAGCGCTGGGTTGCTTGGACTCTGGATCTCCTGCGCTCCGGCGGCTCTCGCGATGTGTCGAACGCGGCGATGGGAGCGCTGGCGAGGCTCACCGGAGTCGAGAGTTCTGGTGATTTCAGCACCGACTACGTCCGATACGGCTCGCTGTACCGCTCCGAGGGCACCGATCCCGGCGAGGGCTACACGACATTCAAGCGAAGGGTGTACAGCTACCTCGATCCGCAGTACGACAAGCTGCTCGCGCAGGTCACTGACCGGGTGACGCTCGGGGCGGTCCAGTGGGGTGGGGTGCGACGGGGCGGCATCCCCGAGCTGAATGACCCTGAGCGGCTGACCCCTGCTCAAGCCGATTTCATGACCCCCGAAGAACTCGTGTTGGGCTTCGTCATCGGCGGCGAGCCAGGGGCGTACCCGGTGCGATTCCTGGCCCGTCACGAGCTGGCGAACGACGTGGTGGGCGGTGTGCCGGTGGCGCTCGGCTACTGCACGCTGTGCCTGACGGCGCTCATGTTCGACCGGCGGCTGCCCAGCGGCGACGTGCTGACGTTTGAGACATCGGGCTTGCTGATGGACTCGAACAAGATCATGATCGACAACGAGACCGAGAGCCTGTGGAACCACCTCTCGGGCACGGCATTCGCCGGTCCGCTGGCGGGCACGAAGCTGAGCAGTTCCCGGTGGCCACGACGCGCTGGTCGGACTGGCTGGCCGACCACCCAGACACGTTCACGCTCGACACGCCGCCGCCGACGTACTTCCCCACACTTCCGGAGCGCCCGCCGATCAGCTACGACTACACGCCGGGCACGGCGTACCGCTCGTACTACTCCAGCGAAGACCTGTGGTTCCCCACCTTCGAGACGCCCGACGTGTTCGAGCTGAAGGAGGAGGTGGTCACGGTCGACCGCGGCGATTACACGTTGGCGCTGGGTTTGACGAAACTGGAGCAGGAAGATCCGTTCGTCTACGTGCTGGGCGGTGAACCGCTGGTGATCGTGCCGAATCAGGGCGGTGCCCGGGTGTACGGCGCCGCTGGCGCCTCAGGCGTGCCTGCCGAGGCGTGGCACCACGGCGCCGCCGTGGAGGTGGCGCCAGGGGGAGTGCTGCACGACGAGCTGCGCGTCAACGGCGTGGACGGCCGCAACCGAATCGACGCCAGGCTGCCGCGCATCGTGTCGTCGCAGTCGTTCTGGTTCGCTTGGCACGGCCTGCACCCCGACACCGAGATCTGGCCCCCACAGCCGCGGTCTTGAGACCTAGCTTGGCGCTGCGATACTGGGTTGTGGCCTGATAACTCGCTGCGATCCACAGTCAGGGGGTCCGACAATGCTCAAGATTCTGCGAGAGTTCCGAGCGAAGCGTCAGCGATCCCAAGACATCACGGAGGAAGTAGCGGCCGTTCGTGAGGCTGAGAAACATCTGCGCCAGTGTGCAGACGAAGGCAAGCCGCCGGGTGAGGCATTCACTTCTGACGATCTGCGCCGACGTGCAGCGGAGCTGCGGGACCAATCACCAGTCGCGTGACCGTGTGGACATGGCACGGTCTCGATCTGTTCGATGCATGGATGGTGACTCAATCCACCGAGACAGCCGCGAACTTGCTGGAACTGCTGGCGGATCTGTGTGACGAGTCGTCATATCCGAACCTGCCGGGGCAGCAGCATCCTGACGGCCCTGGCAAGCACATCAGGTTCGAAGAACGCAACGGCTTTCGAGTGGTGTTCGTCGCCGACCGAAACATCGTCCCCGGCTCTCTCTACCTGTCCAGCATCCAAGGCCCAGACGATGAAGGGCCCCTGACAAAGCGACAGGTCACAGAAACCTAGGTAGCGACCGGATCCGGGTTTGGAGAGACTGGCGTTCATGACGAAAGCGGCCCATGAGGCTCTCGCCAAGCGTCACCGTGAGGCTGAAATTGACGCGGCGTACGCGGCATATGACCGACTGCCCTTGAATGCGCCAGACGAGTGGGGCGACCTGGAGTCTTTCGTCGCGAGAGACTGCCCCGGTTCGCTCCGAGACCATCCAGCAGCTGGCAGGTGACGTAGCGCGACGATGAGACGGCGCCCCGGCTGACATTCAGGGGGCTCACGAGCGCGCAATGAGGGGTCGGTATGCTGGCTCCTCGCATCTCAACCAGCCCCCATCGTCTAGCGGCCAAGGACACCACCCTCTCAAGGTGGCGGCACGGGTTCGAATCCCGTTGGGGGTGCGCCATGTCCGCTCGATCCGGGCGGCTCGGTGGGCGTCGGTCCTGCTGAGCTTCCTGCGAGCCAGGCACCGCTGCCGGTGTGCCGAGGGAGCAGCCCGAGATGACCGATGGGCAGGAGTCGCATTGGTCCCGGCATCTGCCGGCTGGTGTCAGTGCCGCCGAGGTTGATCTGAGCGCGGGTGGCACGCTGCCGGCGGTCTGGCTGGACCGCTGGTCGACTGATGCGCGGCGAGCCGTGGTGTGGGATGAGCGCGACGGCTGGATGACCGGGGCTCAGCTCACTGCTCGAGCCCGAGACGTTGCCGCGCGCTTGACGGCTGCGGGCATCGTCGCGGGCGATCGCGTGCTGATGAGCGGTCCGAGCTCGTCTCGCTTGGTTGCTGCGCACGCTGCGCTGCTGGCGATGGGCGCGGTGGTGGTGCCGCTGAACGGTGCCTACCGCGCCGACGAGGTGCGTGGAGTAGTGGCTGATTGCCGTCCCTCAGCCGCATTGGTGGAGGGCGTTGGCGACCCCGGCGAGTGGCGTCAGTGGATCGCCGACGCCGAGCCAGCGGTGCTGGTCAGCGACTTCAACGCCGCCGACCTGCTCGTAGGTCGCGCAGGTGCTGCTGAGCACGCCGTCGGCAGCACTGATGCAGTCGTTCCCGATGGCGTCGGTGCCGCGCCCCCTGAAGGGTCCGGATTCGATCTGTTGGCGTTCGCGCATCGACGCCGGGGTGACGAGCCTGCGCTGATTGGGTACACGTCGGGCACGACCGGTCGGCCCAAGGGCGCGGTGCTCAGCCATGCGAACCTGCTGGCATCGGTGCGAGCGCTGGAGCTGGCATGGCGTTGGACGCCCGACGACGTGCTTGTGCTGGCGCTGCCGCTGTTCCACATGCACGGCCTGGGCGTGGGGCTGCACGGCACGCTCACGGTGGGCGCCCGGGCGGTGCTGCAGCCGACGTTTGATCCTGACGCGGTCTTCGATGCGATCGCAGGCCGAGCTGGCACGGGCGAGCACCAAGCCACCATGTTCTTCGGCGTGCCGACCATGTACTCCCGGCTGGTCGCCTCGCCGCGGGCCGCCGAGCTGTCGGCGCTGCGGCTGTGCGCGTCGGGTTCTGCGCCCATGCCTGCTGAGCTGCACGATGCCGTGCGGGAGGCCAGCGGCCAGCACGTCATCGAGCGCTACGGCATGACCGAGACCGTGATGCTGGTGTCGAATCCGCACGACGAACCTTGCCGTGCCGGCACGGTCGGCTTCCCGCTGCCCGGCGTGGAAGTGCGCCTCGAAGCGCTGGAAGTCAGCGACGGCGACAGCGAGCCGGCGGCCGACGATGACGCTGCGCCAGCCGACCCCGACGCCGCCGAGATCCTCGTGCGGGGGCCCAATGTGTTCTCCGGCTACTGGGAGCAGCCCGCCGAGAACGCGGCGTCGTTCAGCGACGGCTGGTTCCGCACCGGCGACTTGGGCCAGTGGGACGACGGCTACCTGCGCATCGTCGGCCGCGCCAAGGAGCTCATCATCTGCGGCGGCTTCAACGTGTACCCCCGTGAGGTCGAGGAGGTCATCGCCTCGCACCCCGATGTCGCCGAGTGCGCCGTCGGCGGCGAGCCCGACCCCGAGTGGGGCGAGGTGGTGGTGGCCTACGTGGTCGCCGAGCGCGACTTCGACGACGACGAGCTGAAGGACTACGTGGGCGAACGCCTCGCGTACTACAAGCGACCCCGCCGCACCTACCGCATCGCAGCGCTGCCCCGCAACGCCCTCGGCAAGGTCCAGCGCCACCAGCTCGCCGCTGAAGAGATCTGAAGCAGGCGATACACCGCAGATTGTGAGAGTCTCAGCCCGCAAGTTGTCGGGCAATCACTCCGCATCTCCGCCGGTGTCGGCGATGTCAGCAGTCGCGGCGAATTCCGGACCTGCGGAGCATCCACCCGCGAGGGCCTCGGAGGGCCGTATTGTCCTCTTGTGGCCCCAACAGAGGAGCGAGGCATGACGGACATGCCTCCAGGTGAGCAGTTGAGCAACCTTGTTCGGAGTGACGAGGTGCTGACGCCCGACGAAGCTGCGGAACTGCTCAAAGTGTCCAAAAAGACGGTGCTCCGAAGGGCGCGGCTGGGCGAGCTGCCCGCTGCCAAGGTTGGTCGGGCCTGGCGATTTCGCCGATCGGAGCTGCTGGCCTACTTGACACCGGGGCCAACATGAGCACCGACATCTACTTGGACTACAACGGCTCAGCACCGCTCGATCCGCGGGTGCTCGAAGCGATGGCACCAGTCCTACGAGCCAGCGTGGGAAATGCGTCTTCGGTTCACAGGTTCGGCAGGGCTCAGGCGGCACGCGTCGATCTCGCCCGGGAGCAGGTGAGTCGACTCGTTGGGGCCGCTGCAACGAGCCACGTGATCTTCACGGCGGGCGCGACGGAGGCCAACAATCTCGCCCTTCAAGGCTTGGTATCGGACGTGAGCCCTGAATGCTCTCGGATCTTGGTGTCTGCAGTCGAGCACGCGTCGGTGATGGCAACTGCGGACTGGCTTGCACAAAACGGCCGCGCGAAGGTGGACATCGTTCCAGTGACCAGCGACGGCTGCGTCGATCTTGCAGCACTTGACGAGATGCTGGGCCAAGACGTTCTGCTCGTATCCGTCATGGCTGCCAACAGTGAGACCGGCGTCATCAATGACCTTCCGGCAATCGGCGAATGTGTCGCAGATTCTGGGGCGTTCTTCCACAGCGACGCGACCCAAATCGTCGGACGGCTGCCCTTCGACATGGCATCTGCTGGCGTGGATGCGGCTTCGATTAGCGGCCACAAGATCTGTGGGCCCACGGGCGTAGGCGCACTCGTCGTCACCAAGGCGATGTCACACCAACTACGACCGCTTCTGCTCGGGGGCGGGCATGAGCGCGGACGGCGCTCAGGATCTCTGAACGTGTCGGGAATAGTGGGTTTCGGCGCTGCGAGTGAGATCGCAGCCGATGAGCAGTCCAGCGAAGCGATCCGCGTCAGTGGGCTCCGAGACGCCCTGGTATCGAAACTCGTGCACGGTCTGGATGGGGTATCTCAGAACGGCAGTGTGAGCCGTCGTCTACCCAACACGGCAAGTGTTCGATTCGTTGGAGCTGACGGGGACGCCGTCATGACGAACATGGAATCCGTTGCGGTGTCGTCCGGTAGCGCCTGCAGCGCAGGGGCTCTGGGGCCGTCGCCAGTGCTCTTGGCAATGGGCGTGGACCGCGCGGCTGCGGAAGAGTCCCTGCGGTTCAGCTTGGGCCGATTTACGACGGCCGGTGAGATCGAAGAGGCGGCGGATCGAACGATTCGTGCCGTTGAGCGCGTTCGATTCCTGAACGGGAGCCCGTGATGCGCTTGTCGGATGCGGTGATGGCGACGTTTGCCAGGCACGAGACGTTTCATCCGCGCTACGGGTGGTTTCGAAAGGCCTACGCGACGGCAGCTACGCGTCAGCACGGATTCAGCGAAGCCGACGCACCAGTCAACATGGGTGTGGGCAAGAACATGGTCCGGGCCATCAAGTTTTGGGGCCAAGCTGCGAAGATCATCACGAAGGATCCGCAGTCGGAGAACCAGCGCGCTCCTGAAATGGTCCCGACCCGATTCGGCCATGCCCTGTTCTGCGACGACGGCTGGGATCCGTACATGGAGGATCCCGGGACCATCTGGCTCCTGCACTGGATGCTGCTTGCGCCCAGGAGCCATTTGCCTGTTTGGTGGATCGCGTTCAACGAACTTCACTTCGTCGAGTTCGACGACAAGGCACTGGAGATCGCGGTTCGAGGGCAGATCGAGTCCAGTGCGTCGGTTCCGGCCCCTCATGAATCCTCGATGCGAAAGGACATCAGCGCGCTATTGCGTACGTATGCGCCAGCAACTCGATCAGGTCGGTCGTCGCTCGACGATGTACTCGACTGTCCGTTGCGCGAGCTCGGGTTGATCGGCGCTTCTGCTGCTTCAGGCAACTACCGCTTCACCCTTGGAGCGAAGCCGACGCTTCCAGATGAGATTGTGCTGTTCGCGACACTTGATTTCTTGTCTCGGCGGCCGCCGACAGGAAACACGGTGACGCTTTCGCAACTGGCGAACGAATCGGGTGCGCCGGGGCGCGCATTCAAACTCACCGAGAGCGACATGCAGCGAATCCTTGAAGCGCCGCTGAGCACATTGGAGGGTGTCAGCCTGATGTCGTCGACGGTTGGGCAACAACTCAGCTGGACGCGTGACGTTTCGGAGGCCGCGGTCGACGTGTTGCATCGGTACTACGGCGCAGGCATGGATGACGCCTGGGCTGGGGAGAATGGTGATCTGCCGGTCGATCGCGAAGACTTGCCGATTGAACGCGAAGGTCCGATAGCTGATCTGCTGGCGGCCAGGGAGCGCCAACCGGTGAGGTCAGCGGCATGAGGCCGGCCAGTTCAGTCTTGGCGATTTCGGGGCGCTTTGCGCGGTCGGCCAACCTCGAACGAGACATCACGTCCACGGAGCCCCTTGACGGCTACATCGTCACCGCTCGCGCTCTGGACGTAGTTCAACGCCTCGCAGCCGCTGCCGCGACGACGCAGAGAGGTGGTGCTTGGTCGATCACAGGCCCCTATGGCTCGGGCAAGTCGTCGCTCGCGGTGCTGATTGATGGGGTCTTTGGCGAATCAGGTCCGGTGCGGGATGCTGCGCTCGGCCTGATCGAGAGAGCTGATCCAGACGTTGTCGAGCTGATCGCCCGTGCACATTGCCATCACCTGACCGACCAGCGGGGCTTCAATCGCGCCGTTGTCACTGCGAGCCGCGAACCAATCAGCCACACAGTGCTGCGGGCCCTGCACTCTGCGGTAGTGAGACGCTTTGGCAAGTTGCCGACTGCCACTCGTTTCCCGGCCACCAAGGCGCTGAAGGCTGCCCTATCCGATGCGAAGTCGACTGATCCCCGTCGTACGGGACCGTCTCCGGCAGCGTTGTTGGAAGTCGCGCGAGCGCTAGCTGACGACGCACCGCTTCTTGTCGTGATCGACGAGTTCGGCAAGAACCTCGAAGCTGTAGATCAATCGGCGGATACCGATCCCTACTTGCTGCAACAACTGGCTGAAGCGGGACAGGAGGTTGGGTCACCCATCTTCACGCTGACGCTGCAACATCTGGCATTCGAGGACTACTTCGCCGGAGGTGACGGCTCCCAGCAGCTCGAATGGGCAAAGGTCCAAGGGCGGTTCGAGGACATTCCGTTTGTTGACTCGGCTGCACAGACGCGGGCGCTAATTGGGACGGTCTTCGAGGTCACCGATGATGCGGTGCAACGCCGCCTCGTGGCGCAATCACGCGAGTTGGCCCAATCGCTGTCGAAGCTGGGCTTCGAGGACTTGAGCCGGTCAGATGCCATCGCTGACTGCTATCCGCTGCACCCTCTGACGGCCGCTGTATTGCCAGAGCTCTGCGTTCGGTATGGGCAAAACGAGCGCACTCTGTTCTCATTTCTCACTGGGCCTGATCCGCGCGCACTGCCTGCGTTCCTGGAAGCGACGCCATTGGCTGCGCACGGGGCGTTGCCGATGGTTGGGCTGCCTTGGGTCTACGACTACTTCGTTGATGGCGGTGTAGTGACTGGCGTCGCTGGGCCGACATCGCGCCGGTGGACTGAGATCGCAACCCGCTTGCGCGACGTTCACGGGCTCACTGATGAAGCAACCTGCCTTGCCAAGGCAGTAGCAGTCCTCAATTTGGTCTCAACGGCGGGACCGCTTAGGGCATCGACCGATGTCCTCCGGCTTGTTGACCCCGGCGCGGACAAGCTGCTCGACTGCCTCGAATTGTCGAGTCTGGTGACCTATCGAGAATTCGCTAGCGAGTACCGAATATGGCAGGGCAGTGACATCGATCTGCGAGCGCGCGTCGATGCAGCAATGGGCGCCGCAAGCCAGCTGCCGCTCGTAGAAATCTTGGCCAAGGTCGACAACCCGCAGCCCGTCGTGGCCGCTCGCCATTCGGCTCAAAACGACATTCTTCGGACTTTCGCGCGTCGTTACGTCACCGGCTGCGAATCGGTTGACCCAGTGTCACCTCTTGCGGACGTGGATGGCGAAGTCCTGCTCGTAGTCGGTGCGGAGGGGTCGTGCCCGAAGCGTGCAGTAACCGCTGGTCCAGCGAAACCGACGGTTGCGGCAATACCCAAATCGATTGCAGAACTGGATAGGACGGCAAGATCCGTAGAGGCCATACGCGCCGTGCTGGAGCAGGCAGATGTGAACGTCGACTGGGTCGCGCGAAGCGAGCTAGGTGAACGACTCGCTCTCGCGGAGGCTGAGTTGCGTGCAGCGCTGGTGTTGACGTTCGCCGCGGAGAATTGCGACTGGTTCCTGATTGATGATGAAGCGAGTACGCCGCTCTCGAAGGGCCGGGGAAGCGCAGCACTCTCTGAAGCTGCGGATCGTTGCTACTCGCACACACCGGTCATCGGCAACGAGATGATCAACCGGACTCATATGACCTCGCAGGGGGCCAAGGCTCGGAAGATCCTCCTGAGCGCAATGATCGAGCGGGCAGACCAGGCGGACCTTGGTTTCGAGGGCTACGGACCGGAAGTCGCGATGTACCGCTCGATGCTCGGCCGGTCGCGGATGCACCGCCTCGACAGCCGCAACGAGACGCGGGTGTTCGCGGAGCCAGTGACACCTTCGCTACAGTCGGCGTGGCAAGCGCTGATGGCGGAATTTCGGCGAGCCAAGAGACGTCGCATAAACCTGCTTGACGTGCATGCCGTGCTGATGTCCCCGCCATTTGGGATGAAGGCTGCTGCCCTTCCGGTATTCGTAACGGCAGGCCTTCTAGCGAACACGGACGAGGTCGCGATCTATGAGCACGGCACGTTCCGGCCATCGCTGAGTGCTGAGCTGTCAGAACGAATGGTCCGGAACCCAGGACACTTCGACATCAAGCACTACGCCAACGCAAGTGGCGCTCGCCGTGAGGTCGTCGATGAACTCGCGAATGTACTTGGCGTCGCGAAGAGGTTTCGCAAGCACCGGGTCGCAAATGTGCTCGCCATCGTCGGCCACTTGGTACGAATTGTGGGACAGCTTGACAAGTACACGCTCGACACGAGATCACTGCCGAGTGCAGCTATGGCGGTGCGTGACGTGCTGAAGACGGCAGTGGAGCCTGACGAATTGCTGTTTCAGCAACTCCCGAACGCTGTCGGCCTCCCCAGTGTCAGGAGCACAGCCAAGACTTACCCGCAAAAGCGCGAACTGAGCCACGCCCTCGCGCAGGCGGTCGATCAGCTGGAGGCCTGCCCGCAGGCTCTCCTGGAAGACTTGCGACGCGAACTCTTTGATGCAGCCGAGGAGACAACTCGTCTCGCGGTAGCAGGCCAGGCAGCGTCTTTGGCTGGGGAGGTCCTCGACCCGGAGATTCGATCGTTCGTCCTGGCACTCGCCAGCGCGGCCCATGAACATGACCACGAGTGGGTCAAGGCCATCGCGACCGTGGTGTCGCAGAAGGCGGTCTCGGAGTGGTCGGACGAAGACCGACTGCGATTCGCTGTTCAGTTACCACTACGCATCGCTGGCTTCCACCGTCTCATGGCTCTGCATGCTGACCACCGTGCGATCGGAAATGGCGCATATGTATCCCGGCGCGTCACCGTCACGAGCCCAGACGGCCGTGAGGAGCATCGTCTAGTGGTGCTCGACGAGCGCGACCGTGCTGCCGTCCAGGAGGCACTTGGCCTCGCCGTCCAATCTGCCGCGAAGTCGCTGGGTTCGGAAGCAAGGGCGAGATCGGCCCTGCTGGCGCTGCAGTGCGAGCACCTCCTTCGAGCCGACACTCTGGCCAGTGATTCTGGCATGCTCGAAGTTGTCGAGAACATGAAGGCATCGAATGACTAGCAGCACTCGACACATCTGCGGTATCTCCGGCGGCAAGGACTCATCAGCCCTCGCCGTTCACCTGCGCGACCGCGTCCCGCAGATGGAGTACTTCTTTTGCGACACCGGGGCGGAGTTGCCCGAGACCTACGAATACCTCACTCGGCTGGAGGTGATCCTCGGCAAACCCATTGCCCGTCTCAACGCGAGCCGGGGGTTCGACCACTGGTTTGAGGTATTCCGCGGCGCGCTGCCATCTCCACAGATGCGTTGGTGCACCAAGAATATGAAGATCAAGCCGATCGAGGCTTGGATCGGTGATGCACCGGCCATCTCCTACGTCGCGATACGTGCGGACGAGGCGAATCGCAAGGGCTACATCTCGACCAAGCCCAACATCGAAACGGTATTTCCCTTCATCGAAGACGACATAGATCACGACGGCGTCATGCGCATTCTCGACGATGCTGGGATTGGTCTTCCCGAGTACTACGAGTGGCGCAGCCGCTCCGGTTGTTATTTCTGCTTCTACCAGCGCAAGGCGGAGTGGGTTGGACTGGCCGATCGCCACCCGGACTTGTTCGAGCGCGCAGTTGCAATTGAACAAAAGGTGCTGCAGGACGCCGGGGTCGACGGCGATGCGGACTTCACTGCAACTGCCATGGACGGCCGGCAGTACACCTGGACCTCCGGCGAAACCCTCGTCGAGCTTGTCGGCCGACGTGACGAGATCCTCGAACGGCACGATGCTGCCCTCAAGCGACAAACCAAGGAGAGGCCCGACCGGCCGCTCATCGAAGCGCTCGCCGGCGTGTTGGATGAGGAAAGCGATGACACCTGTACGGTGTGCGCGCTGTAGGGAGCTCGCACGAGGTGGAGGAGCGGTCGTCATGCGTGGCGCCATGGGGTGCACTTGGGACGCCTGTCCTTCCCGCATGGTTCATCGAAGCGCTGGGTGATCGCCCGCTGCCATCGGTTGTTGCGAGTCTGCCCGAGCTCAGGACGTTCGCCGACCTCGGCAGCTACTGGCAGATCGTTGAGGAGCCCCTTGACCGAGCTCGCTCCCAACAACTCGTGGCCGCGGCACGACAGGTAGCGGGAAGCGGTCGATTGGAGGCGATTCCGGCAGGGGTCTCAGCCGACGAGCTTGCTGCTCTGCCGGTGTCAGTTCGGGCCTTGAATGTGATTCGGCGCAGCGACTTGCTCCCGAGCGCGAAGCATGTGACTGCTGAACAACTTCTTCAGCTTCCGAACTTCGGCTTCACCACACTCATCGAGCTGCTGTGCGTGTTGGAGGCGGCGGGGCCGCTTGAGCCAGCACAGCGCCCGACCGTCAGAGGCTCTCTGGCGGTGCCGGTCGAAGACTTGGCGGTATGGGCCGGCGCGCCTGTTCTAGTGGAGAGCCTCCTGCCAGCCCTGTCCGCCGCTCGAGATGTGCTCGGTTGCCGAACCGCCGCTGATGCGCTTTGCTCCCTTCGGTTTGCGGAGATGCTCACCGAGGTTGACACTCTTGAGAACCTGCACAGGCTTGAACTTGATGACCTTCCGGCCGATGTCGGGCCTGTAGCGGGCTTGATCGGTGCCGTCAGGAGGGTCGAAGCGGAGCACGACCCTCAGGACGTAGACCTCTTCATCCGCCACAAAGTGAAGCGATCAGTGACACTCGCGCAGCTCGGCGAAGAACGCGGTGTAACGCGCGAGCGCGTCCGGCAGCTTGAGGCCAAAGTCGCGAAGGCTCTGGACAGCTATGGAGGTCAACATGCGGGGGTCATCGCCTCCCTGGTGCATGCCGAGTTGCCTCCGATCGTCGAGAGCACTTCGGTGACCGAGCGAATCAACGCTATCTTGCAGCCCGTTGTCGAGGCTGCGGAAGACGAAGCGAGCGAGCCAGCCAAGTTCTTGCCCCGGTATCTCGTTACGACACGGCTCGCGCTTGCCTATATGGGTTCGCTCGCTCTCAGCGACGCTGGCCAACAGCTACTGGCGAGACTGTCTGGCGCTGTTGCAGCCGAGGTGGACGATGTTGGGCTCATAGATCTGCAGTCGATTGTTGCCCGCGAATTTCCCCGTGGCTTGTCCATGCTCGACGAGCTCGTCGAATTGTTGGGGCTCACGCGCATCGGCGAACACGTGGCTCTGCGAGACACGCTGCGCGCGCGTGCAAAGCTCGCCCTCCTCGACATAGGCCGTCCCGCAACAAAGGAAGAGATCGCGGCCGTGGGGGGACTGGCGCTCGGCACACTCAGTAGCACGCTTTCGAACATCGAGTCGATCGCCCGGGCCGATAAAGAGAAATGGGGACTCACTGCATGGATCGATGATGTCTACGAGGGCATCCCCGCGGAAATCCAGCAGCGAATCGACCAGCATGGGGGCGCGGTGCCACTGAGCTTCCTCATTCAGGACATCCCTGAGCGATTCAGTGTCACCGAGGCCAGCGTCCGGTCCTATATCGCGTCTCGGCAATTCGAGGTCGTTGACGGCATGGTGAGCGTTGCGGACGAGAGCAGTGTCACGTACAGACCGGTTGAAGATGTCGCGACACGGAATGCGGATGGCGAGCTCAGTTGGGACTTCAAGGTTGAGGCCAGGTACTTCGACGGCTTCTCGATTACGGGCTTCCCCCCCGAGCTAGCTCGCGAACTTGGCTGCGGTCCCAATGACCGGCGCGATGTACCTGTCACAGCGCCTGCAGGGTGCGGCACAGTGAGTGTCATTTGGAGGCTGACATCTGTTAACGGAACCGCGGAGATCGGTAGAGCCCGAGAAGCGCTGGCCGGGATTGGTGTCACAGCGGGTGCTCAAGCGCGCCTAGTCATCGCGCGCCACGGATCAGTTCGGTTTGAGCAGGTCGAATCGAGTGATGAGCTGCACCGCTCATCCGTGGCCAACGATCTCTTGGAGCGACTCAAGAGCCGGCGGCGGATCAGCTAAATGCTCTCCGACGTCTCGACCCTCCGACGGAGCTTCTACAAGCTGCCCGAGAATCCTTTCGCTCGCGAAATCCTCATTCCCGCCTTTCGAGAGGCGCGTTCGGTGCGAGGCGTTTTCGGTTGGTTCAGCGCTGGCTGGATTTCCAAGCTTGCACCTGGACTCGCGATCTATCTGCAGCACCCAGAGACCAGAACAATCGAAATGACGATCTCGCCGACGCTGTATGAGCCTGAGCGCCGGGTCGTAGAGCAGGTGGTCGAACTCAGCGACGACGAGGCTGCGCATCGAGTGTCAGAGGTGTTCTCGCATGGTCGCAGCGATGTCGGAGCGCTGAGCCGTCATGCTCTTGACTGCCTCGGCTGGATGCTCGCAACGCGCCAACTCAAGCTCCGAATTGCAGTGCCCCAGCCCGGTTCCAACTTCCACCCGAAGATGTGGGGCTTCGGTGACGACCGCGACTACGTAATCGCCAACGGCTCGGGAAATGCCACTGGACACGGTGTCGTCGGCGGTGTGGAACAGATGACGGTCACCGTGAGCTGGGATGGCCACGACGCCGAAGTGTTCCAACGAGCCAAGTCTGCCTTGGATGACTGGTCCTGTGGCCGGAGCATCGGCATTAGTCGGGTGTTCGACCTGCCCGAGGCTGTCGAGGCGCGCATTATCGAGACTGCACCGGATGTTGCCCCGAGAGAGTCCGACTACTTCGATGCCGCGGAGGCAGACGGTAACCCGAGCTGGGCGGCGGACCCACACGAGTCTCTTCGCCGCCGGTTCGCCGGCGCAGCAACGGCCGCCTCACCTGCGCTCCAAGTACCTGACTGGCTGCGTTGGAGGGACGGTGACTTTAGCCATCAGGGCGAAGCGGTCGACGCATGGGAAGGCGCTGAACCCCCCGAGCGCGGGATCTTGGAAATGGCCACCGGCGCTGGCAAGACCCTCACGGCACTCGTTTGCGCGACGCGTGTGCAGCAACGGGCTCCCGACCGGCCCCTGCTCGTAGTGATCTCGACGCCATCGCGGGCGCTCGTCGCCCAGTGGCGTTCCGAGATTGCGAAGTTCGGCCTTCGTGCCGTCGCGCCAGCACTTGAGTCGAATACAGACATGGCATTGGGCCGCGCGATGAGGCAGCTGCGGCAAGGCGGCACCGTGGCAGTTGTTATCACCAATGTGATGTTGTGTGACCCACGGTTCCAGTCGACCATCGAAGACACCCATGGGAACGCGAGCCTGCTCTTGATAGCCGATGAAGCTCATGGTCTAGGTGCCGATGGATTCGTAAGGAACAAGCCCGAGTTCTTTGAGAAGCGATTGGCACTGACAGCGACACCAATTCGTCAATACGACCCTGATGGGACCGAAGAAGTCTTTGATTATTTCGGTGAACCCGTGTATCAGTTTGGCTTGGACCGCGCAATCGGATTCTGCTTGACACCGTACAGATACTATGTGCACGCCGCAACACTTGGTGAGGATGAGCTTGACGAGTTCCTCATGCTTACGAAGCGTATCGGAGCCGCAATTGGGCAGGATGATGAGGAACGTCGTGATGCGCTCTTGATTCGGCGGCGACGAATCATCGAGACGACAGAGGCCAAGTACTCCCTTCTGAGAAAAGTACTTGAAGCCCGCGGAACCCGAGAGCTCTCGCACGCTCTCATCTACGCATCGGCAAAAGACCCTGAGCAGTACGAACGAATCGCGGCGCTGCTGGACGAACTTGGGATCCGGTGGGCAGGGATCACTCAGGCCACATCGTCGACCGCTATTCGTAAAGCGTTCGAGGCTTTTGCAGCAGGAGGATTTCAGGCTCTGCTCGCCAAGAGGCTGCTGGACGAAGGGGTCGACATTCCATCCACCCGAGAAGCCTTCATCGTGGCTTCGTCATCCGTCGAGCGTGAATGGATTCAGCGCCGGGGCCGTGTCCTTCGACGACACCGAGACAAGCCGTTTGCGGTCATCCACGACTTCCTAGCACTACCTCCAGCACGGCTCGTGTCTTCGATACCGTCGGTGAGGTCGATCATCGATACTGAGGTGAGCCGAGCCTATGCCTTCGCTCAGCACGCTGACAATCCGACGGGCACGGCGGGCGTGTTCGCCAACATAGGTGAGATACGCGAAGTATTCTGGCCATCGGACTCGGCAGGCCAGTCCCACTTGCAGCATCCAGGTGACACGTATGTCGCCCCAGGAACGCCCCAAGGAAATCCATGGTAAGCAACTTCGAGAGAATCTTCGATGAGATCACCGATCAGGCCAATCAGGTGCCTGAACATTTTGATGCAGACGTCCTAGTAACACTCGCCATGGAAATCGTAGATCAGGAAGATAGGCATGCGACAAAGCAAGTGAACATCAAGCAGATTGTCGAAAACCTGATCGAGCAAACCGCCAACTCTGGGCAGTCGTCGTGATCCGGTTCACGCGCATAGAGATCCAGAATTTCGTTTGCTTCGAGGATGTCGTCGTTGAGCCATCTCTCGAACCGGATCGACCGCTCACAGTGATCCGCGCGGAGAATGCTTCTGGCAAGACGACATTCCTGCGTGCTGTCCGCTGGGGAATGTATGGAGAGCAGGGCTTGCCGGGTGACCTAACGAGCTTTGGGACTCACCCGACGTTCTGGGAGCCAACGAAGGCGGGGATTGATACGCGTGTAGCCATTGAGTTCACGTCCGACGGCTCAACTAGGCACGACGCCTCTCCGGGAACGGCAGAAACCAAGTATCGACTCATCCGGACAGTGCGCACCATCGCAAGGGATGAGGATCCCGGCTACCAACGGATCAACGAGACAGCTCAACTAATGGTTCAGAGCCACGGTGGGGCGTGGGAGGCGCATACGTACGGTGTCGATCACGTCATCGGTCAACTCCTTCCATGGGAGCTCCGAGATTTTTTTGTGATGGATGCCGATGAGGCTTCGGAGTTCGTTGGCGGCAGCGAGAGTATGACGATCAGCCGCAGCGAGGTTGAAAAGAAAACCACGTACGCCATCAATGCTCTGCTAGGGATTGAAGTGTTTCGACGAGCGGCCCGTCGTGTAGCCGAGGCCGAGCGATCATTTGGTGCCAAAGCGACTAAGGCTATCGGCGATTCCGATTTGGATGAAATGCAAGCCACTCTGGAGGAGACTCGACGTCAGTTCGAGGAAATAGCAGAAAAGGAACGCGAGGGCGAGCGCGCACTCGCGAACCTAAAGGATAGCCGGACAAAGCTACGCGAGCGCTTAGGCGAAGAGCTCAAGGGCGTCGGCGCACTCGGAGAGCTCAGAAAGCGGCTTGAGGAGAACGAGCGCGAGATAAATCGGGCTACCAAAGACCACGAGCGTGCGTTGGTATCCCTTGGGGGCCGATTGGAAACGCCAGAGCTGTTTGCACAGCTCGCTCGTTCCCGCCTAACAGCGACAATCGAGTTTCTTGAGCCGATGTACGACAGCGGCCAGATTCCTCAACGCCATCTGTTTTTCGTCCGTCAACTCCTAGAATCGGGGCGGTGCATCTGTGGGGAGGATCTCTCCCAGCCTGGCGCGCACCGTAGTCATGTCGAGAATCGACTTGCTGACTCGCAAGCAGACGCAGAACGGGCCAACTACCTCGGACACATCTTCGACTCAGCCCGCGAGCTCCTGCAGCTGGCTGACGGCACGGATTGGCCAAGAGAGACATCTGATGCGGAGAGTCTGCTCGCCGAGACCGAGCAGAGGTTGTCGGACCTTCGAATTGACCGCAAAGACATCGATGACAAGCTTCTGTCAGTGGAGCATTCCGAGATCTCCTTGATCCAAGAAGAAATCGACGCTCTTGACTCTCAGATCGACCGACTCATTGCTGAAAACTCCGAATACGCCAACCGCCTCCCAGGATTACGCACCGCAGTAGATGCCCTCAACAAGCAGGTTCACGCGCGGCAGAACAGTGAGATCGCCGCGGCGGCGCACCGGCGAGCTGAGGATCTTGCGGGAGTGATCCGCCGGATCCTCACGAACGCCTATGAAGCAATCCAAGACGACCAGGTTGCCGATCTCTCCAGTGAAATGAATCGGCTCTTCGCAATCATGGTCGACAACGTTACGGACGCCGAGGCAGACGCTAGTCAGGCAGGCAAAGAGACGATCAGGACGATCGCCCAAGTGGGCGTGCGTCCCGTGCTAGGGGGAGGGTTTGAAATCTTCGCGATCAACAACCACGGGCGCGATAAACCACATATTGAGATCAATGGCGCAAGTCGCCGAGTGATCGCGCTTGCCTTCGTGCTGGCGTTGTGCAGCGAGTCTGGAACCCGCGCCCCGCTAGTGGCTGATTCTCTCTTGAACATGATGTCCGGTGCAGTGCGCAGGAATACGCTTAGAACGACTTCCGAGAAATCCGGGCAGCCGATTCTTCTTCTGACAGGCGCCGATCTTGAAGCCGATACCGAAGTGAACATAGTCAGCGAGAAGGCCGGCGCTACCTATACCTTGACCGCACAGTGGCACGGTGAGGTTGTGAACCAGACTGACTCCAGAGCCATCAGTCTCGTGTGCTCGTGTGGGCCAAGACAGTATTGCGATGTATGCGAACGTGTGGGGCAGGCAAATCGCCCAGGCTGGTCCCGGAGGAGGTAGATCGAGCACTTATGTACTTTGCCCATATTCTTACAAATCGTAGTCATTCGCTGTATCTGCCTCAGGAGGCACGAGATGACGTCGCCCGGCTCGTTTCGACTCATCAGCGAACAAAGACGAGCCGGGAGATGACGCCATTTCGACGGCAGGTTGACTTCTGGCTACTTTGTCTCGGCGTCGCCTTGGCTGACGACCTTCAGCCGAGAGAGGGAGCGCCTGCCACGTGGGGCTACAAGTTCGTGGATACCCGTGAAGTGCAACTTCCGAATGAGACGTACAACCTTTTGGCAGTCGTCGCATTCGAGCAACTGGAGCATGATATTGAACGAATCGATGATCCGGCGAAGATTATAGACGTGGCAAACGGCCTTGCCGGTGCTGCCTCGTCGCGAGTGCTTGCGGAGATAACGAGCAAGGAACTTCGGTATAGTCCGCTTGACAAAGCGCTCGCCGTTGCTCACCGGGCCTTTGATCGAGTCGCTAGATAGCTGGTTGGGAGCGTGATTGAGATAGCCCTGAGTTCCGGCGCAGGAATGGACGAGCGGAAATGGTCGATTCAGTCGTTCTCAGTCGGCGTCGCCTGCATCAGGTGGCAATGCAGGTAGCTCCTGAACTATATCCGGGACGAGTACATCTCGGAGCGCAAGTATCTGCACCTCGCGTCCCGTAACAGTGTCCAGTAGCACCGTCTTGACGAATGGGTATGGTTCCTCGCCGTTCCCGCAGAGCGTCGAGTCATTCCAGCCGACCACCTGATAGGCATCCACGGGCGATTCGTCGACTTCATAGCAGATCACCAAATCGACACTTTCGATATGCTTCTCTTCACGATCGAAATCCCGCGCAATCGATGCCCCTCGTAGCTTGAACTCGACCGTTCGGAGATCTGTCTCCTTCGGATTACCGAGCAGATCAGTGGCATCAAACTCTCGACGAATCACAGCGCGTCCGTCATAAGTGTCACGCGATGAGAGGCCGAACCACCGAAATCCACCTAGAATCTCTCTACCAGACAGTTCAAAGAAGAGCGCAATTACATCATTCTCATCATAGGGCACCGTCGCAATAGTCAAAGGGCCGCTTCCGTCGTCCAATCGCTCACGCGACCAGAAAGGAGTCGGTGTTGGATCCTCAATTGTCTGAGTACCAACATAGTTGCGGCAAGCATTTTGGATGGTGCGCCGATAAGCTTCGTTAATGAACTTGTTGATATTCGATACGAGATGCATGTCGGTCAGCAGTGTCTTGCCATAGTTGAGATCGCCATCTACTTCAACTATCACGTCAAAACATTGAACATATTGCTGGTTTCGACCGCTGTATATGTCGATGCGGTGTTGTGTTACAACTCCGCGGGCAGAAATGACTCGCTGTGATCCACCGGGACAGAACTTGTTGAATTGCGATATTCGGCCGATCGTCAATGTTATTGAGTTGAGCTTAGGGAAGAGCTTCTCACGGAGCATGTCGATTTGGTCACTCACCCGCCCGCGCGCGTCGGTCAAGAGAAGTTCCCATTCTTCCGGTGTGGAATACTCAGTGCGGTTGAAGCCGAGTCTGGTCCTTGATAGGTTGGTTCCGCCGTCACCGAGAGGTATTGCTTGGACCACCGGTTTGGGTGTCTTCGCCCAAGCCAAAGCATCAGCTACGGTGTGATAGTTCGGTTGAACGTCAAACGTGACCTCGGTCTCGTTGTCGATGAGTTCGCCGAAATCGCCGAGTGTGGCTTCTGAAGCCTTAATTGTAAATTCGACGGTCAGTCGGCCGTATTCGGGTCTAGCAACTGTCGAGCCGAGATAAGAATATCGACGCAAGTAACTCGCCACAAGTGCTGCTAAACGATTGGGATAGACGCCCTTCGTGAGTGCATCGGATATTGACTTGTCGAAGTCGGGCGTGGTGTTTGAAAAGCATGCTTCCTGCACATCTCTGAGGAATAGCTCCGGAATGCTTGGGCCGCCGTTGGAGTTGATTGGAAATCCGTACGAGAGAAGGGTTCCGGTGCCGGTCTCAATTGCGGGTTCATGGTCAACTGGAAGTTCGCTCTCGTCGGGCAGCGCGAGGCGCGGCGGCAGTGCGTCGCCGTATCGGTGCGCGTCGCTTACGTCCACGCGAAGACTCTTGTCGTCGTTCGTCGCTTGGAGGGTGAACCTGTCCGACGAGAAGAGGACGACCTTCAGCC
Organism: Acidimicrobiia bacterium; assembly: GCA_022828045.1. GTDB lineage: Bacteria > Actinomycetota > Acidimicrobiia > Acidimicrobiales > Poriferisodalaceae > Poriferisodalis. Next base: position 4,057 of record JAJEIW010000041.1, on the reverse strand, counting down.
CCACGCCAACCATGCCCGCAAGGCCTCGGCCTTGCTTTTCGCCGCCTCCCAAAAAGAGGAGGCTTGGCTTGTCCGGGAACCCGAGGCCGCTGTCTCGAACTGACACCGTTCTCTCGTCGAAGTCCATTCGTACTTCGATCCGGTGGTTGCCAGCTCCGCCCATGCGTACTGCGTCGAGGGCATTCTGAAGCGCCTCCCCGACGAAGATGTGCGCTGGCAGGTAGGCGTTGATGGTCTGCCTCAGTTGGTGCACGTAGTTCTGACGTAGTTGTTGTTCAGCTCCGAGCGGGGAAAGTAGGTCGAGCGGCATGATCGGTGGGCATCCTGTACGCGAGGCGAATCTTCCGATAGTGGGTGTCCAATCGATCCCGGGCCCGGGATGTCGGGCGGGGCGACGGGTCCTCACCGAGTCGGTGTCCTACTTCTAGCGCGCCGCTCGTCCAAGTTGTATTGAATTAGTGACACCCTGCTTGGCCCTGTAGTAGGCACGTAACGCTTTGGGGTCGTCGGCAGGCCGCTCATCTGACACCCTTGTATGCGGCATGGTTCAGCTTCATGATGCGCAGCGGTCAGTCCCACTGCCAAGCCGGTATGTGGCCCCTGGCTCGCTTGACGAGGCGGCAGAGCTGCTCTCGTCGCACGGCGCTGCGGCGCGGCTGATCGCTGGCGGCACCGACCTCATGCTCGAGCTCTCGAGGGGAGCGCGCTCGGGCGTGGAGCTGCTGGTGGACATCTCCAGCCTGCCGGGTCTCGACCGGATCTCCTACGAAGACGGGCGGGTCACGCTCGGGCCGCTGGTGACCCATGCCGACGTGATCGCCTCGGCGCCGATGCGCACGGCCGGCCTGCCGCTCGCCCAAGCGTGCTTGGAGGTGGGCTCGCCGCCGCTGCGCAACCGGGCCACCGTGGTCGGCAACATCGTCACGGCCAGCCCGGCTAACGACACCATCTCGGCGCTCGTAGCGCTGGATGCCGCGGTCACCATGATCTCGGTGCGTGGTGAGCGCACCGTTCTCATCAGCGAGTTCTTTGCCGGCTTTCGTCAGACCGTGCTCGAGCCCGACGAGATCGTCACCGCTGTTGCGTTCGATGCCCTCGACGGTGCGGATCGCCCCAATGACCGTCGCGGTGTGTTCGTGAAGCTGGGCCTGCGGAGGGCGCAGGCGATCTCGGTGGTGCATGCCGCCGTGGTCGTCGAGCTCGACGGCGGCCGGGTGGCTGACCTCGTGGTTGCCCTCGGCAGCGTCGCCCCAACCATCATCACCGTGCCTGAGGCGGCCGAGCTGGCCGCAGGTCGGGAGCTGTCCGATGCCAGCGCCGACATCACGGCTGCTGCATGCCGGGCGGCAACACCCATCGATGACATCCGCGGCAGCGCCGAGTACCGCTCGCACACCGTCGGCGTCGTGGTGGACCGAGCAATCACGACGCTGGCCACCGGCACCGAAGCCGACCGCTGGCCCCGTCAAGCGCCGAGGCTGGCGTTGGCGGCGAGCGCTGCTGATGCCGGACCGGCGTCGACAGTGTTGGCCGAGCCCAGCGACACCGTCACGGCGAAGGTGAACGGTGTGCAGCGCAGCGCAGCAGGGGCCGCCGGCAAGACGCTGATGGACTGGCTGCGCGACGACCTCGGGCTCACCGGCACCAAGGAGGGCTGCGCCGAAGGCGAGTGCGGTGCATGCACGGTGCATCTCGACGGCGCCGCCGTGTTCTCGTGCCTGGTGCCTGCGGGCCGAGCAGGCGGGGCGAACATCACCACCGTCGAAGGCGTGGCATCGCCCGGCGGCGACCTGCATCCGTTCCAGCAGGCCATGGTGGACACCGGCGGCGCGCAGTGCGGATTCTGCACGCCGGGCTTCGTGATGAGCGCCGTGGCGTTGCTCGAAGAGATTGCGGAGCCCACGCCCGAACAGATCACAGTCGGCCTGTCGGGCAACTTGTGCCGCTGCACCGGCTACTGCTCGATCATCGAAGCGGTCCGGGCTGCCTCGGCCGACGTTCGGGCGGTGCGAGCCACCTCGAACGACGCAGTGTCGGTGCGCACCGCTTCAGATCACGCCGCAGCTGCAGACGGCGCTGAGCGGGGTGCGTCGTGAGGGAGGGTGCCGCTCCGGGTGAAGCCGGCGCGGCTGTCGAGTTGGAGATGCCGTCAGCCACGGCGGGCGGTACCGGCCAGTCACCGCCGCGCGCCGACGGTCCCGCCAAGGTCGCCGGGCTGGCCGGCTACCCGGCCGACCGCGTTCCCGCCGATGCGCTGTGGGCCTTCGCAGTGTTCACCGACCAACCCCATGCCCGGCTGCGACACCTCGACCTCGCTCCCGCCGAACAGTCACCCGGCGTCGTTGCGGTGCTCGGCTCTGCCGACGTGCCCTGCAACGAGTACGGGCTCACCAAGTTCGACCAGCCCGTATTCATCGGGCTCGACCACACGGGCCGAAGTCCAGTGCCCTGCGATGTCTCTCGCTGGGAGGCCGACCACCTGGCGCTGATCGTCGCCGAGAGCCTCGACCAAGCGCGTGCCGCCGCGGCCGCGATCGAGGTCGAGTGGGAGCCGTTGCCGGTTGTGGCCGATCTGGATGCGGCGCTGGCGCCCGACGCGCCGCTCGTGCACCCCTACGAGGGCGTCGGCTCCAACCTGTACGAGTCGATGCGCACCCGCAAGGGCGACCTCGATGCCGGCTGGGCCGCTGCCGCCGTGACGGTCGAGGCCACCTACGAGGTGCCGTACCAGGAACACGCCTACTTGCAGCCCGAAGCGGGCACGTCATGGGTGGACGCCGAGGGCATCGTCAATGTCGAGATCGCCGGCCAGTGGGTGCACGAGGACCGCGAGCAGATCGCCCACGCGCTCGACTTGCCCGAGGAGCGCATCCGGGTGCGCTACCCGGCCATCGGCGGCGCATTCGGCGGGCGCGAGGACACGTCGATGCAGATCATCCTGGCGTTGGCCGCCCGCCGGCTGGCCGAACTGGGCATCGACCGTCCGGTGGCCATGCAGTGGTCGCGTGAGGAATCCATCGTTGGCCACCACAAGCGGCACCGCGGACGCATCCGGGCCCGCTGGGGCGCCGACCGCGACGGCAGGATCACCGCAGCGCAGGCCGAAGCCTGGCTGGATGCGGGTGCCTACAACTACACCTCCAACAAGGTGATGGGGAACCTGCATCTCGGCCTGGGCGGGCCCTACGAGCTGCCCAACGCCGCCATCGACACCCATGTCGTGTACACCAACGCCACGCCCGGGGGAGCGTTCCGGGGCTTCGGCGCCCCGCAGGCGGCCTTTGCCGTGGAATGCCAGGTGAACAAGCTGGCCGAGGCGCTGGGCATGGACCCCGTCGACATCCGCCGTGTCAACACGCTGCGCGAGGGATCGCCGAGCATCGCCCACACGCCGATGCCGGCCGGCGTGACCATGCCCGAGGTGATCGAGGCCTGCGCCCACGCCGCAGCGATACCGGCCCGCGCCGGCTCCGCCGGCCCGGGGAGCGACGCCGGCAGTCCAGAGCGCGAAGACCAGATGCCCGGCGAGTCGGCGCTGTTCAGCCCGTTCGTGTCGCTGCCGGCGCGGCCGTCGTCGCTGCGCCGCGGACGCGGCTTCGCTTGTGCCTTCAAGAACGTCGGGTTCTCGTTCGGCTTTCCCGAGCGCTGCGAGGCCACGATCGTGCTGCACGGCGAGTCGGGCGATGACATGCCCGCATCGGTCGAGCTGGCTCACGCGGGCGCCGACGTCGGCCAAGGCGCGCACACCGCATTCCTGCAGATGGCCGCCGAGGCAACCGGCGTCGACCCGTCCCGGGTCGTGGGGCGCTTCAGCGACACCGGCACGTCGGGCGACTCGGGATCGGCGTCGGCGTCGCGTCTGACGTGGATGGCGGGCAACTCGATCCTGGGTGCCGCCGAGGAAGCCGAGAAGGCGTGGCGCGAGGGTGCCCGACCGGCCATCGGGCACTTCCGCTTTACGCCCCCGCCGACCACCGAGCTCGACCCCGAGACCGGCGAGGGCACCCCCAACTTCACCTACGGCTATGTCGCCCAGCATGTCGAGCTGACCGTCGAC
>JAJEIW010000311.1 GCA_022828045.1 Acidimicrobiia bacterium | reverse complement strand
ATCCGCCCCGATCAGATCCTCCGCCGACAGAGTCGACAGCATCGCCATCTGGTCATCAACAGTTCCCCGCATCCCGCCAGTGTCCCGCACCCGCACACCCAACGCGAGCACCAAACCGGCCCTTTTTCAGCACCCTGCTAGAGGCTGCCGTACGTGGCGGTCTCGATCGCCTCGTAGAGCGCGTACGAGCGGGGATCTGCGAACGGCACCTGCTGGCTGATGTAGCAGCCGGCCACTTGGTTCTGCAGGTCGATCCAGAAGTACGAGTTGGCCAGCCCGGCCCACATGAGGCCCCCGGCGGGCCGACCGGTCGGGGCCGGTTCCTCGTTGATCTGGAATGTCAGGCCCCATGACTTCTCGACACCGGGGAAGAACTCGGCATCGAACGAGAACGGCGGTGCGGCAGTGGGAAGCATGGTGACGCGCAGGTCGCCCATCGCGTTGGTGATCATCTGCGCGTGGGTGTCGGGCGACACGATCTGGCTGCCGTTGAGGCTGCCGCCGTTCAGCATCATGGCCAGGAAGCGGCAATAGTCGTCGACGGTGGAGTACAGCCCGCCGCCGCCCATCTCGAACTCCGGCTCCTGGGGGATCTCGAAGGGCATCTCGAACAGCGAGCCGTCCTCATCGCGGGTGTGCATCGCTGAGATGCGCGAGCGCATGCCGTCGCTGATCTTGAAGCCGGTGTCGGTCATGCCCAGCGGCCCGAAGATGTGCTCAGCCATGTACTCGCCCAGCGACTGCCCCGACGCAGCCTCCACCATCTGACCTGCATGGTCGATGCCGGTGCCGTAGAACCAGCGGTCGCCGGGGTCGAACAGCAGCGGGATGGTCAGCGTCTGCTTCTGGCACTCGATGACGCCGGGCGTGCCGGTGACCTCTTCGTACTGGCCGAGCTCGGGGCTCCAGATGTCGTAGCCCATGCCCGCGGTGTGGGTCAGCAGGTGGCGCAGGGTGATGTCGCCGTTGCGGGCGCGGGTGACCGGGTTGCCGTCGTCATCGAAGCCGGTCAGCACATCGAGCTCGCCGAGCAGTGGCACAACCTCTGCAGCCGGTCCGTCGAGCGAGAGCTTGCCCTGCTCGACGAGCTGCATCGCCGCTGTGCCCGTGATGGCCTTGGTCATCGAGGCGATCCAGCAGACGGTGTCATTCGACATGGCCACGTCGCTGTCGGCCCCGCGGGTGCCAGCGGCAGCCGAGCAGATCTCGCCGTCGGCGCCGATGACTTTGGCGACTGCGCCGACGACGTCGCCATCGGCGACGCCGCGATCGAGAATCCCTTGAACTGTGTCTGCGAGCGACATGACTGGCTCCTGTCAGGTTGAGCAACGGTGCGCGGGAACCCCGGCGGGCACTGCGAGCGCGACGCTAGTTGGCGTGCCGGGGATGCGAGACGCCGGCCGTACCCTCGATCCAGTGCTTCGTCGGGCGGCAGTCGCGCTGTGGTGGACGGTCGCTGTTGTGCTGGCGGCGGCTTGCAGCAGCAGTCCCATCCAGGTGGCGCCTGCACCGCAGTCGGAGACCTCGGGCCCCGCTGCTGCGGCGACAACCGCCGGTGAGCCTGCACCAGCCGGCGCTGACGCGACCACGGAGCCTGCACCGACGTCGGCCGGTGCGCCGCAGACGTCCGCCTCGACATCGGCTGCGGCGACCGCAGCGGCAGCAACGACTGCCGTGCCGACGACGACGCAGCCGGATCTGAGGTGGACGCTGCTGGCGGGCGGCGATGTGCTGATGGACCGCAGCGAGGCGGCCGGCATCGACCCGTTCGCCGGCATCGACCCGCTGCTGGCGTCGGGCGACATCGCGCTGGTGAATGTGGAGATGGTCATCAGCGACCGTGGCGAGCCCCGCGAAGACAAGGAGTTCACCTTCCGGGCACCGCCGTCTGCCGCGTCTCGTATCGCGGCGGCGGGGATCGATGTCGCCAATCTCGCCAACAACCACGCCGCCGACTACGGGCCCGAGGCCCTGCTGGACACCGTCGATCTTCTGGAGGCCGAAGGTGTGATCGCTCTCGGGGCGGGTGCGACCAGCGCCGACGCCTACCGGCACCGCATCACCGAGGTGCGTCCCGGTGTGCGTGTGGCGTTCGTGGGCGCCTCGATGGTGGTGCCGCTCGGGTTTCCGGCCACCGGGACCCGCCCCGGCATCGCCTCGGCGTACCAGCAGGACCGGGTGCTGGCCAGCGTGAGGGCGGCGGCGGGCGAGGCCGAGGTGGTGATCGCTGTCGTGCACTGGGGCGTCGAGCGGATGACCTGCCCCGACGCCCGCCAGCGCGACTTCGCGTTCCATCTGCTGCAGCACGGCGCCGACGCCGTGATCGGCCAGCACCCGCACGTGCTGCAGCCCGTCGTGCTCGACGACGGCAAGCTGGTCGCGTACTCGCTGGGCAACTTCGTGTGGCACTACCGGTCGGGCATCACCGGCGACACCGGAGTGCTGCAGATCGACTTCGACGGTGCCGAGATCGTGGACTGGTCGCTGTACCCGCACCAGCTCGACATCAACGGCGCGCCGATGCCTGCTGGCGACGGCACCCGGGTGAACCGGATCGTCGACATCGTCTCGGGCAACTGTGCACGACATCAGCCACCACCGACCACCGCTGCCGCAGAGCCCAAGACGGACGCCGAGGACGAGTCGGAGGGCGAAGCAGAGGGCGAGACAGACGGCGAGAGCGATGCTGAAACAGACCCCGAGGGCGAGACAGAGTCCGGTAGGTCAGAAGCCGAATCAGACGCCGATGACGGCGAAACGGCCGAGTCTGAGCCTGCAGCGAACGGAGGGTGAGCCGTTCAGGCGAGCACTTCGGCCGCTGCGAGATCGGCGATCCGGTCGGCGTCGTAGCCCAGGAACTCGGTGAGCACTTCGTAGTTGTCCTCACCGAGGCACGGCCCGCCTCGCCACACCACCGGCGGAGTGCGGGACATGCGCGTCCGGCAGTTCTGCGTCCACATCGTGCCGCGATGGCTCTGGGGCACGTTGATGTGGTGCTCGCGGGCAGCGAACTGCGGGTCGTCGCAGCAGCCCTGGGCGTTGTTGACCGGGTAGGCGTCGATGCCGACGGCCTGCAGCGCCTCGGCCGCGTCGGCGTTGCTGCGCTCTGAGGTCCATGCTGCGATCGCCTCATCGATCTCGGCTGCACGTTCCCGCCGGGCGGCCTGATCCCAACCGGCTGCGCCATCGCCAGCAAGGCCGATCGTCGCAGCCAGCGCCGCCCACCGGTCGTCGGTGCAGGCGATCGCCATCCACTGATCCTCGCCCGCGGTCGGGTACACGCCATGCGGGCTCATGTGGGGATCTTCGTTGCCGCACCGCTGCGGGTCACGGCCGTTGATCGAGGCATCCAGGATGGCCGGCGCCAGGTAATGCAGCGCCGCCTCGGTCTGGGAGATGTCGATGTAGCAGCCGGTGCCGGTGCGATCCCGCCGCTCGAGCGCAGCCATCAGCGACGACACGATCACCCGCGGCGCCAGGAAGTCGGTGTAGGGACCGTACGGACCGGCGGGGCCGCGGTCGGGCCATCCGGTGATCTCGTAGAAGCCGGCGATCGCAGCCGCCATGAAGCCGTACCCCGCGAGGCTGGAGTACGGACCGCTCTGGCCCAGCAACGAGCTCGACAGCATGATGAGCCGGGGGTTGATAGCCGAGAAGTCGTCGTAGCCGTAGCCCATGCGCGCAGCCGCCCCCGGTGCCCATGACTCGGTGGCGATGTCGGCCCAACGGACCAGGTCCTCCACCACCGCGCGGGACTCGGGCTTGCTGAGGTCCAGGCTCAGGCTGCGCTTGCCCGCGTTGTACACCCCGTAGCCGACGCCGTTGTCGGGGTGCGGATCCTCGTCCACGAAGGGGTTGACCGTGCGCATCGTGTCGGGCCGGCTCTCGGTCTCGACCTTGACGACGGTGGCGCCGTAGTCGGCCAGGATCCGCACCGCCGACGGCGTGGCGATGACCCAGGAGAATTCGACCACTTTCAGCCCGGCGAGGGGCAGGTCGCTGCCGTCAGAGACAGGCCCGCCACTGGCCGCAACAGCAGTTGCCGCGAACGGCTGGCGCGCCGTGTCGACCGTGTCGTTGTCGGCGCCGAGCTGCGGCACTGCGAGCTGGCGCTCGGGGGCGTCGTGGCTGAAGTGCACGAGCGGCCCGCAGTAGCGGGCGGTGCGTGCGTCGTCGAACTCGACATCCCGCCAGAACCCGCGATCCGCGAAGTGCGGGTTGGTCAGCAAGTCGCTGACCAGCGCCGACGGCGTGATCAGCAGGTTCCGATCGAAAGCCGCTGCCCACAGCTCCTCGCTGGTCTTGGTCGCGAGGAAGCGGGCGTGGGTCGCGAACGACTTGGCGATGATCTCGGGCGAGCGCTGACCTCCCAGCACCTCGGCCGCGACGGTCTCCCAGTCGACGGCTTGCAGCTCCTCGTCGGCGAACCCCTCCTCCGCCTCCCATTCCACGAGCCGTTGGGTGAACGGCGCGAAGGCGGCGCCCATCAGGGCAACGCAGATGGTGTTGCCGTCAGAGCACGGGAACAGCATCGGGATGTCGATGCCGCCGAGGCTGAGCCCCCCTGCGAGGCGTTCGACGGCGTTGGCGTTGACGCGCGGCGACAGGTTCTGCGGCTGGCCGTGCGTCATGGATTCCATCGCAGAGATGTCGACGTGCTGGCCCCGGCCGCTGCGCTGAGCCTCACGCAGTGCGATCAGCGTTGCGGCGGCGGCGTCGCCGGCAGCCTGCAGGAAGCTCTGGGGAACACCCGAGACACGCACGGGAGCGCGATCCTTGTCGCCGCTGGCGTGCAGGAAGCCGCTGCCGGCCACCGCTGTCAGGTCCGAGCCTGCCCACGTGCTGCGGGGACCGGTCGAGCCGAACGGCGTCACCGATGCGCAGACGATGGCGGGATTGACGGCCGCCAGATCGTCATAGGCGAGACCCAGCGACGCCATGTGACCGACCGGGCCGTCCTTGATGAGCGCATCCGCGCCCGCGACGAGGCCGAGCAGGCGCTCGCGGCCCTCAGCGGTCGACAGGTCTGCTGTCACGCTCTGTTTGCCCTGGTTGTAGGCCCAGTGAGCCAGCGAACGCTCAGGGTCGGGCTCGTCGTCGACAAAGGGACCGCTGTGGCGGCTCTGCACCCCATCGGGCGGTTCGACGCAGATCACCTCCGCGCCCAGGCTGGCGAGCATGTAGCCCGCGAACTGGCTGATCCCTTGGCACAGGTCGAGTACCCGGTAGTGCTGCAACATCTGATCCGCTCGCTTCCTGCGGCTCCATCCGCATGCCGGACATGGATTCTTCCGCGTCCGGACCGCCCATGCGAACCCCGGGGCTGCATGCGCTGCGCCCGGAGGCGAGAATGTGCGCCGCCCGAGCGGTTGGTGCAGCCGACGGGCACGAGCAGGGAGCTGACGATGGTGTCAATTGCGACAGATCGCGTGGTGGAGCGTGCAGAGCTGCTGGAGTTCGTGCGGGAGCGGCATCACGGCGTGCTGCTGACGCTGCGGCGAGACGGCCGCCCCCAGGCGTCGCTGGTCACCATGGGGGTCGACGAGGCCGGCGATGCGGTGCTGGTGAGCAGCTACCCCGACCGGGCCAAGTCGCTCAACCTGCGGCGCAACCCCCAGGCCTGGGTTGTCGTGATGTCAGATGCGTGGAATGGCGAGTGGGTGCAGCTCGAGTGCCGTGGCGAGGTGGTGGACCTGCCCGCAGCCATGGACGGGCTCGTCGAGTACTTCCGTGTCATCAGCGGCGAGCATTCCGACTGGGACGAGTACCGCGAGGCCATGAACCACCAAGGCAAGGTGCTGCTGCGCCTGCACATCGAGAGCTGGGGGCCGATCTCGAAGGGCGGCTTCTCCGCTCGCTTGGTCTCGGAGTAGCGGAGATCCGCACGCCGATGGGCTAGTCGGCGTCGAGCTGGCGGACCAGGGTGACGGGGGCACGCAGGCGGTAGCTGTCCTCGATCCAGTCGGCGAGATCGTCGAGATCCACGTCGGCTAGGCGCACGAGCACTGCGCCGTAGCCGTCGTAGTGCGGCACGGTGAACAGCACGCCCGGGTGGTTGTCGAGCAGCACCTGTTTCATCTCCAGCTCACAGAACAGCACCAGCACCTCGGTGTCGTGCACCAAGTCGCGGTTGTATTCGCGCTCGCCCCACATCCGGCACACCAGCTTCTTGCGGACCTTGAGCGCGGGCGTGCCGTACGACGTCGACTCGACCACCTCCGGCAGGGCCATCCCCAGCCGCCGCACATCGTCAAACGCAGCCATGTCCGCAAGTGTGCCCTGGCAGGCTGCCGAATCAAGGCTCGGCGAGCGGGTCGGCGCAGTGCGAATCCACGCCCGACATGAGAACCAAGCTTGCAACAGCAGCACGATGGGCAAGACAACGGCCCCGCACCAACCAGCAAGGCATCGCCCTGCAAACCGTCATCGTCATCGTCGTCATGCTCGTCATCGCCGGCGGCGTAGCCGGCGTGCTGCTCTCACGCGGCAACGAAGTCATGGCCGACCTCGAAGGCGTCGAAGTCGGCGTCCAAGCGGGCGACTCATACAAAGCTTGCCAAGCCGTCGGGCGCAGCCTCAACAACGAGCCGGGTTTGACTGCAGGAACCACCGCACCAACCGGCAACACTGCTGGCACCTGGTACGACGTTGCTGCGGGATCCGGGACTGATGCTTGCTTCGTCTATGCCACAGCAGGCACATTCAGCCAACAGAACTGTGAAAACCGCGGCGGCGAATGGGACGGAACCGGAACGGCCGGCAAGGCGGCGCTCTGCAAGTGGTCGGCGCCGTAGCTGTCTGGGTCGTGGGCGCTCCCTGCGTACGCTGACGTTTCCTTGTCCGCGGGGAGCGCCCACCTTTCGCCCAGCCCGATCGAGCCGATTGCCCCGCTGTCTTCGGGCGGCGGGGCTTTCTGCTGTCGGGGGCTGGAGATGCCTCCTGCTTGGCGCAGTCGATGCGGCACCGTCGTGCCGGCTGTGGCTCAGCGACGAGAGCAGTCTTTGTCAGAGGCGGTGTGGTTCAGGAGCCATGCCGTCAGCGGGCAGGGCCGGACTGTGGCTGGCTGTCGCTGTGGGGTTTCGTCTGCTTGGCCTGGACACCGTCGGTTTTGGCGGTACGCGCAGCGCGGCCGAAGTCGACGCGAAGCCTGTCTGCACGTCTGCTGAGCCTGTCGGCGAGCTTCTCGACTGCGGGCGAGGACTGGTCGATGTGGTCCATTTCCCCGATGGCGGTGTCGAGTGCCCCCGGTATGCGCCTGAGCAGGTCTGCTGCCCGTTCCAGGGTGACGGCCGGGTCGAGACGCAAGGACTCTGCCGTGCGCTCCCACGCCGAGGGGCGGTCGGCTTTGCGGAGCGTGTAATCACGCCCGATTCGCATGGCAGTCCGGATCTTGTCCTGTGGGGTCGTGGCGTACGGGAGGTAGGAGATGACGTCGTAGAGGGGAGCGAGCCTCACACGGCCACGGTCCAAGATCACGCTGTAGTTCTTGGCGTGAGCGTCGGTGGCGGCGATGGCCCAGTTGAACACCAGCGCGTCCACGAAGCGCTGAACGTCGATACGGGGTCTGGCGGACTCGTCGCGGAGCAGGCCGACGATCTGTTGCGGAGCAGGGCCGCCGTAGGACTGGTACTTCTTGGCGGGCGCCACAGCGAGCGCCTGGCAGAGGTCTTCGTGGTGCAGCCGCACCAGCTCGCCGCCGCGCACTGCGCGGTCGAAGCGTTCCACGACGAGCGCGCGTTCGCCTTCGAACCGCATGATCTCGGAGCCCGCAGCGTCAAGGCCCGCCAGAGACGCAGCCCGCAGGCAGGCGTGCTCTACAAGGTCCGCGTCGTCGTAGCCGGCCATGCCGGGCTTGACGATGTGGGTGGTCGGCGTGTCTCCGTAGGGCACAGCCCATGAATCGCCATCACGGCGCAGCGCGTACTTGGCCTGCGCTCCGCTGAGGCTGAACTGGCCGCGGGCGCCGATGCGGCCGCTGTTGTGCCACGCTTCGCGCGCTCGGCGAATCCATGCTGCTATGTCGCCGGCGGTCTGCGGCTCGAATCCGCTGTCGCGTCGGGCGACGGTCGCGTCAACGGCAGGGCAGAACTGCACTGAGCCAGCACAGTCGAGACCGATATGGGTGCCGAGCAGTGATGCCGGGCTGGCGTCCCTCGCTCCGCTGAGGTCTGCCCATTCGCGGCGCACTTCGTCGTTGTCGGGCAGCAGCCCGTCGAGCCAGACCCCGACAGGGTGGCTGTCGGCCGTGAGCGGAACGCTCAGCGACAGCGGAGTCGGCTGGGAGCGGTTGAGGTAGTGGTCGGCGTAGCGGAATTCTGAGGCGCCCCGTCTGGTGGCGACGGTGCCGGCGCGCTGCCCGTCGATGAACACAGCGAGCTCATTCATCGCTGCTGCCCTGCTGCGCGGGTCCGGGGACTTCTGGGATGGTGACGTCGTGCGGCCAGAACACGATTTCCAGGCCGAGTTCCTGGAGCACGGCGGCCAGCGTCGCCACGCGGGCGCTGTGCCTGCCGTTCTCAATCCGCGACACCGCTTCGCGGCTGATGCCGGCGGCGTCGGCGAGCGCAGCCTGAGTCACCCCGGCATGCGCACGTGCGCTGCGCACTGCAATGCCCACGCGTTTGGCTGAGCGCATCCCGTAGTAGGAGATCGGCATTGTCCATCCCCAGTTTCGAGTGCGGCAAATATAGCACACCCACGTTTATGTGATGAAAACCTCATAGTCAGCGGTCTGCGGCAAACATGTCACCCCCCCCCAGCACCTGCACTCGCTGACGGGAACCAGAGACGCCACCAGGCCACAACCGGCACCCAGCCATGCAGCCGCCCAAGGTGCTCGACGGACCCGCGGCCGACATGAGAGCACAAACCTGCTGGACAACAGCTACATGAGGCAATTATTCCCCAACCCATTCCCCCGGCAATAGTTCGACCGGGGCCTGCACCAAGACCTCGCTGCATTCGACTCGAATTCTCTGGCGGAAGCCCGCAGTCAAAAGCGCAGCTCACGGTGTGGAAAGGATCACCGGCCCCAGAAAGCAGAAGGCCCCGCCGCCCGAAGGCGGCGGAGCAATCGGC
>JAJEIW010000082.1 GCA_022828045.1 Acidimicrobiia bacterium | reverse complement strand
CTGGTCGACTTCGTGGCGCCTGCTGGCCTCGGCACCGTGGTCGGCTCTGATTCGGGGGTATTGCTCGAACGCGATCCCGACACAGTGCGAGAGCCCGACATCGCGTTCACTTCCGCACGGCGGCTGGCTGTCGGGCAGGAGCTGGCGGGGTACGCCGAAGTCGTGCCGGATTTGGTGGTCGAGGTGGCCTCGCCCAGCGAGCGCCGTGGCGAAACGCACGACAAAGCTCGCATGTGGCTCAGCTTCGGCGTGCGGTTGGTGTGGGTGATCTATCCCGAGTCACGCTCGGCCCGGGTCCACCGGCTCGACGGACCGGTCGAACTGCTGGCGCCCGAGGCTTCGCTCGACGGGCACGACGTGCTGCCCGGTTTCAGCTGCCCCCTCGCTCAGATCTTCGCCGAACCCGGCGATTGAGGCAACGCTCCCCCGTCCTGACCCGGTGGGGACGTGCAGCAACTCACTCCCACCCCTTGGTGGCGGGGGCAGGATTTGAACCTGCGACGCACGGTTTAGGAATTCCCGCCCGCCGGTGCGGTCCGCTCCCGTCGAGTGCCGGGTTGTGCTGAGTTCTGCGGGAATCCGCGGAGGGGGGGTCCGGCTGGTCCCGGGCTGTGCCGGCGAATCGTGAGAAGTCCGTTACCCAAGCGTTACCCAGGCAGGCCGTTGTGGGTGGTGCCGATGAGCGTGACCACGATGACCGCGGGTTCGTCGAATGGGTTGCGCCATGCGTGCCGGGTGCCGTTCTGGACTACGGCGTCGCCAGGGCCGAGTTCGACGGCCGCTCCGTCGTCGAGTTCGAGCACGACGCGACCCGACACGACGTAGTCGAAGTCGATCGAGGCGGTGGTGTGCATTCCCGGGTTGTCGGGCTCCATGTGGCCGGCCAGGCCGGGCAGGCGCTCCTCCATCTCCGCCGCGGCCGCCTCGAAGTCGATGTCGTCGAGGTCGACGACCTGGGTCGGCGGCACGGTGAAGGTCGCGAACCGGATCCCGCCGGTCGGCGGGAAGTAGTCGTGACTTGGTCGTGGTTGGCCGGCGTCGGGGAACTCGGGGATGGTGTCGGCGCCCCAAATGCGGCGGAACTCGTACCCGGGGGCGACGGCGGACGCGATCGGTTCTACGACCTCGTTGATGGTGAAGACGGCCTTGCCCTGTTCGTTGTGGCCGGTTACGACGCGTCTCGTGTGCATGAGCTGACCTTTCTGGCTCTACTCGCCCTCGATGATGGCGAGCTGGTTGGCGATCGCCTCGAAGGACTGGGCGTTGAGGAATCCGCCGGCGTCGTCGATCGATTGCCGGAGGTACTGGGCGGTGTCGGTCACGAGACCGCGTACCTGTTCGAGATCGTGGGTCAGTCGTCCGCTGCGTTTGCGCCACGTGCCACCGACCATGACCGAGTCGACGACTCCGGGGTGGCCTTGAAGCACGACGTGGCCGGCCGCGTCGGCGCCGGTCCAGCCGCTCATCGAGATGTCGGTGCCGTCGAGCAGTACGAGGTCGGCAGCCATACCCACGGCGATACGGCCGACGGTTGCCTCGAGGCCGCACGCTCGCGCACCGTTGACGGTTATCCACGCGAGCGCGTCGCCGGCCGCAACCGTGGTGCCACTGAACATCTCGCCGGATGCGATGCGGGCCTCGTTGGCCAGGGCCCGTTCGACCTGGAGCGCGAGCCGGGCCGCGAAGAACATGTCGCCGTTGTTGTTGGAGACGATGTCGGTGCCGATCGTCGGCGCCATGCCGGCGGATCGGACCTTCTCGGTTGACGACATGCCCATGCCCATCTGGAGTTCGGTCTCGGGGGTGAAGACCACCGACGCACCGGAGGCCGCGACGGTCTCCCACTCTTCGTCGGTGCTGAAGTTCATGTGGACGAGCAAGACATCAGGGCCAAGCAACCCCCGGGGACCGAGGTGGTTGCCCACCTCGTGGCCGCCGGCGGTGCTGTTGACGTGATGCATGATGCGCAGCCCATTGGATCGGGCGAACTCGTATTGATCGGGCACGTCGACGGGCCGCGCTATACCGAACTCCTCGGGGCAGATGCCCATCGTGATGAGCGGATGGTCGGCCGCCGCGGCGGCGAGATCGACGAGCCGCGCCGCCCGGTCGACATTGGATCCGTAGCGGTCTGCGCTTCCCGGCGGGACGTTGAACCCCGCTCCCCACCACGCGCGGATCCCGGACTCGGAAAGGCCCCGCAATGCGGCCGCGCCGTGGGCCGGGCTCAAGATGTTGTGGCTGTAATCGGCCACCGTCGTGACGCCGCAGCTCAACGCGTCGAGCGCCCCGGCCAACTGCGCGATGTAGAGATCTTCGGGCCGGTACGCGTCGGCGGCCGTGGTGCGAATGCCGATCACATAGTCCATGAGCGACCAGTTCGCCGTCACGCTGCGCAGCGGAAGCTGCCACACGTGACGGTGGCAGTCGACCAGCCCTGGGATGAGGATCATCCCGCGAGCGTCAACCCGCTCCGCATCACGTGTTGTGGCTTCGTCGACCGACCCGACCGCGCTGATGGAACCGTCCCGGATCAACACGTCGCCCACGACCGTGCCCATCTCGGCGTCCATCGACACGATCGTGGCTCCCTTGATGACCACCGCAGCGTTCTCAGCCATGTCGTCGACCGTAGTAGTTCGAATACGGGCACGCCCCCTGGCCTGCCTTCGGTGATTGGCGATTAACGCCTGCACCCCGCGCAGCTGGCGCAAACCCCCACCAGGACTCAAAGGCGACGAGCTCCAGCAGTTCTACACAGAACGAGCCCAACGATTCGCGCTGCGAGTCCACGCGCACATCGAAGGCGGCGCCAAGCGGCTCTCGTCGCCCACCCGAGACGGACGGCTCAACATCGACCCCGACCAGAACGCCGGACCCAGTCAACAGCCGCTGTACCCGCCGCCGGCAGATCTCACCAGCATCTTCAAGAACCTCCCCCAAGGCATCCCCACCAAGGACTCATCACCGCAATCGTCGAAGACCTCGACTACTTCCAGTGGCCACCATGGGGCACACCGCTGCACGACCAGGTCTACGGACAGCGCAATCCCGCCGAGAACATCTTCGCCCAGATCAAAGACGAGAACGGCCTCTCCAAAAAGGTCAACCGCATCATGGGCATCGCCGCCCGCCACATCATGTGCCTCGCACAAGCCGTCTGGTACAACCTCAAACTCACCCGCAACGGCGAAGCACAACTCGAAGCAGAACTCACAGCCGCCAAACAGGCCCGACGAGCCGCCAACAAGACACAACCCACAAACAACACACCCCAACAGCAGCCGGACACCGACCAACCGGCCTCAAGCCCGCCGACCGGCGAGGCACCCGACTTCCGCGCACGACCACCCCCATAGCGGACCGGCGACCCGCCAGCGAAGCAGACGGCCACGAAGCCGTCTGCTTCGTCGCGTGCGTCCACACGCACCTCACCGCCTAACGAACGCGAACCGGCAAACCACCACCAAAACAAGCCCTGAACACGGGCCGAAACGCGCAAAATCGGGCCAAAAAGGCCCGATCTAGGTGCAACTGGCCAACACAAATGGGGTGCACTGGCCAAGACCCCTTGGTGGCGGGGGCAGGATTTGAACCTGCGACCTTCGGGTTATGAGCCCGACGAGCTTCCAGACTGCTCCACCCCGCGGCGAGAGCGTCAACACTACCAGCGGCCTCCCGAGGCCAGCAAGGTCGCGGTTCTCCCATTGGCAACCCCTATGGTGAATTCCCCATAATGGGTTGAGGAGGGATGGCCTACCTATGTCACTTCCCTACGAAGAGGTCGTCTCAGCACGCCGGGCACGACTTGCCCCTGAGGTCGCGGCTCAAGGCGAGGTGTTCGCGCGGGCGTACGAGATTGCGATGCAGGTCGTGGACCTGCGTGAGAAGCACGGCTTGACCCAGGGCCAGCTGGCCGAACGCTGCGGTGTGAATCAAGCCGACATCAGCAGGATCGAGCGCGGCTCCACGAGTCCGACGGCGCGCACCCTCCAGCGGATCGCTGACGCTCTCGATGCCGATATTCGGCTCGTAGCACGCGCCTCCTGATCAGGCCCGAGGCCCTATCAGAGACGGGCTGCGGGCTAGCCGCCGGTGGCGGCTTGTTGGAGGATTCGGGCGGCTCTGGCTATCAGGCGCTCGGCTTCGTCGACGGCCTCTTGGTAGGCGGCCAGGTCGCCTTCTCGCAGGGCGACGTCGGCTCGCTCGAAGGCCCTCGCGGCACGTTCGAGCAGGTCGCCTACGTCGTCGGTGTCCGGTGCGGTGTCGGGCTCGTCGTCGGGCACAGCTGCGGCTGGCTCGTCCTCGGGTTCGTCGGGTGTCGTGGGCGCCGCAGTGGTCGATCGGATCGTCCCGTTGCCGATGTCGATCTCGGCCCCGCCGATCGCCTTCTCGAGCGCCCCTTCGAACGTCTCGGAGATCACCACTCTCGAGCCGATGCCGGCAATCACCAGCTGCAGCTCGGGCACCGCCGTGGGCCCGGTTGCCGCGATGAACAGGGGCCGCACGTACAGCAGCGAGTTCTCCACCGGAATCAGCAGCAGGTTGCCGGGCCGCACCACCGAACCGTTCTGGTTCAGCAGCGTCAGCCGCTCGGAGATCTCCTCCTCGGTCTGGATGTTCGAGTTGAACAACGCCGGACCGTCGATCGGCTGATCCGACCGGATCTCGAACACCTCGATCTGGCCGTACCGGTCCGGATCGTTGTGGACCACCATGAAGCCCTCGAGGTTCTTGCGGGAATCATCCTCGGAGAACGGCACGAACGGCCGGAAGATCACGAACGACGCATCGTCGTCGCCGGGCAATCGGAACAGCAGGTACTGCGGCGAGATCCTGGCCTCGACCGTGGCGATCACCTGCCCGGTCGTCTCGTCGCGCACCGTCTCCACCGTGGTCTGGCCGATCGAGTCGCCCGGATCCTGCGCCACCGCCCATGCACCAGCGGCGTCGTAGAACTCCGACGGGTCGCTCAGGCGGTAGCGGCCCCATGCGTCGGTCTGCACCCGGAACAGGTCCTCGGGATAGCGGAAGTGCTCCTGCAGCTCGACGGGCGGCTCCTCTTCGGCGAACAGCGCCGGGAACTGCTTGATGTACGACTGCACGATCGGGTCGCTGCGGTCGACCACGTAGAACGTGACCGTGCCGTCGTGCGCATCCACCACGGCCTTCACCGAGTTGCGCACATAGTTGAACGGGTCGCGCAGGTCGCTGCCCAGCGTGGCCGCCCGCGAATTGGTGCGCTGCGCGTACGGGAACTGCGTGGTGGTGGTGTAGGCGTCGAGCACCCACTTCACCTTCCCGTCGAGCACGACGGGATAGGGGTCGTTGTCGTAGTCCAGGAACGGAGCCAGCAGGCTCACCCGCTCCTGAATGTCGCGGTTGAACAGGATCCGGCTGCTGCCCTGGATCTCGCCCGACACCAGCAGGTTCGGCTCGGCGAAGCGCACCGCGAACGCCAGGCGCCGGAAGAAGCCGCCGATGCCCACGCCGTCGGCACCGTCGTACCGGGTGGTCTCGGTGCGGTCGTCGTCGTCCTGGAAGTCGACTTCAGCCCGCTGGGCGCCCACGATGGCGTAGCCCTGCAGGTCCTCGCCCACGTACAGGCCCGGCTCGTCGAGCTCGAGGGCCTCCGCGCCCGGAGTGATCACATTCGGGATGTCGCCCAGCGCGTACGCCGGGCGGCCGTTGGCGTCGACCCCGTTGGCCGGCGCTGCCGCCACGCCGTAGCCGTGCGTGTAGGCGACGTGCTCGGTCTCCCACGTGTCGGTAGGCAGCTCGGTGGGGCGCAGCTCACGGGCCGCCAGCACGATCTGGGTGACCTGACCGTCGATCTCGTAGCGGTCGACGTCGATGTCGCGGAAGTCGTAGAAGCTCTTGATGCCCTGGGTCTGCTGGAACGTGTCCTGCATGACGGCGGGATCGAGCAGACGCACGTTGCGCACCGTGTCGAAGTTGTTCTCGATGTCTTCGGCGGTCAGCCCGGGTTCGTAGTTGAACTCGCGGGGCGACACGTTGTCGAGCCCGAGCGCGATGCGGGTCATCTCGATGTTGCGCTCGATGTAGGGCGCCTCCCGCGTCGACTCCGAGGGCTCCACCTGGAAGCGCTGCACGATGGCGGGGTACGCGGCACCCGCCAGCCCGGCGATCACTACCCACAGCGCCACGGCGATGACCGGGTAGGTGAAGCCCCGCCGCCAGATGTTCACCACCAGCAGCAGGAAGCTGAACAGGCTGATCACCATCAGCAGCCGCAGCACCGGCAGCTGGGCGTTGACGTCGGTGTAGGTGGCGCCGTCGACGAAGCCCCGGGTGGACAGCGTGAGCTCGAACTGGTCGAAGTAGTAGCCCACCGCCTTGATGAGCGCCAGCAGGCCCAGCAGCAGCGACAGGTGCGCCTTCACCTGCGGC
>JAJEIW010000233.1 GCA_022828045.1 Acidimicrobiia bacterium | reverse complement strand
CCATGTGAGGGTGGGACGCCGGTGCTCGGGCTCGACGAACGGGCGCCGGTACTCGTTCATCTCCTCGTCGGACAGCTTGCGCTGGATCGAGCCGGGCAGCACCGCTTCCACGAACAGGTTCTTGGTGATGACCATCTCTTCCCCGGCCGGCGACCGGAAGCCTTGGAAGATGCCGGCTGCCGCCTCGGGCCACTCCGCCCAGCTCATCGGCCGCACGATGGCTTCCATGTAGCAGAGACCCGCCACCCGGTCACGGTGCCGGTTGGCCCAGTCGAAACCGAGCGCCGATCCCCAGTCGTGGATCACGAACGTGATGTTGTCGCCCAAGTCGAGCTGGTCGAGCAAGCCGTCGAGGTACTCGCGGTGCTCCACGAAGCGGTACGAGTCGGGCCCGGTGTCGTCCAGCTTGTCCGAGTCGCCTTGGCCGATCAGGTCGGGCACGATGCAGCGTGCGTGCGGCGAGACATGGGGCACGATGTTGCGCCACAGGTACGACGACGTCGGGTTGCCGTGCAGGAACACCACCGAGTCGCCGGAGCCGGACTCGTGGTACGCCATGCGCTTGCCGTTGACGGTGGCAAAGGATTTGAGCAGCGGATCTGCAGAGATAGGTGCCATTGGTGCTCCTCGGTGCTGTAGGGGTTCAGCCGGATCGGCGCTTCATCATGCCCGCCCCGTCAGGGCGATGCACCGAGACTCAGCTCGTCCTTCGACCGTGTCTGATGCTTCAGACGCCTAACGGCGCCGCTGAGTCTGATGCTTCAGACGCTCAAGAGCGTCTTCTGTGTCTGATGGTTCCGGCGCTCAAGAGCGCCGGAACAGCAACAAGAACTCCATGATCCCGTGGTCCTCGGCGGACAGCACGATCGGGACCTGCGGCACCGTCACGTCAAAGTCGGCGAAGGTGATCTCGACCGAGCCGACCACCGCGATGACGCTGCCGACCAGCCGGGCCTCGATGTTGATGGTCACCGGCCGGGTGATGCCCTTCACCGTCAGGTCACCCGGTGCCGCGAGGCTGATGGGTTCACCGCTCTCCACGGCACCCCCGATATCCAGTTCACCGGTGAGCGAGAACGTGGCCGTCGGGTGCTGTGAGGTGCCCAAGGCGCTTTGCACGGCCCCGTCACGGCGGCTGTCGTCGGTCCGGAGCGTGGTCAGGTCGACCTCGATCTCCACCGAGGTCACCTGCTCGTCGGCGATCTCCAAGGTGCCAGAGACATCGCCGGTGCGGCCCACCGCAGTGAAGGCGCCGATGCGCGCCAGTTCCTCGTCGACGCGGAAGCCCGCAAAGGAACCAGTGGCGTCCTCCAGCGTGAACTCCCCGGTCTCGGCATCCACGGCCCAGGTGCCGTCCAGCTCGGCGGTCGAGGCCACCGTCGCGTCGGGCGCCGCAGTCTCTTCGGGGTCGCTGCCACCCTCTGCCGACTCGGCACGGGTGTCACCGTCGCCCGCAGCGCTGGCACCACCGCTGTCACCCGATTCGGGCACAGCACTCTCGTCCTCGGCAGCATCGCTGTCGGTGTCCGGCGCGGCTGGTTCCGCCCCGGCATCCTGCTGCAACTGCTCGGCAAGCTCCTCTGCCTCGGCCAGGCTGACCACGTCGGGGGCGTCGCCGAGCACACGCCAGACGCCGAGAGCCGCTGCCGCAGCGACTATCACCAGCAGCACCGCCACCGTCAGAACAGTCCGTCGCCGGGGGCTCATGGCGGGTCACGGTAGCTTGGGGCCGCTCATGAAACTGCGCGACCTGCGAACCGGGCTGACCTTCGACGATGTGCTGATCGTCCCGCAACGATCATCGATACGCAGCCGCAGCCACGTTTCGGTCCGCACTCGCCTGTCACGCAACATCGAGCTGGATCTGCCGGTCATTGCGGCCAACATGGACACGGTCTGCGAGCACGAGATGGCGATCGCCATGGGACGTCTCGGCGGTGCCGGCATCGTCCACCGGTTCATGCCCATCGGGGCCCAGGCAGCTCAGATCGCCGCCGTCAAGGACGTCGACGGCGGCGCCCTTGTCGTCGGCGGCGCGGTCGGCACCGACCACGACATGGGCGACCGGGCCAAGGCACTCGTCGCCGCGGGGGCCGATGTGCTCGTGCTGGACATCGCACACGGTCACGCCGATCACGCCATCGACGGCGTGCGCCGTTTGAAGGACCACTTCGACGATGTCGACGTCATCGCGGGAAATGTCGCTACACCAGACGGGGCGATCGACATGGCCGGGGCCGGAGCGGATGCGATCAAGGTCGGCGTCGGACCTGGCGGCGTCTGCACGACCCGGCTGGTGGCCGGCGTCGGCGTTCCGCAGCTCAGCGCCACCGACGACGTGGTCATCGCCTTGGCAGCAGCGGGGCTCGATGTGCCCGTCGTCGCTGACGGCGGCATCAAGAACTCCGGCGACATTGCCAAGGCACTTGCCGTCGGCGCTGAGACCGTGATGATCGGCAGCATGCTGGCGGGCACCAAGGAGAGTCCCGGCGAGGTCGAGCAGGGTCCCCACGGGCTGCGCAAGCGGATCCGGGGCATGGCGAGCTTCGAGGCCATCGAGGCCCGCGCCGAGCGCCACGGCGAAGAGATCGACGACGAGTACTTCGAGCAGCGGGCGCCTGAGGGCGTCGAAGGCACCGTGCCCTACCGGGGCGAGGCGGGCAAGCTGATCGGCGAGCTGATGGCCGGTCTGCGCAGCGCCATGAGCTACACCAACGCCCGCACGCTGGCGGAATTCACCGAGCGGGCGTCCTTCGTGGCCGTGACGCCGCTGGGGTTGGCGGAGAACACCCCGCACGCCACCCTGTCGTACTGACGGGCGACCGTGCCCGCCCCTCGAGGAGATCCGACATGGGAAGCGAACCGTCACGAGAGCTGATTGCGCTCGACGACCCGTACCCCGACCGCGACTACGAGGTCCGCTGCACCACGCCCGAGCTGACCTGCGTCTGCCCGGTGACCGGCCAGCCCGACTACGCCACCGTCGAGATCGCCTACATCCCCGACCGCCGTATCGTCGAGCTGAAATCGCTCAAGCTCTACCTGTGGAGCTACCGCGACGAGCCTGTCCACCATGAGGCCATCACCAACCGGATTCTCGATGACCTGGTGGCGGCCGTCGCCCCGAAGCAGGCAACGGTCGAGACCCGCTGGCTGGTGAGAGGCGGGATCACCACGACGGTGACGGCCCGGCATCCCGCCGAAGCCTCGCTCGGCTGAGCTGCTGACCCGAGCATTCGGCGCAGTGCGCCACATTCCTGCGCATAGTTCTGAGCTGAAGCTCGCAGAGCGACCTCAATACACTCGGTCTGATGCCGTTGCTGGCACCGGCCGACAGGCGCATTCTGCACGAGCTGCTCACTCGCGGCGGCGCTGCCGAGATCGGCGAAATCCGCGCGGCCACGGCCTTGGACGGCGAGGCAGTGCAGACATCGCTCGACACCCTGCACCAGTCGGGCATCGTGGCGCCGGCGGGGTCGGTGCCGGGCTTGCGGGGCGCCCGGTGGTCGCTCACCCAGCACGGCCACGAGGTGGGGCCGTCACTGATCGGCAACGACCTCGCTCAGCAGCACGCCGACGACGCAGCGGCGCAGGTTGCCGACCCGGCCGAGGGCTGGGGCTTCCCGTGGCGACCGCCGAAGCCCGAAGCACCCCTCTATGCGACCGGCCTGAGCCGCCGCGCTCGACGCGTCGCTGATCGAGCCGTTCTCAGCACGGCGGGGTCGCGGCGTCAGCGTCGGCACGGCAGCCGACTGCTCGTCGTGCTGCTGCTGGTGGCCGCGACGATTGGGGTGGGCATCGTGGCCTTCAGTGCGCTGCGTGTCACCGAGATCACCGTCAGCGGGATCAGCGAGAGCGCGATCCTGCGACCGGACCAGGTTCAGGAGACCGTGCTGGAGTTCACCGTGGACGGTGGTGACCTCGCTTCGGCGCAGCTGCTGCTCGACGGCCTGCCGGTCAGCGGAGTGCAGCGTTACGACAACTCGATCGTGTGGCCGGTGCCCGGATTGGCCGAGGGCACCCACGTCGTGACGCTCGATGTCGACCGGCGCTTCTTCGGCACCGCCCAGGCGGCGGTGGCGTTCACCGTCGACGGGATCCCGCCCGTCGTGGAGGACCTGCCGCGAGTCTTCGATCCGGTGGAGCTGGGCGAGCCGGTGGTCTTGGCCGGGTCCGTCGAGCCTGGGGTGTCGCTGCGGATCGGGGATCAGCAGGTCGACACATCCACCGGCACATTCAGCCTCACGCTGCCGAGCCCGCCCGGCGGACCGGTCCGGGTGATCGCCGAGGACGCTGCTGGCAACCGCACCGATTTCAACGTCATCGTGCCGATCGGCTACCCGCACACCACCGGAGTCCACGTCACAGCCGCGGCATGGGACCACGACGGGTTGCGCGAGTCGGTGGTGGAGCTCATCGAGCAAGGCCGCATCAACACAGTGCAGCTCGACCTCAAGGACGAGGACGGCCGTATCGGCCACCGGACCGATGTCCGACTCGCCCAGCTAGCCGGTGCGTCGCGAGAGCTGTACGACTTGAGAGAAGCCATCGACGAACTGCACGGCCTCGGCGTGCGGGTGATCGGTCGGATCGTGGCGTTCAGGGATCCGGTTCTGGCGGACTACGCAGTGGCCAACGGCAACCTCGATTGGGTGCTGCAGACGCCCGACGGCAGGCCACTGTCGAGTTACGGCGGGTTCACCAACTTCAGCCACCCGATTGTGCGGCAGTACAACCTGGACATCGCGGCCGAGGCGGCCGAAGCCGGCATCGACGACATCTTGTGGGACTACATGCGCCGGCCCGAAGGCGACCTGAGCGGCATGCGAATTCCCGGCCGGGACGGCGGCGATCCCTCACAGGCCATTGTGGAGTTCCTTGCCGAGGCAGGAACCATGATGCGCGAGGCGCAGGTGTTTCACGGTGTCTCGGTGTTCGGCATCGCGGCCGACCGCGACCGCGGCGAGTGGGTGGCGCAGGACGTCGGCGCCATGTCCGATCACGTCGACTATGTGGCGCCCATGGTGTATCCGTCGCACTGGGGGCGCGGCGAGTACGGCGTGGTGCACCCAGAGGCGGAGCCCTACGACATCATCAGCAAGTCGCTGGAACATTTCCAGGAGGTGCTTGCGGGCACCAACACGGCGGTGGTGCCGTGGCTGCAGGACTTCTCGATGCGAGTGAACTACGGCCCCGACGAAGTGCGTGCCCAGATCGATGCCGCAGCCGATCTCGGCATCACTGACTGGCTGCTGTGGGATCCCGAAGTCACCTACACCAACGAGGGCATCCCGGTCTCGTACCGCTGAGCACTGCGGGCCGTGCCCGAGCGGCACCGGGTCAGGCGAAGTGCTCGCGCAGCCGGTACTTCTGGATCTTGCCGCTGGGGGTCATCGGGAACTCGTCGACGATGACGAGTTCCTCGGGCCAGAACTGGCGCGTCACCTGTTGTTCGTCGAGGAACTCCGTGAGCTCAGCCAGTGTCGGCGCCTCGCCGATGGGCTGAACGAATGCGCAGCCGATCTCGCCGAGTCGTTCATGAGGCTTGGCGACGATTGCGGCCACACCCACGGCGGGGTGCCGCAGCAGGACGTCTTCGACTTCCTTGACCGGGACGTTCTCGCCGCCGCGGATCACCAAGTCCTTCGTACGGCCCGCGATGCTGATGTATCCGTCGCTGTTCATGACCGCCCGGTCGCCGGTGTCGAACCAGCCGTCTGTCCAGAACTGCTCGGTGAACTCCCGCCCGGCCATGTAGCCGGCGAACAGCGCGCTGCCGCGACATTGCAGGTCGCCCTCGGCGTCGGTCACTGCCTGTCCGGATTCGTCGATCACCCGGACTTCGTTGTCGTCCACGGCCCGGCCGTCGGTCAGCCGGCGCTCGAGCGGGTCGCTGGGCCGGCCCACGGTCAGCAGGCCGGTTTCGGTCATGCCCCAGCCAGGCATCACCACGCAATCGGGCAGCAACTCGAGCGCACGTTCGAGCACCGGGCGAGGGATCGCTGCACCTGCACACAGGAATCGCTGCCACGTGGAGAGGTCGTAGCCGGCCAGATCGTCCACATTGAGCACATCGGCCAGGAACGGCGTCGCACCCATCGACAGCTGGATGCGGTGCCTGCCGATGAGCCCCACGAACTCCACCGGATCCCACACGTCCTGCATGACGACATGGCCGCCCGTGTACAGCGGCAGCCGCATCCCGTAGAGGTAGCCGGTCTGGTGGCCCAGGGTGGAGGCCATGTGGGTGACGTACGCCTGTGGCGCGCCGGCGCCAGGGTGCGGATCGAGCCCCTCGCACACCGTGTCGAGGAAGGCATCGAC
>JAJEIW010000029.1 GCA_022828045.1 Acidimicrobiia bacterium | reverse complement strand
CTTCGAGGGCCGGATCAGCGAAGGTCGGGTCTGGGGCCGAGGATCGGTCGACACCAAAGCGACGATGGCCGTCGTGCTCGCCGTGCTGGCCGAGATGGCTGCCGCCGATCAGCAGCCGATGTGCACCGTCGAGCTAGTGGGCACAATCTCCGAGGAAGGCGGCGGCCTGGCCGGCGCAGGCGCCTACCGGGACCGGCTGCTGGAGCGCAACGAGCGCCGCGAGCAGATCGTCGTCGCCGAGCCGACAATGTGCGCGCCGGTGTACGGCCACAAAGGCGGGCTCGGCCTCGAAGTCGAGGTGGAGGGGCGTGCAGCGCACTCCTCCAAACCCCACCTGGGCATCAATGCGCTGTCCGCCGGCGCCCGCATCATCGCCGCCATTGATGCCGAGCAAGAGCGCTTGGCGAACCAGCGGGAAGTCGGTGTGCTCGGGGCCGGCACGGTGTCGGTCAACGAAATGGGAGGCGGGCGGGCTCGCAACATCATTCCCGACCATTGCGAGCTGTACATCGGCAGGCGCATCGCCGACGGCGAGGACTACCGAACCGAACTCACTCGCCTCACGGACTTGGTGCGCGCCGCAGCGCTGCCCGCGCGGGTGAAGGTAGAGCTGGCGAACGGTCTGGGTGAGAACGCCTTCTTCCAAGCCCCCGGAAGCGATCTGGTCACCGCTCTGGCGGAGATATCAGGCCACAGCCCCGCCGTGGCCGACTTCGGCACGAACGCGCTGCGCTACAGCGAAGTGGCCGACCAGATCGTGGTGTTCGGCCCGGGTTCTATCGATCAGGCTCACCAAGCGATCGAATGGGTCGAGATCGCAGAGCTCGAACGAGCGGCCGAGGTGTACCGGCAGCTGCTCGCCCGCTGAGGGATCGAGCGGGTTCAGTCGCGTCTGTCGGCTGGCTCGCTCAGCCGCGACGAGCGGAGATGAAGACCGGGATCTCGCGATCTGTCTTGGCCTGGTACTCGGCGTAGGGCGGGAAAGCTTCCACGCACCGTTCCCACCACGTCTCACGCTCGGCTCCGCTGACGAGGCGCACCGTGGTCTCAAAAGGCTCAGGCCCGTCCTGGATGAGGACCGTCGGGTCTGCTATCAGATTGTGGTACCAGCCCGGATGCGCCGGAGCGCCGCCCTTGGAGCCGACGATCGCGTACTCGCCGTCGTGCTCGACGCGCATCAGCGGAACCTTGCGCACGAGACCGGTGCGGTGCCCGACCGTTGTCATCACGATGATCGGCAAGCCAGTGTCGCGCAGGGTGTTGGCTTCGCTTCCGTTCGACGCTTCGTAGGCGTCTGTCTGCTCCCGGACCCAGCCCCACGTGCTTGGTCCGTATTCGCCGCCGAACTTCTCGCTGTTTGCCATGCCGTGCAATCTAGGAGGCTGAGCCGAAATGCGTTCGCCTGACAGTCATCTCGCACGCCTACGATCCACAGCGTGCAGATCATGTCCGCCTTGTTCATCGAGCACTTCGACATGCGCCAGGCTGCCGGAGGTGCCGCTCGCATCGATCTCGGCGGTGTGCACTTCTCGATGGCGGCGCCCGGGCCGTTCCCGGTGACCATCACGCCGCACA
The DNA here is from genome assembly GCA_022828045.1 of Acidimicrobiia bacterium. Taxonomy (GTDB): domain Bacteria; phylum Actinomycetota; class Acidimicrobiia; order Acidimicrobiales; family Poriferisodalaceae; genus Poriferisodalis. The sequence continues at coordinate 35,161 of JAJEIW010000029.1, read as the reverse complement.
TGATCGTGCTCGTTCGCTGTCCCGCGTCCCACACAGGTCTGGCGGCGCTCGAGGTGCGATTCATGCGGGGCGACGAGCAGGTCGCGCGCAACGTGCAGCCCCTCAGCGTGGAGCCCGGCAAGTTCGGCTACAACCTCGTCCAGGCCGAGCTGACGTTCGACGAGCCGTCCACCATCGAAGCGTATTGCCGGGTCGACCAGGGCGAGGCAGTCGTCATTCCCTTGACGATGACCCCGCCAGCGGACGACAGCCCACCGCCAGCCGCAGAGCCAGCCACGGGCGGCTGGACCGGCACGCCGGCAGAGCAATCGGGCTAGACAGGTCGACCAGCGATGCCGTTCGCCGTCGGGCTGTCCCAGCACACCGATCCCGGTGTGGCCACCGGCGAGCTCGTGGGCCATGTGCTCGAGTCGCTGGGCGTTCAGCCTGACGTGGCCCTCCTGTTCACCTCGGGCGAGCACCTTGCCAACACGGACGAGATCGCGGCGGCAGTGGTCGAGTTGCTCAACCCCGGTGCATTCATCGGTGCCACGGCGATCTCGGTCGCCGCCGGCGAACGCGAGATCGAGGAACAGACCGCCGCAGTGCTGTGGGTGGGAAGCCTGGGCGGCCCCGCCGCGCCGCGGGCACGTGCGGTCCGGCTGCACGGGGTGCCCGATCCGGCTGCCGACGACGAAGCACTGGCAGCCGCGCTCGACGAAGTCCACGCCGCCGGCGATCTCTCGATGATCGTGCTGGCAGACCCGTACTCCTATCCCGTCGATGCCGCCCTCGGGCACTGGGCCGAGCGCTGGCCCGGCGTGAGCGTGCTGGGAGGGTTGTCATCGGGGGCGCCGGTGCCGGGCGGCAACCGCATCGTCGTGGACGGCGGCGTGCACCGCGACGGCGCCGCGGCGCTGATCGTGGGCGGCAGCGCGGCCGTGACGCACTTGGTCTCTCAGGGCTGCCGACCGATCGGCCAGCCCTACATCATCACCGAGGCCGAAGGCAACGTCGTGAAGTCGCTCGGAGGCAAGCCGCCGTTCGAGCGGCTGCAGCAGATGTTCTCCAAGCTCGACCCTGCCGACCAGAGCCTCGTGCAGCGAGGGCTGCATGTCGGCCGGGTGACCGACGAGCGCAAGACCGACTTCGAGCGCGGCGACTTCCTGATCCGCGGCGTGCTCGGGGCCGACCGTGACAGCGGTGCCATCGCCATCGGCGACGAAGCGCCGGTCGGAGCGACCGTGCAGTTTCATGTGCGCGACGCGCTCACAGCTCATGAGGACTTGGCCGCCGCGCTGCGCAACCGGCCATCAGCGGCTATGTCGGCCTCAGGCGCACTGCTGTTCACCTGCAACGGGCGAGGCACCCACCTGTTCGAGACTCCCCATCACGATGCGCAGACCATCGTCGAGCGGACGGGCACGGACCTCGCAGGCATGTTCTGCGCCGGTGAGATCGGTCCCGTGGGGGCCCGCTCGTACGTGCACGGATTCACCGCATCAATGGCGCTGTTCACCGACGGCGACGAGCAATGATGAGCCCAGCGTCATGAGCACCGACACCGCGAACACAGCACTCGAAGCTCGGCAGGTCAACACCATCCGGGCACTGGCGATGGACGCCGTGATGCGGGCCAACAGCGGCCACACCGGCACGGCAATGGCGCTGGCGCCGACGGCCCACGTGCTGTTCAGCCGCATCATGCGCTACGACGCTGGTGCGCCCGATTGGCCCGACCGCGACCGCTTCATCCTGTCTGCGGGCCACGCCTCGATGCTCGTCTATGCGATGACGCACCTGCTGGGCTATGGCGTCACCCTCGACGATATCCGCTACTTCCGCCAGCTCGGATCCATCACTCCAGGCCATCCCGAGCGGGGTCTCACCCCCGGCGTCGAAGTCACCACTGGTCCGCTCGGTCAGGGGCTCGCCAATGCCACCGGCATGGCGTTGGCCGAGCGTGGCCTCCGCGCCCGGCTGGGCGCGGACCTTGTGGACCACCACACGTTCGTCATCGTCAGCGACGGCGACCTGATGGAAGGAATCAGCCACGAATCGGCGTCGCTGGCAGGCCACCAGCAGCTCGGCCGCCTCATCGCGGTCTACGACGACAATCGCATCACCATCGACGGCAGCACCGACTTGGCGCTCAGCGATGACGCTGCCCGGCGGTTCGAGGCCTACGGCTGGCACGTCGCCGACCTGGGGGAAGCGGCCGAGGACCTCGACGCAATCGAGCGGGCACTGCGATCCGCGATGCTCATCGACGACCGGCCGTCGATGGTCATCATCCGCTCCCACATCGGTCACCCGATGCCCACGGCGATCGACACCCCGGCGGCACACGGTGCCATCACCGATGCCGACGAGATCGCCGCCGCCAAGCGAGCCATGGGCATGGATCCCCACGCCGGGTTCGTCGTCGACGATGACGTAGCACAGGCATACATCGCCGCCGGTGCGCGGGGCACCTCCGAACGTCTCGCATGGGAAGCCCGGATGGCTGCGAGCGGTCACGATCCCGAGTGGCTGGATGCCCTGTGGTCAGCCCGCTCGGCGACCAGCGACCCTGCCGGTGGCCCGACCTTCGAAGCCGGCACCCAGATGGCGACCAGGGTCGCCGCGAACCGCGTCCTGGACGCCTCGTTGGACAATGTGCCCGCCCTCATCTGCGGCGGCGCCGACCTCACCGGCAACACCGGCACCAACATCACCGCCGCGGTGCTGTCCGCTGACAATCCGGGCGGCCGCAAGCTCTATTACGGCGTGCGGGAGCACGCGATGGGGGCGGTGGCCAACGGCATGGCGCTGCACGGAGGGGTGCTTCCGGTGGTCGGCACGTTCCTGGTGTTCAGCGACTACATGCGACCTGCGGTGCGCTTGGCCGCGCTGAGCGGAGCCAAGACCGTGTTCGTGTGGACGCACGACTCCATCGGCGTGGGCGAGGACGGACCCACACATCAGCCGATCGAGCATCTTGCGTCGCTGCGTGCAATACCGGGTCTGAGCGTGATCCGTCCTGCCGATGCCAACGAGACCGCACAGGCATGGCAGATCGCGGTCGATCGTGCGGGTCCGACGGCGCTCGTGCTGACCCGCCAGAACGTCCCAGTGCTCGACGGCACCGAACGCGCGGGGCAAGTGGAACGCGGCGCCTATGTGCTCATCAACACGCCGGCGCCCGCGGTGATTCTCGCTGGCACGGGCAGCGAGGTGCAGTGCTGCACCGAAGCCGCCGCCCTGCTCGCAGCCGAGGGCATCGCCAGCACCGTGGTCTCGATGCCGAGCTTCGACCTCTTCGAGAACCAGGATGCGCAATACCGGTCCACGGTGTTCCCCGCTGGTGTTCCCGTGCTCGGTGTCGAGGCCGCCGCTGCGTTCGGCTGGGACCGCTACGCCGATGCCACAGTGTCGATGAACCGCTTCGGCGCCAGCGCGCCGGGCAGCCAGCTGATGGCCCACTTCGGCTTCACAGCGCCGGCCATCGCCGATGCAGCCCGCAAGCTGCTCTAGAAAGAGAGGGCGAGGCGTCATCTTGAAAGGACGGCCATGACCGACGGCGGTACTGGCAGTACGACCAACGGCAAGCTCACCTCTCTGTTCTCCGAGTGCGGCCAGAGTCCGTGGCTGGACAACCTGCGTCGCGACTGGATCACAGGAGGAGAGCTGGAGACCTGGGTGGAGCGCGGCATACGCGGCCTCACCTCGAACCCGTCGATCTTCCAGAATGCCATCGAGTCGTCCGTCGACTACGACGAGCAGTTCGGCGACTTGGCACGCGGCGGCATCGGGGTCGACGATGCCTACTGGCAGCTCGTCACCAGCGACATCTGCGGGGCGCTGGCAGCGCTCGAACCGGTGCATGCGGCCTCGGGCGGAACCGATGGGTTCGTGTCGGTCGAGGTTGATCCGTCGCTGGCACATGACACCGAGGCCACGGTGGCGGCGGCCCGGGCCCTGCACCGGGGCATCGCGCGACCGAACCTGATGGTGAAGATCCCCGGCACGGTCGAGGGCCTGCCTGCCATCCGCCAGATGATCTCCGAAGGTCACAGCATCAACGTGACGCTGATTTTCTCGGTGGCCCGTTACGTGCAGGTGGCAGAGGCCTACCTCTCCGGCCTCGAACAGCGGGTCGACGCCGGTGTGGCTGATCTGTCGGATGTCGCGAGTGTGGCCTCGTTCTTCGTCAGTCGCACCGACACCGAGGTGGACCGCCGCCTCGACGCCGTGGGCACTACCAGCGCACTGGCATTGCGCGGTCGAACGGCGGTAGCCCAAGCCCAGGCCGCATACGGCCGCTTCGAGGAGATCTTCAGCGGTCCTCGCTGGGATCGGCTCGCGGCGCTCGGCGCGCAGGTGCAGCGCCCGCTGTGGGCATCCACAAGCACGAAGAACCCCGCGTATCCCGACACGCTGTATGTCGACGAGCTCATCGGGCCGCACACCGTGAACACCATGCCTGACGCCACCCTCGATGCCTTCTGCGACCACGGCAAGCTGCGTCGCACGATCGATGCCGACCAATCCGCTGCTCGCTATGTGCTGGACGCAGTGTCAGCGCATGGCATCGACCTCGACGATGTCGCCGGCGTGCTCGAAGCGCAGGGCGTCGCAGCATTCACGAAGAGCTTCGACGAGCTGCTGGTGTCGCTGCAGACGAAAGCAGACTCGCTCGCCTGACGGCTCGCTGGGGCCTCCCAGAGGAGTCAGTTGCAAACCGAAACTGACTCCTCTAGGGTGCGCGGCCGTGACCGCGTTGGATGTGCGATCGGTCGAGCGGCAATCCGCCTGCTCCATCCAGGCGACGCTCGACATCGTGGGCGACCGCTGGACGCTGCTCATCCTTCGCGACCTGTTCCGCGGCGTACGCCGCTTCAGCGCGATGCAGCATGACTTGGGCATCGCTCGCAACATGCTGGCCGACCGGCTGAGCCGCCTCACCGATGCCGACGTGGTGGCCAAGGTTCCCTACCAGCACCGCCCAGTCCGCTACGACTACGTCTTGACCCCCAAGGGTCTCGACCTCTCGAACAGCCTGCTTGCGCTGATGGCCTGGGGCGACCGCTGGTGCCACGACGGCGATGCGCCGACCGTGCTGGTGCATGCCGACTGCGGCACGCCACTGGAGATCGCCACACGTTGCCCCGCCTGCGACGAACCCGTCAGCCCGACGCGCATCCGCAGCCTCGCAGGCCACAGCGACCCGCCGCCCGGTGGCGAGTTCGCCGCCGCCGGAGCAATCCAAGCCAATCGACAGCACCCCACGAACGGAGGGGACCTGTGACCATCATCGAACCGTCGCACACCATCGAGGACCCGGGGGCCAACGGCGCACCCGCCAACGGCATCGCCGTGGCGCCGCAGCCCACGACCGGGTCGCTGACGCTTGCCGCTCTGCCACTGGCCGAGCTGGCCGAGCGCGCCGCCGAGGTGCGCGACCGGTCCTTCGGCACACGCGTCACCTACAGCCCGAAGGTGTTCATCCCGCTGACGATGCTGTGCCGCGACAAGTGCGGCTACTGCACGTTTGCCCAGCCGCCGGCCCGGCTCGACTCGCCGTACCTCACGCCCGAACAGGTGCTGGATATCGCCACCAGCGGCGCACGGGCCGGCTGCCACGAGGCGCTCTTCACGCTGGGCGAGCGTCCTGAGCTGCGCTACCCGGCGGCGGCGGACTGGTTGCGCACCCACGGCTGGGACTCCACCGTCCACTACCTGGTCGAGATGTGCCGGCTGGTGCGTGACGAGACCGGTCTGCTCCCCCACGCCAATCCCGGTGCCATGACGGCCCAGGAGCTGGCATCGCTGCGGGAGGTCTCGCCGAGCCAGGGGATGATGATCGAGTCGCTGAATCCGCACCTCGACTGCCACCGGGGCTCCCCCGACAAGGAGCCGGACCGGCGCCTGGCGACGCTGGAGGCAGCGGGCGAGCTGGCGATCCCCTACACCACCGGCATCCTCGTCGGCATCGGCGAATCGCTGGCGGATCGACTGGCAGCGCTGGAGGCCATCGCGGCGAGCCACGCCCGCTGGGGCCACATCCAGGAAGTGATCGTGCAGAACTTCCTGCCCAAGGCGGGCACGTCCATGCACAACATGCCGGCCTGCCCGCCCGACGAGTACGCGCAGGCCATCGCGCTGGCACGCCTGATCCTGCCGGCCGACATTCACCTGCAGGCACCGCCGAACCTCTCCGACGATTTCGGCGGGCTGCTAGATTGCGGCATCGACGATTGGGGCGGCGTCTCGCCGGTCACGGCCGATCACGTCAATCCCGAGCGCCCGTGGCCGGCGCTGGATCGCCTGCGGGAAATCACCGAAGCGCGGGAGTCCACGCTGGCCCCGCGGCTCACGATCTACCCGGAGTTCGCGCTGCAGCCGGAGCGCTGGCTGGCCGAAGGGAATCGATTCCCGGTCATGGACCGGTCCGACGCCGAGGGCCTCGGCCGTGACGACCCTGGCAGCCAGATGCCCGAACGGACGATGGAGAATCTCGACGCTGGTTCTGGCGCAGACGTGCTGGCCGCGGACGAGAACTCCACCCAGTGGTACTCAGGCGGCGCCGGTCACCTGCCCACGAACATCATGGACGGCCCCTCGCATGCCCGCGGGGCTGTGCGCGAGGTGCTCGACGGGGTGATGGCCGGTCAGCAAGTCGGGCACGATGAGATCGTCACGCTGTTCGGGGCTCGCGGATCCGAGGTGGTCGCCGTCGGCGAGGTGGCCGACGAGCTGCGCCGCGAGGCCGTCGGCGACATCGTCACCTGGGTGCACAACCGCAACATCAATTACACGAACGTCTGCACGTTCAAGTGCAAGTTCTGCGGCTTCTCCAAGGGGCCCCTGTCGCTGAACCTGCGTGGCACGCCCTACATGCTCACACTGGCCGACATCCAGGAACGGGTGATCGAGGCAGCCGAGCTGGGCGCCACCGAGGTGACCCTGCAGGGCGGCATCCACCCCAGCTTCGACGGCGACTACTACATCGATGTCTGCCGGGCCATCCATGACGTCGTGCCCGACATGCACCTGCACGGCTTCACCGCCTTGGAGGTCATCGAGGGGGCCAAGCGGCTCGGCGAGTCGCTCGTCGACTACCTCATGCGTCTCAAGGAAGCGGGGCTGAAGTCGCTGCCGGGCACCGCCGCAGAGATCCTCGACGATTCGGTGCGGGCGGTGCTGTGCCCCGACAAGATCAACACCGCCGAGTGGCTCGAATGCCATGAGGCGGCTCACGCCGTGGGCCTGCACTCGAACATCACGATCATGTTCGGATCGATCGAGCATCCGGAGAGCTGGGCGAACCACATCGTGGCCACCCGGGAGCTGCAGAAGCGCACGGGCGGGTTCACGGAGTGGGTCCCGCTGCCGTTCGTGCACATGGCCAGCCCGATCTACCTGCGCAAGGGCGCCCGGCGGGGCCCCACCTTCCGCGAGACGCTGCTGATGCATGCCGTGCCACGGATCGCCTACCGGGGTCTCATCGACAACATCCAGGTGTCGTGGGTGAAGATCGGCCCACCCGGGGCCCAGCAGATCCTGCGGGCGGGTGCCAACGACATGGGCGGAACGCTCATGGATGAGAACATCTCGCGTGCTGCGGGAGCGCAGCATGGCCAAGGGCTCACCGAGCAGGACTTCCGCGACATCGCGGAACCCCTCGGGCGTCGCACCCGCCAGCGCCTCACCGGCTACGAGAACGCCGACGGTGCCCCCGAGGTGCGCAGCCGGATCCTGCGTCCCACCGACAACGCCACTGACCGCAAGCTCATCCCGCTCGAATCGCTCGGCAGTCGCGTCTAGCGACTGCGCCGCGGATGCGGCGGAATGGGTGAGGCGTACGCTGCGCGGTGGGATGAAGTCCTCCTACGCGCGCTACGCAGCGCTCGTCGTCGTGCTGGCCGGCATCGCCGTCATCGTCTGGACCGCAGTCGCCAACCCCGACACCGCTCCGACGTTCGCCGAGGCTGCCGATCCGCCCGGCACCCAATCCTCGCCCGCAGTCCCGAGCGGCGGCGGCGCTGCCCCCGAGGCGAGAGCCGAGGGCACTTCCGCGCCGTCACCCCCTACGACAACCCAACCGCCCGAGCCGATTCCCGTCTTGGGCACCGCCTTGACGCTGAACAGGCTCGACGGATGGCTCAACACCGACGCCATGTCACTCGAGGAGATCCGCGAGCAGAACACCCTGACGGTGGTGCAGTTCTGGACCTTCGGCTGCCGGAACTGCAAGAAGACGCTCGACGCGCTGGGCCAGCTTCATGCCGATTTCCGCGATCGCGGCGTCGAGGTCGTGGGTGTGCACTCCCCCGAGTTCGCGTACGAGGCCGACGTGGACAACATCATCGAGGCTGCGGCTGAACTCGGCGTGGTCTGGCCGATCGCCCTCGACACCACCAAGTACAACTTCCACGTCTGGCAGGAAGGCCCGACGGGCTACTGGCCCCGCGTCTACATCATCGACAGCGAGAACCAGATCCGCTTTGATCGCCGCGGCGACGGCGCGCACACCTATCGGGAGCTCTACGCGACCGTCGAGCGTCTCCTCGCCCGAGAGAGCGCATAAGCAGGGCGTCCCGTCGTGGACACGCTCGTCGACACCTTCACCGAGGGGATCAGCGTCATCATCTGGGCGTGCACGCTGCCCATCGTCGTTCCCGGCCTGGCGCTCGTGCTGGTGGCGCGGCGAGCCCGGCTCACCGTCGGCCTGCTGTATGCGGCCGGGGTCGCGCTGATGGCGTGGGCACCCGCTGCGGGATACTGGCGCACCGACTTGCGCGGCCTGGTCGTGGTGGTCGTCGCCGTGCTGGCCGCAGGCACCTATCTGGCGGCGTGGAAAGCGCCGGCGGGCAACTCGCCGCTCGCGGCCGGCGGCGGATTCGTCGGGGGCGCCATCGCGAGCTGGCTGTGGCGGCCCTGTGTCGGCCCCCGGCTGGGCGACATCCTGAATGACGCCAGTACTGACGAGCCCCGCACGCTGGCGCTGATGGGGGTGTACGCGGCGGGCGCGCTGCTGCCGCTGTTGCTGCTCGCAGTGCTGCCGGTCGCGGTGCCTGCCGTGGGCCGGGTGCTCGACCGCAGGCCGTTTGCGGTCGCAGGGGCGGTTGTCGGCGGGGTGTATGCGATCACGCTCGCCATCGGCCTGTACGACGACTTGATCGGGGAGCTGTACCGCATCTCGAGCGGCTACTGAGCGGTCTGCCCGGGCGAGGGCCGCTCGTCGGCCTCTAGTCGTCGAAAGGCTCTGACGCTCCCGTGGACTCCCGCAGGATCGATGCCGCCTTGACCGTGGCCCTGCGGGCGCGAGTGACGCTTCGCTCCAGCCGGGATCGCTCGTCGCTGGTGTCTGCATCGGCGAGAGCCCCTTGCAACAGCTCGATGCTCAGCTCGGCCAGCCGTTCAGCTGTGTCGTCGAGACGGTCGACCAGCTCGGTGATCTCGTCGTACACGCGCTCAAGCCTCCCGAGCGGGCAGATGCTCGGCCACGATCTCCAGCGGGTGGCGCACGTCGAGTCCCACCGCTCGCAGGTGCAGTGTGCACCCGGGGTTTGCGCTGGCCACAACGCTCGCACCGGTGCGTTCTATGGCCGCCACCTTGCGCTCCCGCACTGCTCCGGCAACCTCGGGATGCTGTTGGGAGTACGCACCCCCAGCGCCGCAGCAGAGCCCCTCGTCGTCGAGCTCGACGACCTCGAAGTACCGGCTGAGCACCGTTCGCACGGGCAGGTGCGCCTGCTGGACGTGGCGCAGGTGGCACGGGTCTTGGACTGCGACTTGCAGCGGCGTTGAGCTATCGGCATCTGAGGCATCTGGCGGCAGGTCGTCGACCCGCGCGGCCAGCCACTCGTGCACGTCTTGGACTCGCGCTGCGAAACGTCGGGCCTCGTCGGTGCCCAGCAGGTGGCCGTATTCCTTCATCGTGGCGCCGCAGCCCGCCGAGTCGATCAGGATCGGGGCCTCGCCGGGAAGCGCTGCCATCACCTTGCGCGCAAGTCGTCGGGTGTCAGAGGCCAGACCCGCGTGGAGATGCAGCGACCCGCAGCACGAAGCGCCCGCCGGGGGCAGCGCAACGCCGGCACCGGCGGCCTCGATCACAGACTGCACAGCCCGGTGGGTGTCACGCATCCAGGCGTCCATGACACACCCGGTGAAGAGCCAGACATCGTCACCGCTGGCGGTGAGCGGCGACTGGCGCACCGGCACACGCGGCAGCGAGGCGGTCATGGCAGCGAGCTGACGGAACGGGCGCGCACGGCCCACGAGAGCTACCAAGCGCATCAGGCCGAGCCGTTGGGACAGCCCCAGCAGGCGGGATCCCAAGCCGAGCAGCCGAGGCATGCCCAGCGCGCGGTAAGCGAGACGCCGGACGCGGGGTTGGTAGCGAGTCTGGGTCGCCAAGGCCTCGCGGGTGGCTTCCATCATGTGGCCGTAGTGGACGCCGGCTGGGCAGGCTGTCTCGCAGCCGAGGCACTGGATGCAAGCGTCCATGAACTCCACGAACGCGTCATCGGCTTCGCCGCGCTCGGCGACATCGCGCATGAGCGCAATGCGTCCACGCGGGGATGCCGATTCCTCGCCGGTCACCCGGTACGTCGGGCAATGCGGCAGGCACATGCCGCACGCAACGCACGAAGCAAGCGTGTCGCTGTCGATGTCGAGCTGCAGCGGGAACGTGCCCACGGGGCTCACTGAGCCCGACCGTTCGCCCACGGTGCTCACCATGCCCTCCGGCCGGGATTGAGTCGATCGTGGGGATCAAGTCGCTGCTTGAGCTGCGTCATCAGCGCAGCATTGGTCGACGAGACCAGCGCAGCTTGTACTGGTTCGTCGCGATGCACCAGACCAACGCCGACCTCCGCAATCCAACCACCAGGCGTGCCTGCGAGCTCGCGCAGCCCCGATGGCGTGCGCGATTCGCGGCCGTGCCCGGGAATCGTCGGCGGACCGTCGCAGGGACCAAAGCCAGCAGATTCCAGCTTGCTCGCCTCGGCCGCGACGTCAGCCGGATCGCCTTCCAGCAGGATCCAGGTGCGCCTGCCGTCCCACAGGATGCTGCTGGGCCGGTACAGCAGGTCGAAGACGGCGAACGGATCGCCGTCGCCGGTGAGCCACTGCGATGCCGCAGGCACCGGCAGGGTCCGCAGGATCACCTCGGCCAACAGCCCGAGCGTGCCCAGCGAGCCCACCAGCAGGCGAGCCAAGTCGTACCCCGAGACGTTCTTCACCGTGGGCCCGCCCGCGGTGACCACCTTGCCGGAGGCATCAACATGGCGTGTCTGCAAGACGAGATCGCGTACGTGGCCGTAACGAAGCCTGCGGTGCCCGCTGAACCCGCACGCCAGCACACCGCCGACGGTCGCTGCGTCGTCGGCAGGGTCGAGCGGGACCATCTGGCCGGTTCGAGCGAGATGCGCCGACAGTTCGGCCACGGTCGTGCCGGCACCGCAGCGAACCGTCATCTCCGACGGCTCGTGTTCCCACACGCCCGCAGGTGCGCGGACCTCACGCGTCCCCGCATGCGGTCTGCCGCCGACGTGCCAGTGCGTCTGGGCGCCCACCACGGTCACCGGATCGCTGCTGCCGACCTCGTGAGCGAACGCTGTCACCTCCGCAGCAATGTTCGCGGCGAGGCTGGCGCCGGCACCGGGCTGCCTGGTGCTCGCTTCCTCAGATGGCGGCGCGCTGCCGCCGCCGGATTGCGGACTCACACCCAAGCGCCTTCGGGCACATGCTGGTGAAACGAGTCGCTGCAGCGCGAGCCGGTCGGGATGATCTTGAGCGGGTTGGCGAGGCCGTCGGGATCGAACGTCTCACGCACCACGTCCTGGGTGTACATGTCGTGGGCACTGAACAGCATCCCCATGTAATCCCGCTTCTCCAAGCCGATCCCGTGCTCGCCGCTGAGCACGCCGCCGGCTTCGATGGAGGCAGCAACGATGTCACGGCCCGCTGCCTTGACCCGCTCGTCCACGCCGGGCTCACGCCGGTCGAACGCCAGGATCGGATGCAGGTTCCCGTCCCCGGCGTGGAAGACGTTGACAGCGATCAAGCCGTACGCATCAGCGATCCGGTACACCTTCTCGAGCACTTCGGTGAGCCGCGACCTCGGCACGACGGTGTCGTGGAGGTAGTAGTCGGGCTTGATCCGTGCGACTGCGCCGAAGGCGTTCTTGCGACCCTTCCACAGCAGCGCCCGCTCGGCGTCGTCTGCCGCGACTCGCACGTGGCCGACGTGATGGCGCTGCGCCACCTCGCGCACGATCTCCACGCCGGCGTTGACTCCGCCTGGCAGACCGTCGAGCTCGACCAGCAGAACCGCCGCAGCTCCGGTCGGGTAGCCCGCATGGGCGAAGGCCTCCACGATCTCGATGGCACGCTGGTCCATCATCTCCAGCGCCGAGGGCACCAGCCCTGCGGCGATGATGGCGCTGACAGCCGCCGAGCCCTCGCTGACATCGTCGAAATCCAGCAGCAGCGTCCGCACCGCCGGCGCATTCGGCGTCAGCCGTACTGCGGCCTTGGTGGCGATGCCCATGGTGCCTTCAGAGCCGACGAACAGCCCGCGCAGGTCGAAGCCCGGCGGCTCAGCGTCCACCCCGCCGAAGACGGTCGTCTCGCCGGACGGCAACACCACTTCGAGTGCCGAGATGTGCGCTGTCGTCACTCCGTACGCCAGGCAGTGCGGCCCGCCGGAGTTGTTGGCGATGTTCCCGCCGATCGAGCAGACCTGCTGGCTGGAGGGATCCGGCGCGAAGTGGAAGCCCTTCGGGGCCAGCGCACGTGACAGGTCGAGGTTCAGCACCCCCGGTTCGACCCAGGCAATGCGGTTGGCGGTGTCGATCTCGACGATGCGGTCCATCTTGGAGGTGGCCACGACGACCGGACGGCCGACGGGCACCGCTCCCCCGGCGAGGCCGGTGCCTGAGCCTCGCGCCAGGAACGGACGGCGATGCTGCCGGCAGATGCGCACGATCTCGGCCACTTCTTCTGCCGAAGTCGGCAGGCACACGATGGCCGGCGGGCTGCCCTCGATGGAACCGTCGCGGCTGTACAGGCCGCGCTCGAAATCGTTGTCGCGTGCCCGGTCGCCCAGCACCCCGCGCAGGTCGGCAAGCAGTGCAGCATCGGCTGCATCATCGGTCTCAGAAGCCACAACGCGACCGTACCGTAGGCTCGCCGCGGATGGCTTCTGATATGGGCGAGGGCCTTGATGGCTGGAGCCCGGGCGACGGCACGCGGGAATGGCTGTCGCTGGAGGACCCCCACGAGCACCGCACCTGGCTGTTCGACGTGACGTTCCTCACGAGCGCTTGGACCTGCATCTTCGGCGCCGGATGCCCAGGCATCGACGAAAAACCGGCCCCGGAGCTCGAGCTGGGCTGCTGCAGCCATGGCGCCTACATCGCCGACGAGCACGACCTGGCCCATGTCCGCCGGATGATCGCAGAGCTTGACGGGGAGATCTGGCAGCACCGGCGCGACCCTGCCGATGCCCTGTGGCAGGACAGCGATGGCTGGTGGCGCACCGTGGTCATCGACGGGGCGTGCGTGTTCGCGAACCGAGCCTCGCATCCAGCCGGCGCGGGCTGCGCCTTCCACCTGCTGGCCCAGCGGACCGGTCGACGCCCGATGGACACCAAACCCGAGATCTGCTGGCAGGCCCCGCTGCGCCGTGAGGACCATGAGACCGTGACCGGGCACGTCTACACGATGGTGCGGGAGTGGGAGCTGCGGGATTGGGGCGGACCCGACACCGACGTGTCGTGGTGGTGCACTGCTGAGAGTCAGGCCCACGTCGGTCACCAGCCCGTGTACCTGGCTCTGCGGGACGAGCTCACCGCGATCTGCGGCGCGGAGATCTACGACGATCTGTGCACCGCGCTCGACGGGCGCGTCACCTCAGCCCAGGTGCTGCCCCATCCGGCAGTCCGCCGTCGCGCGCCTCAGTCGTCGGCGCTGCGCTCGTAGCCCGCGGAAGCGTAGTCGGCTTCGTCGGCGTCCTCGTCGTCGCTATCGCCGTCGCCGTCGTAGAGGTCGTATTTGTCGGCGAGGTGGCCGTACTGGTCGTCGCGCACGGACTCGTCGTCATCTAGCTCCACGCCGAACCGATCCGAATTGTCGAAGTCGTAATCCTCGACAGAGAAACGCTCCGCCGTGGCTCGCTGGAACTTGCGAGCCTCTTCATAGCGGCGATGTCGACCCTTCTTCACCGGTTGGCTCCTCGTGCTCGACTGCGGTGCCTCGCCTGCCTGCATCCGTGCGTGCCCCAGATGCGTCTGTAGCCGCGACGGATGAGGCACCCGTGTTCTACGAAGTGCCCTGTCACACTATCGCCCGGCGCCCCACGGTGCGCGGCATATCAGGCGTTCAGTCGAGCGGCGGGATGCGGGATTCAAGGCACAGGCCCGCCTCGGCATCGAACGCCAAGGCGGATTCGCCTGCGAGCAGCGACCTGATGCCGTCGCCGACAACGTCGGAGCGCCAACCAGTTGCCAGGAGCGAGTTCTCGTCCCCGGCGAGCAGGGCAGCGATGTCCGAACGTGTCGCCAGCAAGCTGCGATCGATGCCCGCAGCGCGCGCCACCTGGTCCACCCATGCTGCTACCAGCGGCACAGCGGGCTGCAGGGTCGTCGGCACGTTGGGGCCCGTCGGCAGCGCTCGGGCCGGGATGTCCTCGGGCGCCATGGACCGGCCACGCTGCACTTCGGCGATGATCCGCTCGCCGACCGCCCTGCGGAGCTGATTGCTGTCGACGCCTCGAAGCCCGTCCAGTTCGCTGAGGCTGGCAGGGCTCCGCTGGGCGATGGACAGCAGTGCCATATCCGACAGCACGAAGCGGACCGGAATGTCCCGATCGCTGGCGGTGCGCTCCCGCCAGGCCGCGAGCCGGTAGGCGACTGCACGCTGCCTGCCCTTCAGCTGCCGGGCGCTCTTGATGCGCGTCCACGCCTGTTCTGGGTCGGGCGGCGGCGGCGGAGGGCGGCGCCATCGCTCGCACTCGTCGAGTGCCCACTCGTAACGGCCTCGCTCGGACAGCTGAGCCTTCAGCTCGCCGTGCAGCCTGACCAGGTAGGCAACGTCGTCGGCTGCGTAGCGCTGCTGCGCCGGCCGCAGCGGACGCTCGAACCAGTCCGTCAGTCGATCACCCTTGGGGAGGCGCTTGCTGAGGAGGCGTTCGGTCAACGAGCCCAGCGAGGGCGTGCTCATGCCCAGGAAGCCTGCGGCGACCTGGGTGTCGAACAGCCGCGCGGGAATGGTGCCGCACTCCTGCGCCAGCACCTCAATGTCCTGCGCGCAGGAGTGCATCACGATCAACACGTCCGCGTCGAGCACACCGGCGAGACGGGCGATGTCGACGGCGATGGGGTCGACGAGCGCCACTCGGTCATCGAAGGCGACCTGCACGAGGGCCAGCTGGGGCCGGTAGCTGCGCTCGCGATGGAACTCGGTGTCCACGGCGATGCGCTCGGCGGCCAGTAAGTCGGCAACCAGCGCCTCGAAGCGGTCGTCCGAGTCGATCCACTCGTGACGGCTCACGGCGCCGGGGACCCGCGTGTGGTGCGAGTTGCCAAGATGGCCTCCGCTTCGGCGAGGTCAGTCGGCGTGTTCACGTTGACGACGTCTGCTGGCGCGACCGGGACCGTCGGCACGGACGAACTGGCGAACACCGCCTTTGGGCCCCGCGCGCCGGCGCGCAACCCCTCGCGCAGCATCGGCAGAGCTGCCGACGCGTAGTGGCCGATCAGCGGCTCGAGCCGGCCGCTTCGGGCGAGCACGACGGGCGCACCCGTGCCTTGGGCCGTGTGCACCAGCGCCTCCAGCAGCTCAGCAGGAACCGTGGGGACATCGGTCGGGCACACCAGGATGTCGCCGTGATGGCTGAGCGCATCGACGAGTGCCGCGAGGGGTCCGGCGTGTGGGGTGGTGTCGGGCGTCGCCACGAGCGGCGCAGGCGGGTCGCCGCCTTGAGCTACGACCGGATGCGCGCCGGCTGCCGCCAGCGCCTCGGCAACCCACAGGGCGAGGGGTCTTCCCGCCAGTTCCAGCTTGGCCTTGTCATGACCCATGCGCGTCGAGGCGCCGCCGCACAGCACGACGCCGGCCGGGCTCACGCCCCGGGCCACTCACCCGAGGGTGGCGTGCCGCCGGGATCAAGCTGGGCCAGGAACCCTGCGCAGCGGTCGGCCTCGTCGCCCTCCCCGATCACTGCTGCAGAGTGCCCCAGTCCCCACAGCGACCACAAAAAGCCGCGGTTGGAGGGCTCCGCCCACCGCACGTAGCCGCTGCCGCGCCAGCCGGCGGCACGCAGCGCGTCGAGACCGCGGTGGTACCCGACACGGCAATAGGCGTAGGCCTCCACATGGCGGCCCTCGCCCGCTGCGGTACGGCCCAGCTCGGCCCATGCATCCAGGAACCGGGGCCAGCGTGCCGCCACGGCGGCCAGCGCCGCTGCCCGTTCGTCAGGGGGCCGGCTCAGCGCATCCGTCAAGGCGGCGGTTGCCGCTGGCGGGGCAGGACCCAGGACGGTCGAAGGAAGGCCGCTCGGGCGGAACTCGATGGGCGTCGGGGGCTCAGGAGACACGGCGCGACTCTAGTGAGCCACCCGGCTCGGCCCCGGGAGCGGTCCACGCTGCGAGGCAGACTGCTGCGTACTCTCTGAGGCAGTGCTCGGTGAGTGGCTCGACGCGGACCGCGTCAGCATCGCCCTGATTGCCGGTATTGCCTGCTTGGTCATAGCGGCGTTCGTGGCGCTGCGGCTGATCCGGCGGCTGGCGCTGGCTGTGCTCATCTCGGTGGTGCTGGCGGGTGCGGCAGCGGTGCTGGCGGTGCAGTGGTCGGGTCTGCGGAATTGCCAGGAGACCTGCACCTGCGAGGTATTCGGCCGCGAGGTCAGCGTCCCGCAGAACCCGTTGTGCGGCCCGGACCGGATCGATCCAAGCCGCATCGATGTCGACATCGACATCGGACACCCGTCCGGCAATCCCGCCGGCTGACCGCGCCCCGCTCGCTAGGGCACGCGCATGGCGCGCAGGTTGTCGGTGGCATGGGTTTCGGGACTCGTTCCCGAGACCACCACAACCATGTCGCCGGAGCGTACAAGGCCGGTCCGTGCAGCCGAATGCACGGCTTCCAGCGCCGACTCTGCCGGCGTCAGCCGTTCGCCGAATACCAGCGGCCGAGTGCCCCACGACAGCGAGAGCTGCATCGCGGTGCGAGGTTCGGGTGTCAACCCCAGCAACGGCATGGACGGCCGGAACCTGGCCATGCTGCGTGCTGTGAAGCCTGATCGGCTCAGACAGATGATGGCTTGCGCCCCCAGCTCGGTGGCCAGTCTCGATGCTGCCTGGGTGATGCCGTCGGTCACGCGCAGGTAGTCGGCAGCCCGCTCGTCCAGCCTGTGCACCGACAGCAGCCGGTTCCACCATGCCTCATAGTCGAAGCGCTCGTCGGCTCGTTCTGTGATGCGCGCCATTGTCCGCACCGCGTTGACGGGATCGTGGCCGATAGCAGTCTCGCCGCTCAGCATCACCGCTGAGGTGCCGTCGAAGACGGCGTTCGCGATGTCGGACGCTTCCGCACGGGTCGGCACCGGCGAATGCAGCAGCGATTCGAGCATCTGCGTGGCGGTGATGGCGGGACGTCCGTGGGCGATGCAGGCTTCGATGATGCGCTTCTGCAGATGCGGCAGTTCCTCGATGTCGCACTCGGCGCCGAGGTCGCCCCGGGCGACCATCACCGCCGAAGACGCTTCGATGATGCCTTCGAGGTTCTCGACTGCTGCCTTGGTCTCGATCTTGGCGACGAGCAGCGGGCCGCGGGGGTGCGGCTCCACCCCCAGCCGCCGCATGTCGTGCGCGGAGCGGACGAACGACACGGCGACCATGTCGGTGCCCAGATCGACAAAAGTGTCCGCCAGCTTCAAGTCGTGTGGGGTAGGCGTGCTCATGCGCAGCTTCGACGAGTCGATGTGCAAGCCGGGCCGGCCTTCGAGGTGGCCTCCGTGCAGGACCCGGGTCTTGAGGGCGTTCGAGGCCCGGTCCTCGACGGCCAGCACCACGTTGCCGTCACCGAACGACAGACGATCGCCAGGACCCACATCAGTCAGCAGTCCCTCGTAGTCGACGACGAGCCGGTCCGCCGTGCTGGCGTCGCCGTCAACAGCGAGCGAGATCACGGCGTCCTCAGTGACGTTGCAGCCGCCTTCGGGGAATGGCTTGCAGCGCACCTTGGGGCCGGGGAGGTCGACCAAGATCCCGATATGGCGGCCGGAGGCCTCCGACACTGCCCGCAGGCGCCTGAAGGTCGCTATCTGCTCGTCGAGCGCGCCATGGGCCAGACCCAGGCGCCAGACATCGACGCCTGCCTCGATCATGGCTTCCATCGTTGCCTCGTCGCCGCATGCCGGACCGACGCTGGCGATGATCTTTGTTCGTCTTGCCATGTGCCTCCACGGTACCGCTCTCGTCAAATGCCCCCGCCATCCGGGGCAATCAGCGGGCCGGACTGCTTCGGCATCTAGGGTCACCGGCCGTGGAACTGGTCTTTGTCCGACATGGCCAACCCGAACGCGTCGTTCGCCACGACGGTCGGCCCGCTGACCCGCCGCTGTCGGACATCGGCCGCCAGCAGGCAGCGGCAGTCGCCTCATGGCTGGTCGAGATGGGCATCGATGCGCTCTACAGCAGCCCGATGCGCCGGGCGATGCAGACAGCGACGGCCGTCGCAGCCGCAACCGGCTTGGAAGCGACGGTGCGCGAGGGGCTGAGCGAGTTCGACCGCGACTCCCCCGCCTACGTTCCGATGGAGGTCCTCAAGGAGACCGACCGGGAGCGCTGGAACGAGCTGGCCGCCGGGTCGTTCGGCGACGCGGTGCGCACGGCGCACTTCATTGCCACCGTCAACGATGCGGTGGACCGGATCGTCGCCGACCACCGCAGTCAGCGGATTGCGCTGGCGTGCCACGGCGGCGTGGTGAACGCGTACCTCGCCCGATGCCTCGGCTTCGATGCGGACACCTTCTTGAAGTTCGACATGGACTACACCTCGGTGACCCGCGTGTTCGCGTCGAGCCATGGGCATCGCAGCGTGCTCTCGGTCAACGAGCGCACCCACCTGCGCGGGCGCCCAGACCTGGCCATCGGCCTGTGAGGCTCTGGTGGCGTGCGACCCGACGGCTGCTAGTTGAGCTGGGCCCATAGGCGCAGCGCCGCGCCGTTGAGCTGATCCGCCGCAGCGCCGCCGAACTTCGCTGCGGCGGATTCGAGCCTGCGCGCGCCTTCGTCAGGGCGACCTACGGCTGACAGCGCCTGTCCGAGCCGGATGAACTCCTCCGGCGGGCAGTCGGGCAGCCGAGTCAGCAGTTCCAGCACGGCCAACATCGACGGCGCATCGGGCTGGCGCAGGTGCAGCGTGCGCAGATTGTTCAGCATGCGCAGCAGAATCGCCTCGGGCGGTGTGGGCTGCAGGAACGAATCATCGAACGCCTGGCGTGACTCGAAGCGGGCGAAGATCGCTGCCGCGCCCGCCCGGTCGATGATGCAGCCGTCGAACGCATCGATGAACACCTCGGGATCGGGTGTTCCGACCAGGAAATGGCCCGGCATGCCCACCCCGTGCAGCACGACACCGCCACGGCGGGCCACTTCGATGGCGACCACGGCCAACGTGATCGGAATGCCGAGCCGCCGCGAGACCACCAGATCCAAGTAGCTGTTCGCCGGATCGGCGAAGCGACCCCGGTTGGGGCCGAAGCCCTCTTGGCTGAAGAGCAGATCGACGACTGCGTCCGGCGTGGGTTTGCGCACCGCTGCGCCGAGGCGATCCAGCTCGGCCAGCGCGGCAGCTTCGTCGACCGGGCCCGCCCGGCAGTGGGAGGCGATGGCCAACGCCGCCCGGTCGAGCGGTACCGGTTCGCTGGCCGCCCACCTGGCGAAGGCATCCACCGGCGAACGGTGACCGTCTGGGGGGTCAGGTACTCCCGCGTCGCCGTCTGACATCGACGTGACGGTACCGGTGGCAGCACCCGGCGCCATCTCGGCGGCTGCACCGTGGCTGCGCCTCGCCGGCCGATGTATCAAGCAGGCGAGCGGCGATACTTGCGCTGTGACGTCGCAGCATCCGTACCTGGACGAGCCGGGTCCGGTGCCGATAGCCCACCGCGGCGGCAGCGCGGTCTGGCCGCAGAACACCATGGCGGCCTTCGAAGGCGCCGTCGGCCTGGGCTACCGCCACCTCGAGACCGACGTGCAGGCAACCTCCGACGGGGTGCTGGCCGTGTTCCACGACGACATGCTCTCCCCCACCTCGGACCTCGACGGGCGCATCTCGGAGATGACCTGGAGCGAGGTGTCGAGGGCATGTGTCGGCGGCGAGCCGATTCCCCGGCTCGAGGAACTGCTCGACGCCTTCGGCGACGTGCGCATCAGCATCGATCCCAAGACCGATGCCGCCGTCGAGCCGCTCATCGAGGCACTGCGGCGGCCCGGCGTGCTGGAACGTGTGTGCATCGGCTCGTTCTCCGACGAACGTCTCGAACGCGTCGACGAAGCGCACGGCGACGCGGTGTGCCTCAGCTTCAGTCCCCAGGAAATCGCTCGCCTGCGGATGCTGAGTCTCACGGGACTGCTTGCGAGGCCCCGTCGCTCGGCCCGATCAGGCCCGCCAGGCCGCACGCGGCGCGAGCGACCTTTTCGAGGGCGGATCGCGTCCATCCCGCTACGTCAGGGACCGGTCCCGCTCGCAACCCGCCGGCTGGTCGACTATGCGCACCGGAACGGAGTGGCTGTGCACGTGTGGACTATCGACGACCCGGCCGAGATGGACCGCCTGCTCGACATCGACGTCGACGGCATCATGACCGACGAGCCCACGGTCCTGCTTGACGTCATGGCGAAGCGGGGCGCCTGGCCCGCAGGCGACGAGGCCGGCACATGAGTACCGGCGTCATCGATGCCGGGCTGATCGACGAGCTGACGGGAATCGTCGGGGCAGCACACGTACTGCGCGACCCGGAGATGACCGCCGGCTATAGCATCGACTGGACACGCCGTTTCGCCGGCGCGACGCCGCTGGTGATCCGACCCGGCGACACCGCAGAGACCGCTGCCGTCATGAGTGCACTGGCGGCTGCTCGGGTGCCGGTGGTGCCCCAGGGCGGCAACACCGGCCTCGTCGGCGGCAGCGTGCCCCTCGCCGGCGAAGCGGTGCTGTCGATGCGGCGGTTGAACATCTGCGAACCGGTGGATGAGCTCGCATCACAGGTGACGCTGGGTGCAGGCGTGACACTGGCCGATGCCCAAGCACACGCGGCCGCGTCAGGTCTCTCCGTGGGCGTGGACCTTGCTGCGCGCGATTCGGCCACGATCGGCGGCATGGTCGCCACCAATGCGGGCGGCATCAACGTGCTGCGCTACGGCGCCATGCGAGCCCAAGTAGTCGGCATCGAAGCGGTACTGGCCGGCGGCACGGTCGTGAGCCACCTGGCAGGCCTCGAGAAGGACAACACCGGCTACGACCTCGGGAGCCTGCTGGCGGGCAGCGAGGGCACGCTCGGCATCATCACGCGGGTGCGGCTGCGACTGCACCCCACCCAGCCCGAGCGCGCCACCGCGCTGCTGGCATTCGAGACAGCGGCCGATGCCGTCAGCGCAGCCGCGGCGCTGCGCCGCGGTGTCGCCTCACTGCATGCGCTGGAAGCCGTTTTCGAGGGGGCCATGGCGCTTGTGTCGGAGCACTTGGGCACAACCCCGCCCATCGGCAGCCTCGGCAGCGATCCGCATCGCAGGCTGCCCGACCGACGCACCGGCAGCGGAGCGTGGCTGATCGCCGAAGCCGCGGCACGCACCGATCCCAGCGATGAGCTCGGTGCCGCAGTCGAAGAACTGGCGGATCTGGTCGTCGATGCAGCGGCAGCGCTCGATCCCGCAGCCCGCCAGCGGCTGTGGGCCTTCCGCGAGAACGTCACCGAGGCGATCTCGGCAGCCGGCATCCCCCACAAGCTGGACGTGACCTTGCCGGCGGCCCGCCTCGCCGAGTTCGTCGACGGCGTGCCCGATGTGGTCCGAGCGACCGACCCCGACGCCCAGCCGCTGCTGTTCGGCCACCTCGGCGACGGCAACGTGCACGTCAACGTGCTGGGTCCCGGCGGCGCCGAACCGGCCGACGAGGTGGATGACGCGGTGCTGCGCTACGTCGCCGAGCTCGGCGGCAGCATCTCGGCTGAGCACGGCATCGGCACCGCCAAGCTCTCCCAGCTGCATCTCAACCGCAGCGAGGCCGAATTGGCTGCCTTCAGCGCCATCAAGCGGGCGCTCGACCCGGTCGGCCTGCTCAATCCCAAGGTCCTGCTGCCCCCGGTCGCCTGACGCTTCCGATCACGCGACGACGAGTTCGGCGATGCGGTGATTCTCGATCTGATGCTCGACAACGTACGGCGAGACGCCGAATTCTTCAGCCAGATCAGCGACTTGATCCCGGTCGACGAACTGATCAGAAATCCTGTCACGAAGACCTGCGGACGGCGCCAAGAACTCGGCTGCGAACGCTCGGTTGCGCTGCTGCCGTTCAGTGCTGGCCTTGGTGACAAGCGAGTCGGCATCGGTGGTCATTGTCTCAGCAAGTGCACGGCAGAATTGGAATCGCCAGCCCGTCTCCCCATATGCACGCAACCCGATCGATGCAGTGTCGTGATCTCGGCGTCGCACTACACCGTCAATGAGGCTCAGCGTCTGAAGTGGCGCTATTGGATGAATCATGCGCTCAAACGCCGTCGAGTCGTGACCCAAGGCTCGGGCAAGCGTCGCTGTGTTTGCGATGAGCTCGCCGTCCAAATCGAGTGACTGCCGAAGCTGCCTAGCAAGTTCGTAACCTTGCCGCCACGGTTGCTTCGAAGCGCTCCAACGGCCCCCCGCACCCAGCAGTTGTTCGCCAAGGCGTAGTTCATTGCGCCTAGCAACGCCCATGGCGTCCTGAAGTGCGGCACAAGCTTCCAGTGGTGCTGCTCCGGCGATAGCTGGCAGCGCCTCTTCTCGTAGATCTCCGAGCATCTCACCGACCTGAAAGATGAGATGCTCCGTTTCATCATCAATGTCGTAGGGATCCCAGCCCAAACCTGCCGCGGTCGTACAGAACGCCATTTCGTCAGTGTCGGTGGACTGAATCATGGCCCATTCAGTTTGCAAGTGAGTGGAGGTGACATCGCATGCAGTAAGCCTTCGAGCCACGGTCTCAATCAGTTCAGAACAACTCCGCAAGAACTCGTCGCGATCGATGTCGATTGAGCCGGAGTTGCGGAACTCAAGCCTGCTTTGTTCCGCTGTTCGGCTCTTCCAGTCGATGTTGATTCGCCCTCCAGCAGCACTGAAGCGCACGTCCGGAAGTGCGTACCCCTCAGAACCAGTCACCAAACAGTGGCGGTGTGCCCACGCGGGATCGGCGCTGTTGATGCGGTTTTGTGCCTCGTAGGCCAAGAACCACCAATTCGACACCAGCCATTCGGCGATGGGATAGAGGGGAACATCTATTGCCTCGCGCAGCGTACGCGCACGACGGTCGTCTACCTGCGTCAGCACTGCCTCTTCGGTAGCTATCCGAAACGAGGCAAACGTCGCTGCAAGCTCAGGGCCCTTGATACCGGTGCCGTCATGCCATTCGATGTCGAAGCGAAGGCCGCTCATTGTTGCCCCACCAGATGCGGCGGCCACTCATCTTGCTCCAGCGGGTATCCCTTATAGGATCCGTTACCCCGATTGACCAGTCGGGCTTCAAAAACTGTGCCGTGCTCTCTGTGCCACGCATACCGCGGGAAATCGCCTTCCCACGGTGCACCTGTCGAGCCAGCACGGATCGCTGCTCGGAGCCAGCCGGCAACCAGGTCACGGTCGTTGTATTCACGCGGGCACAACGAAGCGTCACCTCGAGGCCGGGGCTGTCCCGCGAACGTCGGCTCATCTTTGTGCTCTGGGCTGCCGGTGTAGCGGACGCGGTCAGCAAGCGCGTCAAGATCCGTGCCGGACGGAACGTCAACGGTGCGCCGTCTGGGTCGCCTCCGACGGGGTGACTGCATGGTCAGATGCTAGGAGCCAACCCGGAGCGGGCGACGAACTGCTCACACCTGCCGCATCCGGCATCTGCGCCCGACCCGCCGTTGAGTCCACGACTTCGCGCCGCATTCTTCGCTCATGTTCCGAGCCTGGTGTGCTACTGCCCACCGCTCGCTCGTGCGCATAGCTCGCCGCTCGGGTCTACCGTTCGATCCATGAGCCACTCCCGACTGCAGGTCCCGTTCGCGACTCGCTACGCGCGCAGCGGCATGGTGTGCAGCGTCGATCACCTTGCGAGCGATGCCGGCGTGGCGTTGCTGCGAGCGGGTGGTTCAGCCGCAGATGCCGCGGTGGCGGCCTCGGCGGTGCTCGCGGTCACCACCCAGCACATGTGCGGCATGGGAGGCGACCTGTGGTCGCTGGTCCACCACGCCGACGGCGAACCGCCCGCGGCGCTCAACGCGAGCGGCCGCGCCGGCAGCGGCGCCGACGCATCGGGGCTGCGCGCCGAGGGCCGAACCCGCATGCGATTCCGTTCCGACATCCGCAGCGTCCCGATTCCGGGATGTGTCGACGGATGGCTGGCGCTGCACGGGCGGTTCGGGCGTGCACCGCTGGCTGAGGTGTTCGCTCCCGCCATCGACCTCGCGAGCGGCGGATTCCCGCTCTCGCCCCATGGCGCTGCCGCCGTGACGCTGCTCGAAGGAGCCGCCAACTCCGGGGACTACCCGGCGGGCAGCCGGCCAGGTGATCTCATCCGCCGGCCCGGCGTCGCCATCGCATTGCGCGAGATCGTCGAGGGAGGCCGTGAGGCCTGCTACGAAGGCGATTTCGGCAGCGACCTCATCGAACTGGGCAGCGGCGAGTACACGGCAGCCGATCTGGCACGCTCCCAAGCGGACTGGGTAACCCCGCTGTGCACCACCGCCTGGGATCACGCGATCTGGACGGTTCCCCCCAACTCGCAGGGCTACCTGACCTTGGCCGGCGCATGGATTGCCGACGGGCTGGACTTGCCGTCGGATCCCGACGAGCCGTTGTTCGCCCACCTGCTGGCCGAGGCCGCGAAGCAAGCCGGGTGGGACCGGCCAGAAGTCCTCTCCGACAGCGCCGACGGCAATGCGCTGATCTCGCCCGACCGGCTCGCCCCGCGCCGGTCCGCGATCTCGCCAGACGTCGCTTCGCCGCTCGGTGCGGGCACCGGCACCGGCGACACGATGTACCTCGCGGCGGTCGACGCCGATCGCATGGGCGTCTCGCTCATCCAATCGAACGCGTCGGGCTGGGGAGTGGGCCTGTGGACCCCCACGCATCGGATCAGCCTGCACAATCGCGGCATCGGGTTCAGCCTCGACGAGGGGCACCCGGCCGAGTACGAACCTGGGCGCCGGCCGCCGCACACGCTCGCGCCGGCACTCGTGCAGCACGCCGACGGCTCGTTGCGGTCCGTTGTCGGGACAATGGGCGGCGATGCCCAGCCACAGGTGTTGCTCCAGGTGCTCGCGCGCTCGCTCGCCTGCGGCGAAGACCCGGCACGCGCCATCGGCACGGGGCGCTGGCGCTGGGGGGCGGCGGCCGGAACCGGCTTCGACACCTGGGCCGATCCCGAGAACCTCGAGCTCCGCATCGAGGGCCACGCCGCATGGGCATCCCCCGACGGGCTGGCCGATCTGGGACGGCGAGGCCACCGTGTCGGAGCCGATGCTCCGCACGACAACGCTTTCGGACATGCGCACCTCATCGAAGTCCACGACGGCGTGCTCGCCGGAGCGGCCGATCCACGGGCACTGACTGGCTCCGCGGCCGGCTACTGAGCGCCGGAGTCGGCTACCTCGAGCCGGGAGGGCCCGAGCGACCGGGCCACGAACAGCGCCGCGTAGGCGCGGTCGCGCAGCTCTGCGGCCTCCAAGGCGTGCGTGGGATAGCTCGCCACCCCCATCGAGAGCGTCACGCCAGTGTGATAAGAGCGCGCGGCTACCTCACGACGCACCCGATCAGCCGCCCACACGGCACCGCTGTGCGGCGTGTCATCGAGAATGGCGGCGAGGACTCCGTCGGTGCAGTGGCAGACGCTGTCGGACTCACGCAGCGTGCCTCGAACCAGCCGCGCTGCAAGCCGCTGGGCGACGCGTGCCTGGGTGCCGCTGAGTTCGTCCCATCCGTCCACCTCGAAGAGGACAACCGAGAGGGGCTGCAGGGCCCGCCGTGCCAGCGCCAGCTTGCGATCCAGCAGGACAGCAAAGACACGCACGTCGGGCAGCCCCGTGACCGGGTCATGCACAGAGTCGAGTACGCCGGGGGTTTCGCCCCCGGCGCCATGGCGAGCCATGGCGTGCCAGAGTGCCACTGATGCGCCTTTCGCACAATGCCGAGTCGCTGTTTCCCGAATCGGCACGGCTGCGGGGCGAGCATCGCCAGCGCGTCCGCCGCGTCCAGTGTGCGGCCTCGCACTAGCGTCGGCGCATGCGTATTGGGAGACATCTCGTAGACGGACGACCTGCTCTGGGCATCGTGACTGACGACGGCATTGCGACCCTGCAATGCGACCACACAGACCTGCCGTCGTTGCTCGAGGCGTGCGAGGGCGGCCTCGTAGCCGCCGTCAACGCCATGGCGACCGGCCCGACCACGGCGCTCGACGAAGCGACGCTGCTGTCCCCGGTCGGCCGCCCGCCGACCATCCTCGCCGTGGGGCTCAACTACCGGGCCCATGCGGCCGAAGGCGGCCGCGAGCCCCCATCGGTGCCGATCATCTTCAACAAGCACCACAACTGCATCATCGGGCCCCACGAGCCGATCCACATTCCGGCCGCAGCGCCGGACATGATCGACTACGAAGGCGAACTGGCCGTCGTCATCGGGCGCACCGCTCGCTCAGTGTCGGCGTCTGAGGTGCCGGACTACATCGCGGGCTACACGATCATGAACGACGTCAGCGTGCGCGACTGGCAGCGAGCGAGCCCGACGATGATGATGGGCAAGTCGTGGGATACCCACGGGCCGTGCGGACCGTGGATGGTCACCAGCGACTCGATCGATCCGCATTCGTGCCGCTTGGTCACCGAGGTGAGCGGCGAGGTTCGCCAGGACGCCAAGACCGACGATCTGATCTTCGATTGCTACGAGATCGTCGCGCACCTCTCGACGGCATTCACGCTCGATCCGGGCACCATCATCGCCACGGGCACTCCTGAGGGAGTGGGGGCCTACTGGAAACCGCCGGCGTTCTTGAGCGACGGAGACGACGTGTCGATCACCATCGAGGGGATCGGGACGCTCACAAACCCGGTGATCGCGGAGCCGGCCTCCTAGGCGATGCTCTGATGCGATCCGGCGTCGGGCCGGCACCGGCCGCGAGCACCCGGTCGCCCGATCTGCGGCAGCGTTTCGAGTTCGACTACTCGCTGGACGCCGGCAGGTCGCTCGGGCGGGTCGGCGGCAAGGGAGCGCTGGGTCCCGTGCTGTATGCGGGCCCGCACATCTGGCGTGCCCAGGACACACCTGCAGGCGAGGCCACGCTGCGCATCACCCGCAGCGGGCATTGCGCGGAGGTGATCGGCTGGGGACCGGGTGCATCGGAGGCTGCGGCAGGCGTGCCCGCACTGCTCGGCAGCCAGGACGAACCCGCAGCGCTCATCCCCCTCGACGCCGTCGTGGCCGGGTGGGTGCGTCGCTGGCCTGCCCGCCGGCTGACAGCCACCGGCACGATCTGGGAGCATGTGGTCCCCACCGTGTGCGGCCAGAAGGTGACCGGACTGAACGCCAAGAACTCGTGGCAGGGCATCCTGCGGCGCTGGGGTCGCAGGCCGCCTGGTCCCGCGCCCGAGGCGCTGCGGCTGCCGCCGACGGCCGGGCTCATGGCCTCGCTGGCGTACCACGAGTTCCACCGCTTCGATGTCGAGCGCCGCCGCGCCGAGGCCATCATCGCGTTCGCTCGCCGGGCAGCCACTCTGGAGCGCGTGGCCCAGCTCGCGCCGGAGGCGGCTCGCGAGCGCCTGCAGGCAGTCCGGGGCATCGGCCCGTGGACCGCATCGATCGTCGTGCTGCTCTGCCACGGCGACCCCGACTCGGTCATCATCGGCGACTACCAGATACCCAGCTACGTCGCCTGGCACCTGGCCGGCGAAAGACGCGGAGACGACGACCGCATGCTGGAGCTGCTCGAGCCCTATCGCGGGCAACGGGCCCGGGTGCAGGCGCTGGCCAAGTCGGCTGGGGCGCCGCCCCGCCACGGCCCGCGCATGCCCCTGCAAGACCTCCAGCACCGCTGACGAGGGGTCCTCACTACGGCAGCAGCGCCTCGGGAATCTCGACGATCTTGGCCCGCAGGTACTCCCCCAGGGCCTTGGCTTGGGGATCCTGCCGCGTCGACGCTGCCACGCCTTCCTCCAGAATGCCGTGGAAGATGAAGTTGAGGCTCCAGATGTTGGGCAGGTCGTAGCGATCCACCTTGTGCTCGGCTGCCTCGGGCATCAACTCCGCGAGACGATCCGCTGTCAAGTAATCGGACAGCCACCAGTAGGCCTCGGCCGACCGGGCGAAGATGCCGAGGTTCGCGTTCGGGCCCTTGTCGCCCGACCGGGTGCCGAACAGCGTGCCGAGCGGGGCGGCTCTGGTCGGCCCGCCCGGCGGCTCGACCCGGTCGGGCGTCGCCACCTCGGCGCTCTCGAAGAAGACCTCCGGCGGGGTGCTGTCGACCACCGTGCGCCGGCCGTCCACCACGACGTTCATCGGCACGAGCTCGGCATCGACGAGCGCCGGCCAGTACACGCCGAACGGCTGACCCGGACCCGGACCTCCGCCGGTGCCGAACATTCCCGGAATGGAGCACAGGCCGATCTCTGTTCCGGCGTTGGAGAACGCCCGGCCGACCTTGCGCTCGTCAGGATCCTTCACGATGATCTTGTAGACCGCAACCGCCTCCTCGTTGGTGGCCGGATCGGCCTTGTGCGTCGGCAGGAACTTGCGCACCACGGTCTCGTAGTCGCCGGGGCCGTACGGGCACGCGTGCCAGAACTGCCGCTCGATCAGCTCGGCCTTGGCCCCGATGTCAAGCCCCGTCAGCCCGATCGAGATCTGGTTGCGGTACCCGCCCTGGTAGTTCATGGCCACCTTCAGCGTGGGCGGCGCCGGCTCGCCCCGCACGCCGCCGATGCGCACCCGGTCCGGCCCGATCTGGGAGAGCTCGATGGAGTCGAAGCGGCTTACCACGTCGGGGTTGAAGTACCGCTCGCTCTGGATCTCGTACAGCAGCTGTGACGTCACGGTGCCGACCGAGACCTCCCCGCCGGTGCCGGCGTGCTTGCCGATCACGCTCGAACCGTCCGCTGCGACCTCGGCCCAGGGAAACCCCGGGTAGGTCATGTCGGCTATCTCGGTGAAGAAGCTGTAGTTGCCGCCGGTGGCCTGCCCGCCGCACTCGATGACATGACCGGCGACGATCGCCCCGGCCAGGGCATCCCAGTCGTCGCGGGTCCAGCCGTGATGCCACGCCGCGGGAGCTGCCACGACGGCTGCATCAGTCGCCCGCCCGGTGATGACGATGTCAGCGCCCTGGTTGAGCGCCTCGACGATCCCCCAGCAGCCGATGTAGGCATTCGCCGTCACGATGCGGTCGGCCAGATCGCCGAGCGGCTGGCCGGTGTCGAGATGCGCGAAGTCGTTGCCCGATGCGATCAGCTCGGCGAGCCGATCGGTCAGATCGTCGCCGTCCACATACGCGATCGACGGCTTCAATCCCAGCCGATCCGCGACATCGGACACCGCGTCGGCGCAGCCCTCCGGGTGCAGCCCCCCGGCATTGGAGACGACCTTGATTCCGTGGTCCAGGCAGGTCCCCATCACCTCCTCCATCTGGGTGACAAAGGTGCGGGCGTAGCCGGCGCCGGGGCGCTTCGCGGCGATGCGCGACAGGATCAGCATCGTCAGCTCGGCGAGCCAGTCGCCCGTGAGGGCATCGATCGGGCCGTCGGAGACCATCTCGCGGGCAGCGGAGAGACGGTCTCCGAAGAAGCCGCTGCAGTTGGCAATCCGGATGGGCGGTGCAGTCGTCGTGCTCATGGTTCGCCACTCGCTCTGGGTGTCGTTCAGCGGGACGTGGGTGCCCAACGCCCCGATGCAGGGTATGTCACGGCTCTGCCAGACTTCCGCCATGGCGAACCCTGTGCTCCTGCTTCACGGCTTCACCGGCTCGGTGGCGAGCACGTGGCAGCCGACCGGCATCCTGGACCTGCTGGCCGACGGCGGGCGCGAGATCATCGCGTGGGACCTGCCAGGCCACGGATCGGCGCCCAAGTCGCACGATCCTGCCGACTACGCAGAAATGGAAGCCAAGCTGGTCGAGCGGCTGGCCGAAGAAGCGGGCGATCAGACCGTCGACGGCGTGGGCTTCTCGATGGGGTCGCGCACGCTGCTGGTGATGGCGTCGATCGCACCCGAACGATTCGACCGCTTGGTGATCTCGGGCGTCGGCCGCAACCTGTTCGAGCGCGATGACGAGCAGGCCGAGCGCATTGCGCGGGGAGTTTCGGGCGACGCCCCGGCCGATGACGTGCACGCCCAGACCTTCGCCCGCTATGCCGCCGAGCCAGACCAAGACGGTCAGGCGCTGGCCGCGTTCATGCGCCGCAAGCACGCGCCGCTTGGCGACGACGAGTTCGCACGCATCACCCATCCGGTGCGGGTGGTGCTGGGTACCGAAGACTTCGCCGGCCCGGCAGACCCGCTGCTCGACGCCCTGGCAGATGCTTCGTTCACTGAGCTGCGCGGCTGTGACCACTTCGCGACGCCGAAGAACTTCGGCTTCATCGACGCCGTGATGGAGCACCTCGAGGTGTTCTGAGCCGCCTGGGGTGCCTGCCTCGGGCAGGCTCACGTGCGATTGTCGGCCCGGCGGGCATTGCGCTGGCGCAAGTCGGCCGCGCGCAGGCGAGCTACCAGTTCGCGGCTGTTGACTGCTACGGCGCCTGCAGCGAGGGCAAGCTCCCGCTCGGCCTCGTCGACGTCGTAATGGTCGCCCTGAAATGCCGCCCGTCGCTTGCCGATTGACGCAGCGAACAGGTGCAGTTCCTCGTAGCTCTCGTCGGAGACGAGATGCGCCCAGCGTCGACCTCGCCATGGCCACCGGGCGTCGTCAACGAGGACCGCCATCACCCGGCTGGCGGCGATCCGGAATCGGCCGCTGGGTCCGCATCCGCGTCCACAGACTCGCCTGGGTCCACGACAGCCAGCTCATCGTGGCCGTCAGCGACGTCCGCTTCGCTCTCGTGGGTCTCGAACAGTTCTGACTCGATGAGCTCGTGCCGCTTGATGTAGGTGGACACGAAGGCCTGGATGGTCGCAGCAGCGGGAACTGCCAGCAGTGCTCCGGCTGAGCCGAGCAGCGCGGCGCCCACGAGAACCGAGCCGAACGCGACGGCGGGATGGATGTTCATGGTGTGAGCGGTCACCCGGGGCGCGAGCAGGTAATTCTCGATCTGCTGGTACGCGAGCACCACGATGAGAACCCACAAGGCGCTGATCGGCTCGTCGAGCAGCGCGATGAGCAGCGGCAGCACGCCCGCCAGGTAGGTGCCGACGACCGGAACGAACTGCGACAGCACGCCCACCCACATCGCGAGCGGCAGCGGGAACGGCACGCCGATGATGGCGAAGGCGGCCCAGTGCACCAGGAACGCTGCGATTGCGAGCAGCGTCCTGGAGTAGATGTAGCCGCCGGTCTTGTCGATGGCCAGCTCCCAGCCGCGCATCACGGCGGCCTGGCGGGACGGCACCAGCGCGGAGCAGACCAAGCGGCGCAGCCGCGGGCCGTCTGCGACCAGGTAGAAGGTGAACAAGGCAACGGTCAGCATCTGGATCGCGACGTTGACCACAGTCGAGCCGACCGATACCAGGTTGCCGGCGACGTCACCCAACAGCGATGCCGCCGTGCCGCCCTCGGTGAACTGGGCTCGCAGATCGCCGGTGCTGAGCTGGATGCCGAACTGGTCGTCTGCCCAGCGCTCGATATCGGCCAGGTAGCCGGGCGCAGCGTCGATCAGCTTGGTGATCTGGTCGGCCAGGACCGATGCCATGGCAGCCAGAAATCCCAAGGCCGCCGCGGCGAAGACACAGAAGACGACCGCTGTGCCAAGCCCGCGTTTCCATCCCCGGCGCGCCAGCCAGTTGACGGCCGGCTCCATGGCAAACGACAGGAACAGCGACACCAGCAGCACCACCAAGAGATCGCGCAGCCGGTCGAGCAGCCACGCCGCCGTCGCCAGACCCACGACGCCCAGCAATGCCAGCCCGATCGCACGCGGCACCCAGCGGGGCATCCGATCGCGCTCAGGCAGCTGGAGTTCGGCCCTGCGGCGGGCGTCACTCGGCATGGCTGTTCGGGGGGCGGGCGGCCATGGCGTCGACGATTTCCTCGTGGAGCACGCCGTTGGTGGCGATGCCGTTGCGGTTGCGGTACTCAGGCCGGCCATCGACATCGGTGAAGATGCCGCCGGCCTCCGACATGATCACCGGCATCGGGGCGAGGTCCCATGTCTCGCATACCGGATCGATCATCGCCTCAGCCTGCCCGGTGGCGACGAGGAAGTAGCCGTATGCGTCGCCCCACGTGCGCATCATCGCACCGCGGGAGCGCAACGCCTCGAATTGGGTCGGTTCGAAGGTGTTGTAGTCCGAGGTGTTGACGAGCGCTCCGCTGAGCTCAGCGTGATGGCTCACCGTGCAGCGATGGTCGTCCTGCCAGCAGCCGGTGCCTCTCCCGGCGGCGAGCGTCTGCCCGAGCACCGGCAGGTCGATGACGCCCACCAGCGGACCGTGAGGATCGACCAGCGCCACGAGCGTCGCGTACAGGGGAACACCTCGCACAAAGCCCCGCGTCCCATCGATGGGGTCGACGATCCATGTCCGACCCTCAGGCCGGATTGCGCCGCCCTCTTCCTCGCCGAAGATCGCGTCATCGGGAAACTGCTCACCGATCCGGTCCCGGACGAGGCGCTCCGCCGCCCGGTCGGCTTCGGTCACCTCGGTACCGTCCCGCTTCCAGGTGACACCGAGATCGCGACGGCCGAACCACCGCAATGTGAGCGATCCCGCGTCCGCGGCGATATCGCGTGCTGCCCCGACCAGCGCTTCGGTGGCGTCTGGCGGATCCGCTCCCGCCGGGTTGCCGGCCGGCTGGCTCACTCGCCCCGCCCCGGGCTCTGCCACGGCAACCGGCGAGGCCGCGGCGGTTGGTCCTCCTCCGGCAGGTTCAGAGGGAAGGTGAGTACCGGCACCGGCAGCTGGCGCGCGATGCGCTCGGACGGCAGCAGCACCAGCCGGGAGGCTCCGGCCGGCGGGCGCGGGGCGAACAGGACGACGAGGTCCGCCTGGTGCTGGCTGCGAGAGCGCACCACCGCACCGGTGAAGCTCTCGTTTCGCAGCGAACGGAACTCGAAGTCCACGTCGCGGCTCCCGCATCGCTCCCCGATCTGTGCCGCGTGGGGCTCGTCTCGCTCCCCTGGCATCAACACCACCAGCGACGAGCGCCACCGGGCCGCTTGGTCGATCAGCCATTCGGGCAGCTCCACCGGGACCGGAGCTGCCACCAGCACATGTGCGGGCAGCTCGAACTCTTCGGGAGCAGTGCCGGAGTCGTCCTCCTCGGACGACCAGTCACGCAGGTCCCGCGCAACGAAGAGGGGCCCGATCAGCTCGAACAGCACGACGGCGCCGAGCACCACGGTGGCGGCCTCGACGCCTGCATCGGAACCGACGTCGCTCAAGCGCTCGGAAGCGAGGACCGCAAGGCCGACGGCCACGCCCGCCTGAGGCGTCAGGTTGACTCCCAGCCGAAACGATCGCCGCCAGCCGAGGCCCCCGGTGAGGCCGCCGGCGAGGCCGCCGACGATCTTGGCCGCCACACGCACGACGATGTAAGCGATGCCGACCAGCCCGACCTTGGGCACATCGGAGAGGTGGATGGACGCACCGGCCAGCGCGAAGAACAGCAGGTAGAGCGGCTGCTCGATGGTCTTGATCGTGCGGAACAGGCGCACCGAGAATGCCTGCGGCGACACCGTCGCCGCCGTGGCACCCGCGACGAGCGCTGCCAGCGGCAGCGAGATCTCGGCGAATCCGGCAACGGTCCACGCGATCACGATGTGCACCAGCACGAACAGCAACAGCTCGCCGGAGGTCTCGATCTGGAAGCCGAGCCGCGAGATGAACCAGCCCAGGATCAGTCCCAGCACCGCGCCTCCGATGCCGAGCTGGACGAAGTTCACCAGCGCGCCGCCGATGTCGGCAGCCTCGTCCGACAGCAGCAGCGCTATCGGGAGCACCGCAGCGAACGTCGTGGTCGCCAGCGCGTCCGACACGGCATGGGTGCCCACGATGCCGGTGGGATAGCTGCCGCGGGCACGCACGGAAGTCACGATGTGCGCGATCGTCATCGGTGCGCCGGCACCGGCGAGCGCGCCGAGCACCAGCGCGACCGGACGGTCGGCGCCGAGCCTGCTCGTCACCCAGAACACCGCGACTGCGCTCAGCACGAACTGGATGACGCCCGTCGTGAGCGTCCATCTCGCGGCTCTCAGTGCCCGCACCGAGACTCGTTCGCCGATCACGAACATGAGCACTGCCAGTGCCACCTCGGTGACGGGTCGCAGCGCGATCAGCGACGGCTCGTCGATCAGCTGCATGAACGGCGGCCCCGACGGGCCCAGCAGCGCACCGACGATGAGGAATGCGACCAGCTCGGGCAGGTGATGCCGCGCCAGCAGCCGACTGGCCAGGTACGCCAGCCAAGCCAGCACGGCAAACGCGACGAGCGTGTCGTTCACCGTCGCGTCACCGCCCCGGCAGGTGCCAGAACCCCTGGGCAGGGAGTCGATCAGATCCCAGTTGACTCAGACCCAGATCAATCAGAGGCAGCCGAGACCGGCTCGAAGTTGGGGTCGCGCTGCTCCACGAAGCTCTGGACGCCTTCCTTGAAGTCCGGTCGTGTGAGCGATTCCCGCATGAGCGCGTTGGACTCCTCCAAGGCGTCGCTGCGTGCCTCGTCGAGCTGTCCCCACACTTGGCGCTTGATCTGGGCCATCGACCACGGAGCGCTGAAGCGTCCCAGGTCCCGCGCGTAGCTGATCGCCTCGTCGAGC
>JAJEIW010000191.1 GCA_022828045.1 Acidimicrobiia bacterium | reverse complement strand
CAGTGCGATGAACAGCCCGCCATCGGCCGCAAACGCCTTCTGCGGAGCGAAGTAGTAGCAGTCGACATCTCGGGGATCCCACGTCATCGCTCCAGCCGCCGAGGTGGCGTCGACCATGACGAGTGCCGACGCGGCGCCTTGCCGACACGGGTCCAGTTGCGACTGCGTCAGCGGCATCGTCACGCCGGTCGACGTCTCGTTGTGCGTCAGCGCGTACACGTCGATCTCCGCGGGATCGGCCGCCTCGGGCACGGGGTGGCTGCCGTAGGGCGCTGTGATGACCACCGGGTCGTCGAGGTGCGGTGCGGCGGCAGTGACGGCCGAGAACTTCTCGGAGAACTCGCCGAAGGTCAGGTGCTGGGAGCGCCGCTCGATCAGCGAGAAGGCCGCTGCGTCCCAGAATCCGGTGCTGCCGCCGTTGCCCAGCACCACCTCCCAGCCGTCGCCGAGTCCGAACAGCTCGGTCATGGCTGCGCGCAGCCGACCCATCACAGATCGCACGCCGGTGCGACGATGCGATGTGCCCATGTAGTCGAGCGCACGAGCTTCAAGTGCCTTGACGGCCTCGGGGCGCACCTTGGACGGCCCTGAGCCGAAGCGCCCGTCGGCAGGCCGCAGTTCTGCGGGAATCGAAATCGATGGGGGAGTGCCAGCCATTGGCTGCCACTATTGCGCCCGTCCGTGCCGCCGACAACCACATTTTCGCTACAAGTCGCAGACGAAGTTCGACACTGACTTCGCGCCCGGCTCCGCCGAGGAGGGTGCCCCGCGCCTGATGCGGCCGCTGGGCGGCGAGACTGTCGGGCGTTCGCGGCAGCACGTCGAGTGGACGGGAGACGCCCAATGAGCAATCGAGTTTCGACTGCGCTGGCAGCCATCGCGCCATCAGCAACCCTGGCGGTGGATGCCAAGGCCAAGGCGCTGCGGGCGGCGGGGGAGAACGTGATCGGCTTCGGCGCCGGCGAGCCCGACTTCCCGACCCCTCCCCACATCGTGGATGCAGCAGTGGCCGCATGCCGCGACGCTGCCAATCACCGCTATTCGCCGGCCGGAGGGCAACCTGCGTTGAAGGCCGCGCTGGCAGCCAAGACCAAGCGCGACAGCGGTCTCGACTGGGATGCCAGCCAGTTCCTGGTCACCAATGGCGGCAAGCAAGCTGTCTACAACACCATGGCTGCGCTGGTGGACCCGGGCGACGAAGTGCTGCTTCCCGCCCCGTACTGGACGACGTATCCCGAGGCGGTCCGGGTGTTCGGCGGCGTGCCGACCGAAGTGTTTGCCGGCATCGAATCCGGATTCCGCGTCAGCGTCGAACAGCTCGAAGCGGCACGCACCGATCGCACCAAGGCCCTGCTGTTCGTGTCGCCGTCGAACCCCACCGGCGCCGTCTACCCGCGCGAGGAGATCATCGCGATCGGCCAGTGGGCTTCGGAGCACAGTCTGTGGGTGATCACCGACGAGATCTACGAGCACCTCACTTACGGCGACGCCGAGCACCATTCGCTCCCGGTGCTGGTTCCCGAGATCGCCGACCGTTGCGTCGTGCTGAACGGCGTGGCCAAGACCTACGCCATGACGGGCTGGCGGGTCGGGTGGATGGCCGGGCCGTCAGACGTGATCGCCGCCGCCGCCAACCTGCAGAGCCATGCCACGTCCAACGTCTGCAACGTGGCACAAGCCGCCGCTCTCGCTGCCGTGTCGGGAGATCTCGAAGCGGTTGCGATGATGCGCTCCGCGTTCGACGTGCGGCGCCAACGCATCACCGAGATGCTCAACTCGATCGAGGGCGTGGACTGTCCCGAGCCCGAAGGCGCGTTCTACGCATTCCCCAACATGGAAGGGCTGCTGGGGCGCCGTTACGGCGGCACAGAAGTCACGACCACGCTCGAATTGGCGGCGGCCGTGCTCGAGCACGCGAAGGTGGCCTTCGTGCCCGGCGAGGCCTTCGGCGCCTCCGGCTACGCGCGCTTCTCATTCGCTCTCGGGCTCGACGATCTGGCCGAAGGCATCAGCCGCATCGCAGACCTGGTCGGGTGACGTGGCACGGGTCCTGGTTGCCGAGACGTTGGCCGACGCCGGCCTCGACTTGCTGCGCGAGGCCGGTCACGACGTCGACGTCCGTACGGGGCTCGGCCCGGATGAGCTGCGCGACGCCGTCGCCGGGGCGCAGGCGCTGGTCATCCGCTCGGCCACCCAG
Organism: Acidimicrobiia bacterium; assembly: GCA_022828045.1. Classification (GTDB taxonomy): domain Bacteria; phylum Actinomycetota; class Acidimicrobiia; order Acidimicrobiales; family Poriferisodalaceae; genus Poriferisodalis. The sequence goes on along the minus strand of JAJEIW010000191.1, from coordinate 28,200 downwards.
GTTGACGCCGATGTCCTCGCGGCAGGCGATTCGCTGGTCGTCGTCGGGCGTGCCGGCGTAGGGCTCGACAATGTCGATGTGGCCGCTGCAACCGAGCGCGGCGTGCTTGTGTGCAACGCGCCGTCCAGCAACGTGGTGTCTGCGGCAGAGATGACCGTGGCGCTCATGCTGGCGCTGGCGCGCCACGTGCCTCAAGCACACCAAGCACTCGCGGACGGCCGCTGGGAGCGCAGCCGCTGGGGCGGCATGGAGATCTACCGCAAGACGATTGGAATCCTGGGCATCGGCCGAGTCGGCCGCCTCGTCGCCCAGCGGATCGCCCCGTTCGATGTGGAGCTCATTTCCTGCGACCCCTATGTGAGCGCGGAATCCGGCCGAGCCGCCGATGTCGAGATGGTCGAGTTCGACGAACTGCTGGTGCGATCGGACATCATCACGCTGCACATGCCCCGCACGCCCGAGACGGCGGGGCTGCTGGGGGCCGAGAACCTGGCCAAGTGCCGCCCGCACGCGTTGATCGTCAACACCGCGCGGGGTGGCATCCTCGACGAGGCGGCGGCGGCCGCTGCGTTGGACGCCGGCAGGCTCGGCGGCGTGGCGGTAGACGTCTACGCGACCGAACCGGCGACCGAGTCGCCGCTTTTCGGCCGACCCGATGTTGTGGCCACCCCGCACCTCGGTGCCAGCACCTCAGAGGCGCAAGACCGCGCCGGCACCCAGATCGCCGAACAGGTCAACCTGGCCCTAGCCGGTGACCCCGTGCCCTACGCCGTCAACGCCTAGCAGTCCAGCGGCCGCCTCTCCCACGTCCCCACGATCGCGGACGGGTGAGCTTCAGCACAGGGCCGCGACTGCGGCTGCGTCGGGATGGTGAAGGTAGCGCTCGGGGATGTCGAAGCGGAAAATGCGGGCGCTGTTGAGGCCCAGGATCTTGGCCCGCTCGCCGTCGTCGAGGTGGCTCATCGTGCGCTCGATGGCCTGGGCCGAATAGGGCCACGAGCCCTCGTGGTGCGGGAAGTCGTTCGCCCACAGGAAGTTGTCGACCAGGCCGTGCTCGCGGGCGAGGTCCAGGCCGGCGGGATCCTCCTGGAAGCTGGCGAAGCCCTGCCGCTTGAAGTACTCGCTGGGCAGCATCTCGAGCTTGGGCCGTACCCACATGTGGTGCTTGAGGTACGCCTCGTCCATCGCGGTCAGCATCCACGGCACCCAGCCGATGCCGGCCTCGATCGAGCCGAACTGCAGCTTCGGGTGCCGCTCGGCAACACCGGACGCGCAGATGTTGACCAGCGGCTCCATGGTGGGCGCCAGCGAGTGCACGGCGTAGTTGATGACGGCGCCGCCCTGACTGCGCGACGTGCGCGGGTCGCGCCCAGTTGAGACGTGGAACGTAACGGGCAGCTCGACCTCGTCGATGCAGTCCCACAGCGGCTCCATCTCGCGCAGGTTGTAGTTGAGGTCGTCCACGTCGGGCGGCCCGAACACCGGCTTGGCCGGCAGGCTCAAGCCCCTGAACCCGAGCGCTGCGCAACGCTGGATCTCCGCGATGGCCTTGTCGAGCGCCGCGGGCGCGATGCAGGCCATCGGGGCCAGCCGGTCGTTGTAGTCGGCGAATTCTTCCCAGGCCCATTCGTTGTAGGCCCGGCACATGGCGTGGCTGAAATCGGCATCGGGCGTGGCCCAGATGCTCAGGCCCTTGTTCGGAAACAGGATCTCGGCGTCGCAGCCGTCCAGCGTCAGGTCAGCCAGCCGGGCCGCGGGGCTGCGCCCGGACTGGTTGCGCAGCTTCTCGTGGCCTTCGAAGGGCTTGGTCCAGTTGAGCTTCGCCGGGCGGAACCCCTCGGCCTTCTGGAAGAACTGCTCCTCGGTCGCGCCGCCGCCCTCGCCTTTTGCGCCCTCGCCCTTGCCGTCGTCGCTCTTGGCGCCGTCGCCCTTGGTGCCCTTGCCGTGCACGTCCATCGCCTTGGTGACGGCGATGGTCGGCAGCCGGTGGTGGTACGCCGGGTCGATGCGGTCATACAGAAACGTGTTCGGCTCCTGCACATGACCGTCTGCCGAGCACATGAAGAACTTGTCGTCGGCGTCCGGCCGTGCAGAGCGCACCCACCCCTCGTTGCCCGGCGTCTCCAGTCGCCACACGTTGTTGACATCAGGTTCAGGAATGGTGATCGCCATGTGAGGACTCCGGGATAGGAACTCGGGAGCGGCTTCGGGCAGCGCTGGCAGATTGCCACAACGAGTCTGGCATGCAACCGCCCCCGCCGACCCGAGCACCCGTACCAGCGGTGCACTCAATCTCGGCAGTTTGCGCTGCAGCGACGGCAGCGACACTGGTGCATGCGCAATAGATGCATCACGGGATGCGCAATACATACATCGAAACATGCGCAATAGGGACATTCCGGCCGATACAGGCCTCGGATCGGTTCACCCTCGGCGACCGCATCGAGGCCATCCCGATCTGCGCCCTCTGGAAGTGACCGCCGCTACAGGTTGGTAAAACACCTACTAGCCATGCGGCAAAACACCTACTAGCCTTGCATGGCCAGAGAAGGTGAGGACGCAGACCGGCGCATTTGCCGGGTCCGACATATCGAGCCGGGATGAGGGCAAGGAGGCATATCGGTGGTGACTGGGCACGGGGAAGTCCAACGTCGCATTGAGCCCAGGTTGCGGCATTCGCTGGACACCTTTCGAGTCGTCGTGCTCGGGGGGCCACGGCAGTCGGGCAAGACGACCTTGGCGCACCGGATCGTGGGCAGTGGCACCTATCTCAATCTCGACGATCCGACAGTTCGCTCATTCGCGCTCGACGATCCGACAGGTTTCATAGCTGGCCGCCCCCGGCCGATCGTGATCGACGAGGTACAGCGGGGCGGCGACGACCTCATCCGCGCCGTCAAGCTGGCGGTCGATGCCGACCCGACCCCGGGCGGCTTCCTGCTGACCGGCTCGACGAACTTCCTGACGGTTCCGGTGTTCTCAGAGTCGCTGGCCGGCCGAGCAGTGTTCTTCGACCTGGCGCCGTTCTCGCAAGTCGAGATGGAAGGCAGCGGCGACGGGTTGTTGACGTACTTGCTTGATGACGCTCGCGCCCACGCGACCGCAGCCCACGAGCTCTTGCATGCCGCACCGTCAGCAGTGACCCGGGCCGACTATGCCGACCGCATCTGTCGCGGCGGCTATCCCGAAGCAATCAGCTTGGGGGAATCAGATCGCCGGCTGTGGTTCGACGCATACGTGCATACCGCTGTGACTCGCGACATCGTCGAGGTCACCGGGGCTCGACGGTCCACCGAGCTGGCGCGTTTGCTCCGAGCGGCCGCGGCCAGGACGGCCTCGGAACTCGTGATGCGCGACATCCATCGCGACCTGGAGTTGGGCAGCATCGACACCACTGCCGACTACCTGTCGTATCTGGAGATGACTCACCTCGTCAGCCGCATGTCCGGCTGGGCCACTGGCGCGGCCACACGCGCTAAGCGCCGCCCGAAGGTCCATGTCAACGACACCGGGCTCGCAACGGCGCTGCTGGGACTCACCGCGAAGTCGCTGGACGGTCCGGCCAGCGTGCAGCGCGGACCGCTGCACGAGACCTTCGCAGTCAACGAGCTGCGTCGCCAAGCCGCGGCGATGGGCCAGCCTGTCAACTTCTGTCACTACCGCGACTCCCGCGGACGCGAGGTGGACCTGCTCATCGAGCGACCGGACGGTCGGGTGATCGCGGTCGAGATCAAGGCCGGTGCGACAGTGCGGCCCACCGACGCCAAGTGGCTGACATGGCTCAGGGACCTCATCGGAGACAGGTTCGAGATCGGCCTCGTTCTCTGCACAGGCTCAACGGCGCTGCCGGTAGCGGACCGCGTCATGGCGCTTCCCCTGTCATACCTCTGGGAGATCTGACCCCACTTACCGGCGCAACCGATCCAGAGCCTTCTGCCTCGGGACTCGGTCAGGTTCGCGCCGCAGGTCGCGTGCTCGGCCGTGGAGCGATGTACCAGCGTCAGTAAGCGATGAACGCCGGGATGCCCCAGCACTCGATCGCGCCGTCGGTGCGCACGCCGCAGACGTGGCTGCGGCCGGAGCTGATGGACGTGAAGCGGCTGCGGGAATCGGGTTCATATCGGTTATAGGGCTTGTTCGGCGAATAGGTAGTGCCCCAACAGTCAACGATGCCGTCGAGTCGCAGCCCGCAGGTGTGCGCAGAATGCACGATCTCGCCATCATTGGTTTCGTAGGGAAACCAGAACCCCCCGCCTGCGCCGACAACGACATCCGAATAGTCGTGCGAAGCCGGCGGCGCTCTGCCATCGCCATACCCCCATCCCCAGCAGACGATTTCTCCGTCTGTACGCAGGGCACAGGCATGTATGCCGCTTGCCGCCACCTTGACGAAGTCGCCGCCTGCCGGAGGCGTTGACTGTCCAAAGCGATCATCGCCCCAGCAGTCGAGCGCGCCGTCCTTCCCGACACCGCAGGTATGCGCGTGGTAGTGAATGTCGCCGCCGGCGTACCCCTCAAGACCACCAGCTGAGATCTGCGCGTACGAACGTCCAGCAGGCGGCGTGGCTTCCCCGGCATCGTTGCGCCCCCAGCAGTCGACTGCGTCGTCGGGCGCCAACACACACGTGTGGTGACCGGAGTCACTGAGCTGTGTGAAGCCTCCAGCGGCTGCTTCGTCGGGCACCGGAAGCTCGGGATGCAAGGTCCAGCACGATGCGAAGGCACTAGCGGCTCGACCGCAGGCGTACGTGCTCGCCGTGGTAACCGACGAGAAACGCTCGGTCGATGCGTGGAAGTGTGCATCGTTCCAGGCGTCCCAGCATTGGCCGGATCCGTCGACTCGGTGACCGCATGTGTATCGATCGCTCGCGCTGACCTCGACGAATCGGGCGTCGATGTCCAGCGAGCGTCGGAATGAGCTCGAGCCCCAGCAACGATGGCTTCCGTCGAGGCGCTCCGCGCAGAAGTATCCGTCCGTAGCGTCGATCGATGCGAACACTTGGCCTTCGATGTCAGCCGGAGGTCGCACGGTGGGCGTCTCCGAAGCCCACCATTCGCTTGAGTCATCCCGCTGCGCCTCGACCTCGACTGATGGGGATCCGTACCGACCCCAGCAAACGATGTGGCCTTCAGAGGTGAGCCCACAGGTGACCGTGTCGGTCGCTGCTAACGCCTGCAGGCGCACGGGGCGAGCCTGCAAGTCACCGAGAATGCCGGCTGCTGGCCCGGACGGCGCTGCGGGCGTGATCATCTGGATCGACGGCGGCGAGGAGCGGCCGTCGTCATCGAACCCCCAGCACTCGGCGGTGCCGTCTAGGCGGATCCCGCATGTGTGGTTGACGCCCAGAGCCAACCGCGAGTAACGCCCATCGCCCGGCGGCACGGCCTCGCCGAACTCGTTCTTTCCCCAACACACGGCCCTGCCGTCGAGCAGCAGTGCACATCGGTGCAGGTAGCCGACAGCGACCTGAGTGAATCCTCCGGTCTGAGGCAACAGCGTCGAGTAACGGCGAAGGCCAGGAATGTGTTCATGGCGATCTTCGTGGGCCAGCGGTATCGACGGATTCGCCTCCTCGTACGGCCAGCCGCCTCCGTCAGTTGGCACACCTCCGACGCATGTCAGAGCGCCATCGGGTTCGATGCCGCACGCGTAGACACTGCCGAAGGCGATGTCCGCTCGTGACGCGAGAGCCAGCGACTCGCGTGCGTGGGAGTAGTTGTAGCCGTCCCATCCGCGGCACGCCCGCTCGCGACTGACCGTTCTGCCGCACCAGTAGTAGCCGTCGTAGAACACATCGAGGACGCGGTCGTCGGTTGCTACGTACGCCTCGCCAGACCCATCCTCGCCCCAGCACTCGACAGTGCCATCCGCGCGGCGGCCGCATCCGCCGTTGTAGTCGGTCGAAACTGAGGTGAACTCGGGGAGTGCGAGTCTCTTCATGTGCTCCCTGAAACGGTTAAGCACCGTCGCCGCTTGTCCTCTCGTGACGGCGGCCTGCTCACACGCTCTCGGTACACGGCCGATGCAAATGCTCTCGACGACGGCGCTTATCGCAACCTGTGCGTTGGCGAACGCGACGGCTGGTGTCGAGCGCATCCCGCTGTCGAGATGATGCCTGAGCGAATGCACCAAGGCCTGTTCGAGTTCCGCTCGTGAGACATAGTCGTTCGGGCAGAAGTGGTGCGCTTCGGCATCGCACGGGGTCATCGCTCGGAGGTCAAGGAGCCCCTGTGCGTGAGCGGACCACCACAGCTCAGCGGGCGCGTCGTCGAACTCGACGGCTGCGCCGCTCGCGGGGGAGGTGATCACTGCCTCGTCATGCAGCAGCCGGTCAAGCCAGACGGCCATGGTTGAGCGCGTCAGCGGCGTATCGGCGCAGAATCGCTGCGTTGTGCACTCGGTCCCATCGAAGATGCCGAGCCGGTCGAGCTCCATGATGTCGGTGAAGTGTTGTTCGGGCAGGTTGACGACGAACGGCACGAGCTGTGCCGGAGCGGACAGTCCGTGGTCGCCCCAGCAGATCACGTCGCCGGCTGTACTCAAACCGCAGGTGCTGTCATGCTCTGCATGTATCTCGGTGAAGTTCGCGTTTGCGGGCGGCGTCGACTGCCCGGCATCGTCGGCGCCCCAGCAGCGGGCTTGCCCATCAGCTGTGATGCCGCAGGTGTGCCTGCCCCCGGCCGTGACACTGCTGAACCGCAGCCCGCTCGGAGGTGATGCCTGCCCGAATTCGTTGGCACCCCAACAAGAGACGGTCTGGTGCTGGTGCAGCGCGCAACCGTGCACACGCGCCCGTTCCTGGCCCTCAGGGCCGTACCAAGCCACGTTGCCCAAGGTCATGGAGCGGTAGATCGCCCCGGATGAGTCTCCGGGATCGATGTGCTCGCCAATGGATGTCGCTCCGCGCTGGGGCAGTGAGAGCCTTCTGAGGTCGGCCGAGAGTTCGCCGGAATCGCTCCAGCATTCGATGATGCCGTTGCGGCTGATCGCGCACGCACTCCAATCCTTTGCTGCGATGGCGACATGCTCGCCGGTCGGAGGCGAAGGCAGATCCCTTTCGTTGAGGTCTTGATGCGCGCCCCAGCACCGGATGGCGCCGCCGCTCGTCAAGCCACAGGCGCGACGACCCACGATCACGAGATCGATGAACTTGAGATCGCTGGGGATGTCTGCGACGACGGCATTGAGGTCGGGGTACGTGCTGTATGCGTCGTAGCGCCAGCACGATGCGCGGCCGTCCAAGAGGAGCCCACAGGCAAAGTCGCGGCCGGTAACGATCTTCGTGAAGCGCGCGCCGTCCTTCAGCGGCAGCTGCGGATTCCAATACCGTCCCCAGCACTGGGCGAGACCGTCGTCGCGCAGTCCGCACGTGACCCGATCCGACGAATCCCACGAGGAGGCGGACAGGCGGGCAAAGCGTTCCAGCGCGGCAGGCGGTGTCGCTTGGCCGTACGCGTCCAGGCCCCAGCAGCGCGGTTCGCCGGTCTTGGCGAGGCCGCAAGTGTGAAGAGCGCCCGACGACAGTTCGGTGAAGACGGCGTCGACCGGAGGAGTGGCTTGACCCTCGGCGTCGCTTCCCCAGCACTCGGCGCTTCCGTCCAGCCGCAGCCCGCATGTGTGCAGTTCCCCGGCTGAGAGTGCGCTGAACCTGCTGTGCCGAGCCGGTGTGGCTTGGCCGAACGAATTGTCGCCCCAGCATGCCGCCTTGCCGTCGGTGTCGAGCGCGCAGGTGTGTCCCGCGCCTGCGGATATCTGTACCCATGCTGCTCCGGCCGGAGCGTTGAGCTGGTTGGCGTCGTTGCTGCCCCAGCAGTAAATCGCCCGGTCACGATGCAACCCGCATACGTGTGCCTTGCCGGCATCGATGGCTGTGAACGACAAATTGCCGAGACGTGACAGCGGTGCGGCCGTCAACGGCTCGTCCCAGTGGTGGAGCGGCCAGCACTCAGCCCGGCCGTCGAGATCGAGCGCGCACGCCTGCGAATCGGTGGTCGCAAAGTCGATGTAGCTGCCGCTCTCGTATGGTCGGGGTTGCTCCCAGTACAGCGGGCGGTCCCGCGGAAACGATCCCTCTCCCGTCCAGCAGAAGAGACTGGCGTCGGTGCGCAGACCGCAGGTCAGGTCGCCTTGGGCATCGATCCGCACGATGCTGTTCGTTGTCCAGCTCGACGCGGTGCCGGTGTAGCCCTCGGAGTAGTCGCCGGAGTAGAAGTCATTGAAGAACGATGATCCGCCCCAGCACTGGACCCGACCGTCGGCCAACAGCCCGCAGGTGTGCCGCCGCCCAGCGGCGATGTCGATGAACCTTGCCAGCGGTGGGCGATCCCGCTCGCAGTACACGTCCATCGTGCAGGGTCTTTCCGCGAAAGGCGAAGCGACAGAATCGACGAAGTCGGCTTCGACTTGTAACGCGGCCGCAGCGAGTTCTTGCTCTAACTCGGCCCGTCGAAGGGACGCTGCAAGCTCGCTGATGAAGGCTGGGTCTTCCGGTCCAGGCGCTGACCATCGGTCAATCACGGCGTTCCAGCGCTCAGCCGCAGAGAGGTACGGAGCCGTCGGTGAACTGCTGCGTCGGATACTTGCCGTTTCTGGCTCCGCAGTGCTCTCTGTGTCATGTCGCGTCGCTGCCGACGCCGGTGGCGATACAGCTTCTTCAGCAGGCGACACTGGGGAGCAAGCCGATGCGGTAATCGCTATGCAGCAGAGCGCAACGCAGAGGTTCCCGCGTCGGCCCCTGAATCGCACCGTTTCACTCTATGAGCGCACTTCACGCTGCTGGGAGAAGCCGTCGGTGCCGTCGTGGGCCATTCACGAGCAGGACGGTTCAGCAGTCTGGGTGGAGTCGTGCGGCGAGCCAGTCGGGGGGTAGTGCGCCCTTGCGGGCGATGAGGCTGATGGCCCAGCGGGATGGTGGCTGGGTGGGGTCCGTGGCGTGGGGGGTCATCGAGGTGCGTTTGCCGACGGCTTCGATCAGGTAGGCGGTTGCGTCGGCGGCTTCTCTGGCGGTCGTGTCGCTTGCGCCGGCGGCGGGCGCTGCTTGCACCAAGCCCTTGAGCCGGGCGACGGCATCGGACAGACTGGCGAGCAACGCCTCGATGACGGGCATGGGTACTGGTGCATCGAGGACGACGGTCTGCGATTCGAAGAGATCCTCTACCGCGTGCCATCCGGGAGCAGCAGCCCCCTCGCGCGCCGGTCGTTCACGTGCGTTGGCTGCGTCACTGGCCGATCGGGGGCCGAGCAGCACATCGATGGGCACGGCAGCTCGACTCGCCCGCACAACAGTGGCGTCGGCCGCGAGCCCTGCCAGCCAGTCGCACAGCTCGTCGGCCTTGTCGGCATCTTCGAGCAAGTCGATCTTGTTGACCACCAGCAGGTCTGCGGCTGCGAGCTGCATCCGCACGGTGTCGGCCACCCAGCGGTCGTTGGCTTGGCGTCGGACTTGCTCGGCATCTGCCATGACCACCACGGCGTCCAGTCGCAGCCCGGGCGTGTGGCCATAGGCAGCGATCTGGGCAGGGTCGGCGACACCGCTGGCCTCGATGAGCAGGCGCTGTGGGAGTGTGCCCGCTGAGCGGATCTGCATGAGTGCGGCAGCGAATCCGTCGGCGAGCGTGCAGCAGATGCAGCCGTTGGCCAACGTCAGCTTGTCGCTGTCGGCGGCCACGATCAGGTCTTCGTCGATGGAGATCTCGCCGAAGTCGTTGACGATCACCGCGATGCGCTCTTCGGACGAACGCAACACATGGTTCACCAGCGTCGTTTTGCCTGCGCCGAGATAGCCGCCGACGACGGTCACGGGAAGGCGCGGAGGGCTCATCTACCGCTCATCATGCCCCTGCCCGCGACATCGCTGCGCACTGCCGTGCGCCCGTCGCCGGAGCGGCGCTCACAGCTTGCTGATCTGGGCAGGCTGGAGCACGCCTCCCAACACGGTGCCCCACACCCCGATGTCGCGCAACGCCATCGGGTCGACGCTCAGCGGGTCGTCTTCCAGGACAGCGAAATCAGCCAGCTTGCCGGCCTCGATGCTGCCGATCTCGGCGTCCATCTTGATCTGCCGGGCGGCCTCGATGGTGATAGCCCGCAGCGCGTCCGGCACGCCGATTCGCTCGTCGGGTCCCAGCACCTGGCCCGACGCCGTCACCCGGTTGACCGCGCACCACGCGGTGTGCAGATGGCCCAGCGGCGTGATCGGCGAATCCGAGTGGATCGAGAAGCTGACGCCGCTGGCCAAGGCCGTGCCGCAGGCATCCATCCGCGCCGCACGCTCGGGCCCCACGGTCACGTCCCGGTGCTGGTCGCCCCAGTAGTAGATGTGGTTCGAGAAGATGTTGGCGCACATGCCCAGGGCTGCCATGCGGCGGTACTGGTCGGGCGTGGTGAGCTGGCAGTGCTGCACCGTGTGGCGGTGATCCCAGCGGGGGTAGCGCTCCAGCACCTGCTCGACGGCTTCGACGAACGCTTCGGTGGCCTCGTCGCCGTTGCAGTGACAGTGCACGGTCAAGCCGGCTCGGTGGTACGGCTCCACCAGGTCGGCCATCTGGTCGGGCGCCGTGAGCCACATGCCGTTGCCGATGTGCCCCGGCGGCGGCTTGTAGTAGTGAGGCCAGCTGATGCGGGCCGTGAATCCCTGGATCGATCCGTCCAGGATCAGCTTGACGATGCCGAAGCGCAGCTTGTCGGTCTGCTCGCTCTTCAGCTGCACGCACAGCTCGGCCAGTTCTGCCGGGTCGGCCGTGGCCCCGAACAGGTTCGACATCGCCACCATGACCCGCGCCGGATATGTCGGGTCGCTGGTCACCTTCTTCCAGTTGCCGAGCTGTTCAGGGTCCCAGAGCTGTGTGGTGCCCAAGTCGGTCAGCAGCGTGTGCCCCGCATTGCGAGCTTCGTTCGCATAGCGCCAGCGGGCCTGCTCGCTGCGGTTGGCCTTCATCATGTCGGCGAACGCTTCGCCGGCCAGCATCATCCCGGCGGGTTCGTGAAGCTCGCCGTTCGGCAGCCCGTCGCCGCCTCGCGCGACGCCGGGGCTGGTCGCCGTCTCGTCGATGCCGCATCGGTCCATGAGCGCCGAGTTGATCGTCGCCAGGTGCCCGCTGGCGTGCAGCACGAGCGTCGGCCGGTCGCCGATCACGGTGTCGAGGTGGCGCGCCACGAGCCGCTCGCCCGGGAAGTAGATGGGGTCGAGGCCCCAGGCCAGCAGTGTCTGGGAATCGTCGGTCATGTCCGCCGCGGCCTTGGCCAGCCGTTCGAGCACATCGTCGATCGACGTGCAACCCGGCCACAGCAGTCCCTGGGGGTCGCGCCGGTCGAAGTAGCCGACGTAGGTGGAGTTCCACAGGCCGCCCGACATCACATGGCAGTGGGCCTCGATGAACCCGGGCATGATCACGTGGTCGGCAAAGCAATCGTCGATGCGGTGCTCGCCCCATGACGCCAGCTCGTCGGTGCTGCCGACACCCAGAATGCGGTCGCCGGCCACTGCTACGGCTTCGCCGAAGGGAAACGCGGGGTTGATGGTGATGACCCGGCGAGCCGGGTAGATCACGAATGGTTGGGGCGTTCCCATCAGGTGTGCTCCTGTCGTGCTACGCGGTGCTAGTCGCTCGTGGCTTGCGCCACGAGGTGCCCTGGTTCCACCTCGACCAGGGTCACGGGCTCGGGGGCGGTGCCGGCTTCGAAGACCGGGCTGGGAACCTCATCGGTCTGCACCGAGCGGTCGGTCCGGCGACGAGCCGGATCGGCGATCGGTACCGCGTCGAGCAACCGCTTGGTGTAGTCGTGCATGGGGTTCTCGAAGATGGCGCGGCGCGGACCCAGCTCGACGATCTGGCCGAGGTACATCACGCCGACCCGGTGAGCGATCCGTTCCACGACGGCGAGGTCGTGGCTGATGAACAGGTAGGACAGGCCCATCTCCTCCTGCAGGTCCATCATCAGGTTGATGACCTGCGCCTGGATCGAGACGTCCAGCGCGGACACCGCCTCATCGGCGATCACCAGTTCGGGCCGCAGCGCCAAGGCCCGGGCGATGCAGATGCGCTGCCGCTGACCCCCGGAGAACTGGTGCGGGTACTGCCGCATGTCGTCGGGCGACATGCCGACTCGCCGCAGCAGTTCGGCGACCACATCGTTGATCTCCCGCTTGGGCACCGCACGATGGATTTCGAGCGGCTCGGCGATCGCCTTGCCCACCGAGCGGCGGGGATCGAGGCTGGCGAAGGGGTCCTGGAAGACGATCTGTGCCTTGCGCCGGTGGGGCCGCAGCGCCCGCGGTCCGAGGTTCGTGATGTCAGCGCCGTCGAGCCGGATGGTGCCGCTCGTCGGATTCAGCAGGCGGATGATCAGGTACGCGAGCGTCGACTTGCCGCAGCCGCTCTCGCCCACCACGGCCAGCGTCTCACCGCGGTCGATGTGCAGGCTGACCTGCTCCACTGCGTGCACGCGGGCGCCTTGGCTGGCTGGGAAGTGCTTGGTGAGCGCCTCGACCTCGACGATGGGAGACGGGGCATCGTGCTGCGTCACGAGTCCGGCCCCCCGTCGCTGCCCGCCCCCGACGTGGCGGCCGCTGCCAGCGCATCGGGATCGATCAGTTCGAAGCGCTGCGGGTCCTCGACGCCGGCCATCGATCCCAGGCGCGGCACCGCAGCCAGCAGCGACTGCGTGTAGGGCTCGCTGGGCCGCTCGAAGATGTCCGAAACATGGCCGCGCTCGACCAATCGAGACTGCTGCATCACCACCACCTCGTCGGCGATCTCCGCCACGACACCCATGTCGTGGGTGATGATCAGCACGGCTGCGCCGGTCTCGCGCTGCATCTCAGCGATCAGGGCGAGGATCTGTGCCTGGATCGTCACGTCGAGCGCGGTGGTGGGCTCGTCCGCGATCAGGACCGCCGGGTCGCAGGCAAGCGCCATGGCGATCATGACCCGCTGGCGCATCCCGCCCGACATCTCGTGGGGGTACTGGTCGATCCGGCGCGCAGCGTCGGGGATGCGCACCCGGTTCAGCATCTCCAAGGTGCGCTCGCGAGCCTCGCCGCGGTTCATGCCTCGGTGCAGCCGCAGCGCCTCGCCGATCTGGCTGCCGACGGTATAGACGGGGTTGAGGCTGGTCAGCGGCTCCTGGAAGATCATCGAGATGCGATCGCCGCGGATCGATCGCATCTGGGGTTCGGGCAGCTGCAGCAGGTCGTCGACGCTGCCGTCGTCGTGGCGGAACAGCACTTCGCCGCTGCGGATCTCCGCCCGGGTGCCGATCTCGATGAGGCGCATGATCGACAGCGCCGTCACCGACTTGCCCGAGCCCGACTCGCCGACCACCGCCAGCGTCCCGCCGTCGTGCAGGTCGAACGACACGTCGTTGACGGCGGTGAACTCGTCGAAGCCGACCGTCAGCCCGCGAACTTGCAGCCTCGGCGACGTGCCCGCAGAGGGGTCATCGCCCGACGCGCCGTCGTCGGTCGGCAGGTCGCTCATCGCTCAGCGTCCCCGCAGCTTGGGGTTGTACGCATCCTGCAGCCCGTCGCCGATGAGGCTGAAGCTCAGCACGGTGAAGAAGATCGCCAGGCCCGGGAAGGTCACCGACCACCACGCAGTCAGGAAGTTGCCCCGGTTCAGCCCGATCATCAAGCCCCAGCTCGTGGTGTTGGGATCACCGAGGCCCAGGAACGCCAGCCCCGCCTCGAACAGGATCGCCGTGCCCATGATGAGCGTGGCCGACACGATCAGCGGCGGCAGCGCATTGGGGAACACCACCTTGCGAATAATGCGCCAGTCCGTTGCCCCCACGGCTCGAGCAGCTCGTACGAACTCGAGGTTTTTCAGCCGCAGGAACTCCGCACGGGTGATGCGCGCGATCCCCGGCCACGCCACCACGCCGATGGCGAACGCGATGGTCCACATGGACGGCTCGAAGAGCGCCACCACCACCATCGCGAAGAGCAGCGCCGGCAGCACCTGGAAGAACTCGGTGAAGCGCATGAGCGCACTGTCCGCCCAACCGCCGTAGTAGCCGGCCACCGCGCCGATGCCGATGCCGATGACCAGCACCATCGCGGCGGCCATCGCTGCCACCGTCAGGCTGGTGCCGCCACCGTTGATCACCCCGGCCAGCACATCGCGCCCGAGGTAGTCGGTGCCCAGCCGGGCTTCGGTGAGTTCGCCGGGACCGATCAACGGCCGGGCCACGATGTCCTTCGGGTCCTGGTCGTACAAGCTGGGCCCGGCGACCGTCATGAAGACGACCCCCGCCAGCATCAGCACGCCGACCACCGCCGCCTTGTTGCGCACGAACAGCCGGAAGGTCTCGCGCCCCGGCCGCGCTGCGCCTGGGCCGCCGCCGGCACCGAGACCCGGCGTGACGCCCATGTCGGCGGCGGCCACGTCCCCGAGCCCAGCGGCATCAGGCATTGGAACGCTCTCGTAGCCGGATGCGCGGGTCGATGATCGTGTACAGCAGGTCGGTCAGCAGATTCGCCACGATCACCATGACCGACGACACCATCAGCACGCCGAGCAGCACCGAGGTATCCCGTCGAAGGATGGAGTCGAACGCGAGCCGACCCAATCCCGGCCAATTGAAGACGGTCTCGACGAGCAACGCGCCCGACAGCAGTGCTCCGAACTGCAGACCGATCACCGTCACCACGGGGATCACAGCATTGCGAAGCGCGTGCTTGTACACGACCCGGCGCTCGCCCAGCCCTTTCGCCCTGGCGGTGCGCACGTAGTCCGACTCAAGCACCTCCAGCATGGAGGCCCGCGACAATCGGCTGTACTGCGCCAGATAGATGAGTCCGAGCGTGAGTGCCGGCAGCACCAGGTGCTCGCCGACATCGAGGACGTTCGCAAGCACGCCTTCGCCGTAGCTCACATCGTGCCAGCCCTGTACCGGCAGCAGCTTCCACGTGGACGCGAACAGGATCACCAGCATGATGCCGGTCCAGAACACCGGCATCGAGAAGCCCACCAGTGCCAGCACGGTTGCGCCGTGACTCAGCGGGCTCTCCGGACGGCGAGCGGTCGCCACGCCCACCATGGTCCCTGCGGCGACGGCGAATGTCAGCGCGGTGCCCACCAGCAGCACGGTCGGCCACAGCCGTGCCGATATCAGCGAAGTGACCGATTGATTGAAGAAGTACGAATCACCGAGGTCGCCGGTGGCGACACGGCCGACGTAGGTCACGAGCTGCACCACGAATGGACGATCCAAGCCGTACTGTGCCCGGATTTCTTCCAGCAGCTCAGGGTCTCCGGCGCCGCTCTCGCCGACGATCACCGTGGCAGGATCACCAGGCGTCAGGTGGATCAGCAGGAAGTTGAGGCACATCACTGCCAGGATCAGCCCGAGTGCTTGGGCGATCCTGGCAGTGATGGACCTCAGCATGTTCCGTCCTCGTCGAACGAAGTTCCGGCGGTCACATCAGCACTGCCGGAACGGGACTCGGTTGCCGCTACCGATCCAACCACACCTCGTGCATCGGCGACATCATGCCCCAGATGGTCCGGGTCGGCGGGTCCTGGACATGCGGGTTGTAGGCCTGCCAGAACTGCGGAGTGGTCAGGTAGTAGATCGGCACCTCATCGGACACGATCTGCTGGAATTCGGCGTACAGCGCAGCCCGGCGCCCAGCGTCGAGTTCCTGACCGGCCTCCGCCAGGATTCGGTCGACCTCGGCGTTCGAGTACCCGGTGTTGTTCGTCCAGATGCCCTGGTCGATGTTGTCGCTGAGATAGCTGCGGTGGACGCCGATCACTGGATCGCCCCAGTTCCAGACGTTATTGATCGTCATCTGATAGTCGCGGCCCGCGATTCGACCGGCCCATGTCGGGAAGTCGGGCGAGACGCTCAGCTCCACGTTGATGCCGACGTCTTCGAGCGCCTGCACGACGTACTCGGCGTAGATCACCTGCGTCGGCGGGATGTAGTCGATGGTGAGGCTGAGATCGCCGTCGCCGTAGCCGGCCTCGGCCAGCAGCGCCTTCGCCTGATCGACATCGCGGTCATAGGGGTTGACCGTGGAGTCGTGGAACGGGCTCGCCGTGACGATGCCTGACGTGGCCGGGATGGTCAGTCCTTGGTCGAGTGCATCGATCATGAAGTCGCGGTCGATGGCGTAGGCGATCGCCTGGCGCACGCGCTTGTCCGACAGTGCCGGGTCGTCCACGTTCATCTCGAGCCACTGGATCTGCCCGATCGCTTCATGACCGTCGGAGCTCACCGTCACGTTCTCGTTCTCCATCAGGCGCAGGACGTTCGCTGAGGGCCCCAGCGTGACCGAGAGGTCGATCTCGCCATTCTCGAGGCCCAGGACGATGTTGGTCGCATCGGGGATGATCTGCATGACGATCTCGTCGAGACACGGCGCTCCCTCGATGAAGAAGTCGTCGAATCGTTCCATGCGGATGATCGTGCCGGCCTCGTACTCGACCAGCCGGAACGGACCCGAGCCTACGAAGTCCTCCGTATTGCGCGGGTGGGTCGGCAGCTCCTGGCCGTCGTCGAAGATGTGCTTCGGGATGACCGGCAAGAGGCCCGGTGACATCGCCAGCAGGATCGCTGGATGCGGCTGGCTCAGGTTGATTACGGCGGTGTGCTCGTCGGGGGTGTCCACACCGGTGACCGGTGCGAACATCGGCTTGAAGGGGTGATGCGCCTGCGCTGTGAGGATCGAGAACGCCACGTCCGCCGAGGTGATCGGCATCCCGTCGTGGAAGACGGCGTCCTGCACAAGGTGCAGGGTCACCGAGAGACCGTCGTCGGCGACCTCCCAGCTCTCTGCCAGGTACGGCATGGGGTTGTACTCGTCGTCGTACAGCAGCGGGCTCGCGTTGAGCTGCGTGCCCGGCACGGCGGTCGCATAGCCCGACTGCACGGTGCCGTTGAGGTGCCGCGGCACCTGGGTGCTGCCGATGATGAGCGTTCCGCCGACATTGGCGCCGTCATTGCACGGACCGTGGGCGTCGGCCATGCCGTCGCCGTCGTCGTCCTCGTCGTGGTCGTCGCCATCGTCCATGTCATCGGCGGGCGCCGCTGTGGTGGCGGGCGCCGCACCGTCATCGTCGTCGTCGCTTGCGCAAGCCGCAGCGACGAGCGCAAACACGGCCAGTACGGCAACTAGCAGTCGCCATTTCTTCATGGATTGCTCTCCCTCGCGTACGCCTGCCTGCCCGCGTCATGCCGCGATCAGGTCGAGCAAGTCGCCCGAAGCGTCGCGGTACCGTAGCGCGACCGGCGCTCACACCTCGCGACTCGGTCCGCGGCACTGGGCCGCACCACAAGTGCTGGGGGAAGTGCTCGGAGGATTAGGTCGTCGGCAGCCAGGCGGGCCGTGTGGTCTCGTACCGGTCGATGGCTTCGGCGCTGCGAAGCGTGATGCCGATGTCGTCGAGCCCCTCGAGAAATCGTTCCCGGGTGGCGTCGTCCATCGGGAATGACTCCTCGATGCCAGCAGCGGGTGCGCTCAGCACTCGCCGCTCGACGTCGACGGTCACTGCGAGGTCAGGATCTTCCGCCACGGCAGTCCGCAGCCGCGCTGCGGCCTCTTCGGAGATCTGTACGGGCACCAGGCCGTTCTTGGTGGAGTTGTTGCGGAAGATGTCGCCGAAGCGCGGCGAGACCACCGCCACGAAGCCGTAGTCCATCAATGCCCACACGGCGTGCTCCCGTGAGGATCCGGTTCCGAAGTTGGAGCCGGCAACCAGGATCGTCGCGCCGGCGAAGCGCTCATCGTTCAGCACGAAGTCGCGCTCGTCGCGCCACTCGCTGAAGAGCCCCTTGCCGAAGCCGGTGCGCTCGACGCGCTTGAGCCAGTCGCTGGGGATGATCTGGTCGGTGTCCACGTCCGAACGGTCGAGCGGAACCGCACGGCCTTCATGCACTCTCACGGGCTCCATCAGCGCATTCCCTTGTTCGATTCAGGCCAGATCGTCAGGGGTAACGAAGCGGCCGGCGATCGCCGTCGCGGCGGCAACTTCCGGCGAGCACAGATGCGTGCGCCCGCCGCGGCCCTGCCGCCCCTCGAAGTTGCGGTTCGAGGTCGACGCCGAGCGTTCGCCCGGCGCGAGCTTGTCGGGATTCATGGCCAGACACATCGAGCAGCCCGGCTCACGCCAGTCGAAACCCGCCTCGATGAAGATCTCGTGCAGTCCTTCAGCCTCTGCCTGGGTCTTGACGGCGAACGAGCCGGGCACGACCAGCGTGCGAACCCCGTCGGCCACCGTGCGACCCTGTGCCACGGCCGCAGCCGCACGCAGGTCCTCGATGCGAGAATTCGTGCAGCTCCCGATGAAGACAGTGTCGACGTTCACGTCAGACAGCCGGGTGCCAGCGGTCAGCCCCATGTAGTCCAACGCCCGCTGGGCGGTCGTCGCCTCGACTGGGTCGTCGAAATCGCTCGGCGCGGGCACGGTGCCGTCGATCGGAATGACGTGTGCGGGATTGGTGCCCCATGTGACGTGCGGCCGCAGCGACGCAGCGTCGATGGACACCGAGCGGTCGAAGGCCGCGCCGTCATCGGTGACCAGCGAGCGCCAATCGGCCACCGCAGCGTTCCACTCAGCTCCGGAAGGGACGTGCCGACGGCCGTTCACATACTCGAATGTGGTGTCGTCGGGCGCGATCATGCCGGCCTTGGCGCCTGCCTCGATGGACATGTTGCAGACGGTCATCCGCCCTTCCATCGACAGCGCCTCGATGGCCGAGCCGCGGTATTCGATGATGTGGCCGATGCCGCCGCCGGTGCCGATCCGGCCGATGATGGCGAGCACGATGTCCTTGGCGGTCACACCAGCCGGCGCCGTGCCGTCGACGCGTACCTCCATCGTGGAAGGCCGGGTTTGCGGCAGCGTCTGGCTTGCCAGCACGTGCTCCACCTCGGACGTGCCGATGCCGAATGCCAGCGCACCGAACGCCCCGTGCGTCGAGGTGTGGCTGTCGCCGCACACCACCGTCATGCCGGGCAGCGTGAGTCCCTGCTCGGGCCCGATGACATGCACGATGCCCTGGCCCGGATCGCCCATGGGGTACAGCGTGATGCCGAACTCGGCGCAGTTCGCTCGCAGCACCTGCACCTGCTTGGCCGAGATGGGGTCAGAGATCGGCAGATGCAGATCGGCAGTCGGAACGTTGTGGTCCTCGGTGGCGACTGTGAGATCGGGCCGGCGCACCGTGCGCCCGGACAGGCGCAGGCCGTCGAACGCCTGCGGGGAGGTGACCTCATGTATGAGGTGCAGGTCGATGTAGAGGAGGTCGGGCTGGCCGCCGCCGGTGCGTACGAGGTGGCGGTCCCAGATCTTCTCGCTGAGTGTGCGCGGCCCTGCCGCTGCCGGATCTGTCACATCCCCACTATGGACCCCGCAGGCCTGCCAATCCAACCTGCGGGCGCGGTCGTCGGGGCCAGTCAGGCCTCGATGGCGACGATGTCGATGCTCAGCTGGTTGCCGTTTGCCTCGTAGGTCACCGTCTGGCCGGCCCGTGCGCCCTCGAGCGCCCGGCCCATCGGAGATCCCGGCGAGACCACCTCGATGCCCGACCGGCGTTCCTCGATCGAGCCGAACAGGTACTGCTCGACTTCCTCGTCGCCCTGGAAGCGGATGGACACCACGAGGCCCGGAGCCACGACGCTGTCGCCGGAGCTGTCATCAATGTCGGCGACGATCTCGCAGTTCTCCAGAATGGACTTCAGCCGCATGATGCGGCCTTCCATCTTGCCCTGCTCCTCCTTGGCGGCGTGGTAGTCGCCGTTCTCCGACAGGTCTCCCAGCAGGCGTGCCGTCTCGATCTGTGCAGCAATATCAATGCGCCCACGACCAGTCAGATCGGTGAGCTCCGCTTGCAGCCGATCGTGGGTCTCAGCAGAGATGTGATGGATCTCGGGCACCCCGCGAGGTTACCGAGGGCTTATCCGGGCACACTCTCTGGCGCGATCGGCAAGCCGAGGTCGAACTCGGGGCTCGATCGCGCTTCGGGATGTACTGGCTGGAAATCCTGGAGCGGGAGCGGCACGTTCCCCGCACGAACACCCAAGGGGCACCACAGTGACTCATCGCATCGCAGTCATCGGCGGAGACGGCATCGGACCCGAGGTCACCTCGGTCGCTCTCGACGTGATTGCCGCCGCCGGTGCCGGCATCTCGACGACCGAATTCGAACTGGGCGGCCATCGCTACCTGCGGGACGGCACGGTGCTCGATGACGAGACCCTCGAAGAGCTGCGCACATTCGACGCCATCCTGCTCGGCGCCGTCGGCACGCCCGACGTGCCGCCAGGCATCATCGAGCGCGGCCTGCTGCTGAAGGCCCGCTTCGAGCTCGACCTGTACGTGAACCTGCGCCCGTTCACCCTTCCCGACGGCCACAGCTTCACGGTGATCCGCGAGAACACCGAAGGCGCCTACGCGGGCGAGGGCGGATTCCTTCGCAAGGGCACGCCGCACGAGATCGCCACGCAGGGATCGGTCAACACTCGCATGGGGGCCGAGCGCGCCATCCGCTACGGCTTCGAGCTGGCTCGCTCCCGCGAACGCCGGCACTTGACGCTGGTGCACAAGACGAACGTCTTGACCTTCTCCGGAGACCTGTGGGAGCGCACGTTCAACGAGGTAGCCGCTGAGTACCCAGATGTCGAGACGGCGTACAACCACGTCGACGCGGCTTGCATTCATTTCGTGGAGGATCCGCACCGCTACGAGGTGATCGTCACCGACAACCTCTTCGGCGACATCCTCACCGACCTCGGAGGCGCCGTGGCGGGTGGCATCGGGCTCGCCGCGTCAGCCAACCTGAACCCCGACCGCACGGGTCCCTCGCTGTTCGAACCCGTGCATGGCTCGGCGCCCGACATTGCCGGCAAGGGCCTCGCCAACCCCACGGCTGCGGTCCTGTCAGCAGTGCTCATGCTGGAGTTCTTGGGGGAAGCCGAGTGCGCTGAGCGCGTGCGAGCTGCGTGCGAGGCCGTCATCGCCGACGACTCGGTGCCCGACGTGGGCACCGAGGAGATCGCCAAGGCGATCACGGCCGGCGTCTCGGAGGGGTGAGGCCGTCATGAGCAATACAGGCATGAGTGCATCTGACACCGCCGACACGACACCCGAACCGGGCGCGTCAGCACCGCTCATCCGCGAAGGCGTACGAGATCCCTCGTGGCCCGAACGAGTCGAGATCTTCGATACGACGCTGCGCGACGGCGTCCAGTTCGAAGGCATCTCGGTGTCATCTGAAGACAAGCTCAAAGTGGCTCGCCAGCTCGATGCGCTGGGCATCGGTTGGATCGAAGGCGGGTGGCCCGGTTCGAATCCCAAGGACGAGGAGTTCTTCGCCCGGGCAGCGACCGAGCTGCAACTCGAGCACGCCACGCTGGTGGCCTTCGGCTCGACGCGTCGGCCCCGCGGCCGCGTCGATGACGACCAGACCTTGGCGGCGCTGGTGGCAGCAGGCACGTCCACGGTGTGCATCGTGGGCAAGTCGTGGGACTACCACGTCACCGAGGCGCTCCGGCAACCGCTCAGTGAAGGCGTTGCCATGGTCGGCGACTCGATCGAGTTCCTCAAGGGCGAGGGGCTGCGCGTCTTCTTCGACGCGGAGCATTTCTTCGACGGCTACAAGCGCAATTCACAGTTCGCGCTGTCGGTGCTCGAAGCGGCGGCGGTCAACGGCGCCGACTGCCTGGTGCTGTGCGACACCAACGGCGGCTCGCTGCCCCACGAGGTGGAGAACATCGTGCGCGAGGTGGTCGGCCACTTCGACGGCATGCAGATCGGCATGCACACCCAGAACGACACCGGCTGTGCGGTGGCCAACGCTGTGGCAGGCGTGATTGCCGGCGCCACGCACGTGCAGGGCACCGTCAACGGTTACGGCGAGCGCACCGGCAACTGCGACAACACCGTGCTGGTGCCGAACCTGACGCTCAAGATGGGCATCGAGACGGTGCCGCGCGAATGCCTCACTCGGTTCATGTCGGTGGCGCATCACGTCGCCGAGCTCATGAACATGCCGCCTCAGAACCAGCAGCCGTACGTGGGAACCTCGGCGTTTGCCCACAAGGCGGGCCTGCACACCAGCGCTATAGCGCGCCGCCCCGACAGTTACGAGCATGTCGACCCGGCGGCAGTCGGCAACAGCACACGCTTCCTGCTCGGCGATCTGTCGGGACGGGCGTCGGTGGAACTGAAGGCGGCCGAGCTCGGCATCGAGATCGACAAGGCCGCTATGGCCGATGTGGTCGATGAGCTGAAGCGGCTCGAGCACGCCGGATATCACTTCGAGGCAGCCGATGCCTCGCTGGAAATGCTGCTGCGCGAGGCCGCCGGCCAGACATTCGACTTCTTCAAGGTCGAGTCGTTCAAGGTGCTGGTGGAGCGTGGCCGGGAGGCCACCTTCGACACGGAGGCCACGCTGCGCATCGTCGTCGGCGGTGACCGGCGGGTGACGGTCGGCGAGGGCGACGGCCCTGTGAACGCCCTCGACAACGCGTTCCGGCAAGCCGTGCGAGACGACTACCCGGAACTCGATGCAATTCGCCTGACCGACTACAAGGTCCGGGTGCTGGATGCCGACCGGGGCACCGAAGCAGTCACGAGGGTGCTCATCGACTCCACCGACGGCGAGACGACCTGGACCACCATCGGCGTCTCTGAGAACATCATCGAGTCGTCTTGGCTAGCTCTGCGCGATTCGGTCATCTACGCGCTCATGCGCCATCGCATCGACACAAGCGCAAACGCATAACTGGCTGCGGCGAGCACCACCGCCGCTTCCTAGACTCCGCGGCAATGGCTGCACCGCGCCACGTCCGGGTCGGGCCGCTCAGCGAGGTCCGTGCGTATTCGTCGCCGGAGGTGACGCCGCGGCGCTGGCGTGCCGAGCGTCCCGGCGACCTCGCCAGCGGGCAGCCCACGGGTGCATTGCGAGGACATCAGGGACCCGATCAGGGATACGCCTACGGTCTCGTGCAGTTATTCGACGACCGGGTGCTGCTCGTCGATGGCGAGGATCGGCACGATGTCGACGCAGGCTGCGTTGCCGTCGCGCTCAAGCGTGCCTCGATCTTCGGGCGAGCACCTGTCGTGTGGGACCTCGAAGCGGGCTACATGGCGTTCGGTTTTCTCGATTCGCGGCCGCCTGCAGAGCTGGTGGCGCGACGGATGGCGCTCTTCGAGGGAGTCGCGGCATCACACCACTACAGCGAGGTCCGCAAGCTGGTGGCCTGCGTCCCGGCCGCAGTGCTGGCGCTGACTCCTGCGGACATCAGGCGCCGATACGAGACCGATCCCTTGGGCCTGACGCGTGACCTACAGCGACGAGCGCCCGGACCACCCCAGCCCGACAACACCGACTGAGACTTCCATGGCCCAGACGACGACGCCGCAATCCAGCATGACAGCCTTGGAGGCTGAGCCGCCAAGCACAGTGCAGACCGACCGTGAGCTCTTGCGGCTGCACCGCCGGGCGTGCACCGACTTCGCTGCCCGAATGCGGCTGCCCGCCTGGGAGCACATGGCGATGGCGCTGTCACCGCCGCTGGAGTCCTGCACGGTGGCCGACCTGCTCGCGCGCGTCGCCGACGGGAACCTGGCGGCCGCAGCGCAGATGAGCGGTCAGCCACTGCCGCCCCCGGTCGAGATTCCGACGCCTGCGGCCGGCGTCGCTCTGGGTTTCGGCGGGCACTTCGAGGATCGTCCCGATCCGACGCGGCCCGTCATCGAGAGCGTGCGCACGGTGCTCGCAGTCGCCGCGGGACTCGATGCCGGTGCTGGCTTCAGCCCCCGGCTGCGCGACCTGCTGTGGACCCGTGTCGTGGAGTTGACGATCCTGGGCTACGACCTCCAGCAGGCCATCAGTGCCGGCGCCGGGCTCGATGAACTGCTGGTGGACCGGGTGCAGGCCGCGGCGCCGCCGGTGCAGGTCTGGCCGGGTCTCGAACCGCTCGCAGTCGACCTGTCCACCCCGCCGCTGCAGCGACTGCTCGCGCAGGCCGGCAGGCCGGTGGGCCGCTGGGTCGACGCCTCGGACCCGGACTGCGGTACCGGCCGGTGCTGAGCGGCGCTGCGAGCGCCTGCAGCCCGATGCCTTCCGACAGTGACGGAGCCGGCCGCACGCCGGCGACGCCCCGCCCGCGGCTGCGATTCGCACCGGCCCCCACGGGGCTGCCGCACCTCGGCACCGCCAGGACAGCGCTGTTCAACTGGCTGTACGCCCGCCATTGCGGGGGCGAGATGGTGCTGCGCATCGAGGACACGAATGCCGAACTGGCGACTCCGGCCCACATCGAGCAGATCCTCGAGATGCTCGAGTGGCTGGGACTGGACTTCGATGGCGAACCGGTCTTCCAGAGCGAGCGAGCCAGCCTGTATGACGCTGCGATCGAGCTTTGGCTCGACAGCGGGCAGGCCTATCTCGACGACGGTGCGGTGCGATTTGCCGTGCCTTCCGAGGGCGTGACGGCCTTCGATGATGTCGTTCGGGGTCGCGTCGAGTTCCCCAATGCCTCCATCGAGGACTTCGTGGTGAAACGCAGCGACGGCAGCGCGACGTTCTTCGTCGCCAACGCCGTCGACGATCTCGACGGGGGCATAACTCATGTCTGCAGAGGCGAAGACCTGCTGAACACGACACCACGGGTGCTGCTGCTGCGCGCCGCGCTGGGCGCAACCGACGTGCCGACATTCGCTCACTTGCCGCTCATCGTCAACAAGCAGCGCAAGAAGCTCTCCAAGCGGCGTGACGACGTGTCGCTCACGAGCTACCGCGACCAGGGTGTGCTGGCAGAGGCCATGGTCAACTACTTGGCATTGCTGGGCTGGGGACCTCCAGACGGCGTCGAGGTGCGCCAGATCGCGGAGATCGTCGAGTTGTTCGACCTCGCCGATGTGAACGCGGCACCCGCCATGTTCGACATGGACAAGCTCACTGCGGTCAATGGCGAGTACCTGCGCGCGCTCGACGACGCAGGCTTTGCTGCCGCTATCGAACCATGGGTGCACAACCGGTCTTGGGGAGCAGGCCTTGACCGAGCGGCCCTGAGCAACGTCGCCCCGCTGATCCGTGAGCGCACGCGACTGCTGTCCGATGCGCCAGATCGCATCGCTTTCCTGTTCGCCGAGCCCGAAATCGATGCCGACGACTGGGATGCCGCGCTGGCACCGCCGGCCGGCGACATCCTCGATCGCGCGCGCGATGACTTCGCCGACGTGGAATGGACGGCCGATTCGCTGCACGCCTGCCTGCGTTCGATCGGGGAGCAATTCGGTCTCAAGCTGGGCAAGGCGCAGGCCCCGGTTCGCGTCGCGATCACCGGCAGAGCAGTCGGTCCGCCGCTGTTCGAATCGCTCGAGCTGCTGGGCCGCGACACCGCCCTGGGCCGGCTCGACGCAGCGCGGCAGCGACTCCGCCGTACCGGCTCACCAGCGGGATAATCCGGCAATTCGGCCGGGTCTTCTTGATGCCGCGCCACTAGCCTGATCGGGCCCTCGGGGATGGTGTAATTGGCAACACAACTGGTTCTGGTCCAGTCATTGGGGGTTCGAGTCCTCCTCCCCGAACCAGCTGGCTGCGAGCGCCCTGCCGGCACGCAGGCCCCGATGCGACCGGGGGGCTGCGCCAGACATCGCCGGGAGCAGTTGCACATGTCGCTTCGTCGCGACCTAGCATCACTCGCTGGCTCGGCCCTCATGGGGCTCCATCCGGAAAGACACGAGGCCGAGCCGACCTGATAACTTGCCTGCGGCCGGTCCTTGGGTCGGCACGGACCTGAGGGGGTTCAGCGCGTGGCGTTGCTCGAAGTCCAAGACATCTCTGTGCAGTTCGGAGGCATTCGTGCGCTCGACGATTTGTCGTTCTCTCTGGACGAAGGACAGATCCTCGGGCTCATCGGACCGAATGGCGCCGGCAAGACCACTTTGTTCAACGTGGTCAGCCGCATCTACGACCCGACGACAGGGGCGGTGACCTTCGACGGGCACGACCTGCTCTCGATGCCGGCGCATCAGATCAGCCGGGTCGGCGTCTACCGCACGTTCCAGAACCTTGCGTTGTGGCGCGGCATGACGGTGATCGAGAACGTGATGGTGGGTGACCACACCAACACCAAGGCCAACTTCTTCACCGCGGCGTTCCGACTCGGCACCCGCAAGGAGGAGAAGGATCTGCGCCGACGAGCATGGGAGGCGCTCGAGGAGCTCGACCTTGAGGAGTTTGCCTACCATCCGGCAGCTGGCCTGCCGTTCGGCACTCTCAAGCGCATCGAGTTGGCTCGGGCACTGATCGCCAACCCGCGCTTGATCATGCTCGACGAGCCCGCATCGGGCCTCACCCACCAAGAGGTCGACTCGCTCGCCCAGGACATCAAGGACCTGCGCGATCGTCACAACCTTTCGATTCTCTTGGTAGAGCACCACATGCGCATGGTGCTCAACATCAGCGAGCACCTCGTGGTGCTCAACTTCGGCCGCAAGATCGCCGACGGCCATCCCGACCTCGTGCGGAATGATCCGGAGGTCATCGAGGCGTACCTGGGGAGCTCGTCATGACCGAGATGATGCTGAAGGTCGAAGACCTGCACGCGCGTTACGGGGCTGTCGAAGTCCTACGCGGGCTCGACTTCGAGGTGCCGGAACGCAACGTGGTGGTCATCCTCGGCGCCAACGGCGCCGGCAAGACCACGACACTGCGGGCGCTGTGCAACATGTGCACCACGTCGGGCTCGATCCTGTTCGAGGGCGAAGACATCTCCCGGGCCAAGACTGCCGACATCGTTCGCCGCGGTGTCGCCCATGTGCCGCAGGGCCGGGGCACTTTCCCTGAGCTGTCAGTCATGGACAACCTCAGGATCGGTGCCTACATCCGGCGGGACAAAGAGGTCAACGCCGACATCGGTCGCTGGTTCGAGATCTTCCCCCGCCTCGAGGAACGCCGCGAGCAGCTCGCCGGTTCACTCTCGGGCGGCGAGCAGCAGATGCTGGCTGTCGCCCGGGCACTGATGTGCCGGCCGAGGCTGCTGCTGCTCGACGAGCCTTCGCTGGGTCTGGCTCCGCTCATCATCGAGGACCTGTTCGAACGATTTATTCAGCTCAACAAGGAGACAGGGCTCACCATGCTCCTAGTCGAGCAGAACGCCAACTTGGCGCTGGACATGGCCGATTACGCCTACGTGATTGAGAGCGGCGAGATCGCTCTGCATGGACCAGCCGACCAGCTCAAGAACGATCCTGCTGTGCAGGAAGCGTACTTGGGCGCCTAGAGCGAAGGGACTCAAGCAAGATCATGGAATGGCAATGGGACGTACTGCCGCAATTCGCCTTCAATGGCCTGCGTGAGGGTGCGGTCTTTGCGGCAGTCGCGTTGGCACTAGTACTGATCTTCAAGGCGACGACCCTCATCAACTTTGCTACGGGCGAGCTCGCGATGCTGGGCGCGTTCCTGATGTACATATTGAACGTCGAGCAGGGCCTGTGGCTGTGGCTGTCGATTGTGCTGGCCATGCTCATCAGTGCTGGAATCGGAGCGGCGGTCGAACGCTCTCTGGTAAGGCCGTTTGACCCGGACGACCATCTGCCGGTGGTGCTGATCACGCTTGGCTTGTTCTTGATCGTGAACGCTGTCGCTGGAGACATCTGGGACTACCAGCTACGCCCGGTGAACGAGCCCTTCGGCACCTTTCCGAGCTGGGCTCCTGCCAGCCAAGAGCTGAAGGAGGCCGCGGACGGCACAATTTCGTGCGTCAAGGTGTCCTCGGGCAACTTCGTCGAAGCCACCGCGGGCGCAGCGGATGCAACGACGTGCGAGCTGGCCGGCCGTACCTACTGGACGATCCTCAACGCCAACGTCGACTACCGCACCCTCGGTACGTGGGTGACGCTTGCAGTGGCGCTTGCGGCGCTCTTCATGGTGCTTGGCAGGACAAAGGCGGGCTTGGCGTTCCGTGCGGTCTCATCGAGCGCCGAATCGGCCCGGCTTGTCGGTGTCAATACCGGCCGAACGCTCGGCTTCGGTTGGGCATTGGCGTCCGTGTTCGGAACGCTCGGCGCGGCGCTTGTGGCGCCATCGCTCAATGGCGTCAATCCCAACATGATGCAGTTCATCCTCATCTATGCACTGGCCGGCGCTGCGCTCGGCGGTCTTGACAGCCTGGGCGGCGCGATCATCGGCGGCATCGTGGTCGGACTGATCAAGGGAGTCGTTGATTCATGAGCTCGCCA
>JAJEIW010000098.1 GCA_022828045.1 Acidimicrobiia bacterium | reverse complement strand
GTGTGGATGACCAACCTGCCCGAGTGGCTGTGGCTGCAGTACGCCATCCCGAAAGTGGGCGGTTGCATCGTGCCGCTCAACACCCGCTACCGCACCGACGACGTCGCGTACACGGTGGCGCAGTCGGAGAGCCGGTTCATGATCTCGATGGATCAGTCGGGGCCGATCGACTACCGCCAGATGCTCTGTGAGGCCTACCCGCAGGTCACCGCAGCCGGCCATTTGGAACAGTTGGTGTTCACTGGCGCTGCCCGCGAAGACTC
Source organism: Acidimicrobiia bacterium (assembly GCA_022828045.1). Classification (GTDB taxonomy): domain Bacteria; phylum Actinomycetota; class Acidimicrobiia; order Acidimicrobiales; family Poriferisodalaceae; genus Poriferisodalis. Next base: position 11,440 of record JAJEIW010000098.1, on the reverse strand, counting down.
GTTGGCCGACGCGATGAGCTGGGACAATCTGCTCGCCGCAGGGAAGAGCGTCTCCGATGAAGAGCTGGCCGAGCGCGCCGCCAGCGTGACCGTCGACGACCGCATGATGCTGGCGTACACCTCGGGCACCACCGGTCATCCCAAGGGCGTGGTCCACACCCACCGCCCGCTGCGCAACAGCCGTGAGCGCGCCATGTTGTTGGGCCATACCAGCAATGACATCCACATGAGCTACCTGCCGCTGTTCCACCTGTTCGGCTACGGCGAGGTGTCGATCCAGGCGGTGCTCACCGGTGGCTGCCAAGTGCTGTTCGACGTCTTCGATCCCGCAGCGGTCTTGGCGGAAGTGGAATCGCGCGGCGGCACAGTCCTGCACGGATTCGACTCGCACTGGGGCGACCTGCTGCGAGTCCAGGACGAGCACCCCCGCGACGTATCGAGCCTGCGCATGGGAACGCTCGCGGCCGGCATGGAATCGTCAACCCCGATCGCTCGCCGGGCTCAGGAGGTGTTCTGCCCGACCATCTCCGGCTGGGGCATGAGCGAATCGTGGGCATTCGTGAGCTGCAGCCACCCCACCCACACGGTCGAGCAGCGCACCGAGGCCTCCGGCTACCCCATGGACGGCATCGAGTACCAGATCCGCGACTTGGAAACCGGTGCCGAATGCCCGGCCGACAACCCCGGAGCACTGTTCGTCCGCGGCTACACCGTGATGGAGGAGTACTGGCGCCGCCCCGAAGCCACGGCCGAGGTGCTCGGCGATGACGGCTGGCTCGACACCGGCGACATCGCCAGGATGCGCCCCGACGGCCACGCCGTCTTCATCGGTCGCCACAAGGACATGCTCAAAGTGGGCGGCGAGAACGTCTCACCAGCCGAGGTGGAGGGCTACCTGCTCGAAGTCGACGGCGTCGAGCAGGTAGCAGTAGTCGGCTACCCCGACCCCCGCCTCGTAGAGGTCCCCGTCGCCTTTGTGCAGCTCACCGCCACAGCCCCATCAGACATCACCGAAGAGGCGCTCATCGAGTGCTGCAGAGGCCGCATAGCGAGCTTCAAGATCCCCCGCCATGTGATCTTCGCCAAGGAGATGCCAGCCACCCCCTCCGGCAAGATCCGCAAAGTAGAGCTCCGAGACTGGGCCCTGCAAGACCTCGGCGACCCCACTCATGCTTGAGCGGGTGCAGTTACGGGCCGGAGAACGCCATAGCAGGCTGGCGAGGCCCATCCAAAGTGTGATCGGCAGCGAACCCCATTGCCCGCTCCGACTCACGCGTGCGAACCTCAGCCCGAGCCACGACGTGGTGATGCACCTCATCGGGCCCATCGGCCAGCCGCAGCGTCCGCTGAGCGTGCCACATGTCCGCCAACGGGAACCACTGCGACACGCCGGCCGCGCCGTGCATCTGGATGGCCTCGTTGATGATGTCGCAGCACTTCTCGGGCACCATCGCCTTGACGGCGCTCACCCACACCCGGGCCTCCGCGTTGCCCAGGGTGTCCATGGCCTTCGCAGCCCGCAGCACCATCAGCCGCATCGCCTCCACCTCGATGCGTGACCGCGACACGATCTCCATGTTCTTGCCGAGGTTGATCAGCTTCTTCCCGAAGCCCTCGCGGTTCACGCCCCGGTCGACCATCATCTCGATGGCCTTCTCGGCCGAGCCGATCGAGCGCATGCAGTGGTGGATACGGCCCGGGCCCAGCCGGAGCTGGCTGATCTCGAAGCCCCGGCCCTCGCCGAGCAGGATGTTCTCCCTGGGGACGCGCACGTCGTTGAACAGGATGTGCATGTGCCCGTGCGGAGCGTCGTCGGCGCCGAAGACGTGCATCGACCCCAAGATCTCCACGCCGGGCGCGTCGATCGGCACGAGGATCTGCGACTGCTGCTTGTAGGTGTCCGCATCGGGATTGGTGCGGACCATCGTGATCATGATCTTGCAGCGCGGGTCGCCCGCACCCGAGATGTAGAACTTCTCGCCGTTGATCAGCCACTCGTCACCGTCGAGCACGGCGTTGGTCTGCACCTGCTTGGCGTCCGAGCTCATCACCGCCGGCTCGGTCATGGCATAGGCAGAGCGGATCTTGCCTTCGAGCAGCGGTTCGAGCCATTCCGCCTTCTGCTCGGGCGTGCCGACACGCTCGAGCACTTCCATGTTGCCGGTGTCGGGCGCGGAGCAGTTCAGGCACTCCGAGGCCAGCCGGTTCTTGCCCAGCTCGTTGGCGATGTAGGCGTAGTCGAGATTGCTCAGTCCTTCGCCGGTGTCCGCGTCGGGCAGGAAGAAGTTCCACAGGCCCTGCTCGCGCGCCTTGGCCTTGGCGCCCTCCAGCAGCTCGAGCTGGCCGGGTGCCCAGCTCCAGCGGTCCTCGCGGTTCTCGCCCATCCGGTGGAATTCCTCGGTGATGGGGTCGACCTCGTCGCGGATGAACGCTTTGACCGCTTCGTACAGCGGCTCGACCTCGGTGGACATCCGAAGATCGAAATCGTCCATGCTCGCAGACTTCAATGCTCCGCCAACCACAGCTGCTCCCCTCGTGTGCTCGTCAGCCGCAGGTCTGCCGCTGGCGCAGTGAACCCTACCGAGATCGATTCTGAGAGGCTGAGCCCAGGCCCGAGCGGCCCGTGAGCGCAATCACACAAGCACTGGGAACAAGAGCGGGAAGCGCAGGGCACCGGGCTGCGCCGCGAGCTGCCTATCCCCTAGCGGACCAGGGCGCGCCGGTACCTTCAGAGGCCATGTTGCAGTGTGTTCGAGGGATGTGCACCGAGATGGCCACCGCGGGGCTGGGCTACGACATCACCGGGGCGAGGGCGTGGCTGTACGACCTCGATCCAGCGACGATTGCCGGGACGACCCGCGGTCAAGGCATGGTGGTGCCGCTCTGCAGAACGCACGCGGACCGGATCACCGTGCCGGTCGGGTGGGAGTTCTCCGATCGTCGGACGGCGGTGCCGGATCCGGTCGCGGCACAGCCGGCGCCGAGCATGACCTCAGCGCCGCTGTTCGAGCCCCGTTCGCGACCCGAGCCGGCCGACCCTCCGGGAGTCGCCGAGCCCGAACCGGCCCCGTCGTCGCTGCTCGAGCGCGCGTTCCGGGCGGCGCCCGCCCGCTCGCAGTAGCACCCAGAAGCGCTACAGCAGGCTGGCACCCCGAGCTGCCGTGAGCACGAGGCGTCCATCGTGGTTCAGGCTCGCCCGGTAGCGGACGCCATCCGCATCGGCGAGCACCAGATCGCTGCCTTCGCTGGCGACTTGCAGTTCGATGCCGAGTTCGCTCGACAGCTCCACCCGGCTGGCCTCGAGCGCTGCGCGCATCCTGCTTCGACGTTGGGCCTCGTAGAGGTCCATGTCGTACTCGACGAAGTCGCCAGGCTCGGTCCCGCTCGGCCGCACAGCCAAACAATGTCACAAGCACTCTGTTCCCGACGCCAAGAGCGGAGGCGCGCACCAGTAGCTTGACAGCGTGAGCCTGTGGCTGGCTGTACCGCTGTCGCTGGTGTTCATCTACATCGTGTACCGGCTCGGCTTGCGGATGATGGCGACGTTTTCCCGACCGATCCCGCCGCTACCCCCGCCCGGAGAGTTGCGACGGGTGCGCCTCGCCTACCGATGCAGCCTGTGCGGCACAGAGATGCGCATGACACGCGCTCCGGTGCAGAACCCAGAACCGCCCCGTTGCTGCAGCGAGGACATGGATCTCATCGCCAACGCCGACGAGTAGGGGTCCGCCCGGCGAGACGCAGATGCCCACAGGTTTTCCACAGCTTGGGGAAAGTTACATCCATGTCATTCAAGCGTTCGCAAGCATTATCTCCAGCGTGTTGCGAGCAGGATGCCCACCAGCACGATCGCGAGCCCCACGGCAATCCACGCGCTGGCGGGACTGCCGGGCAGCCAGCTCATGTAGTTCGACACGATCACTGCGGTGCCGATGCCAAGCAGCGCCGCGATCAGCCACCCGAACCACGAGGCGCTCTGCTGGCCGTCGCTGGGGGTGTGCTGGGGGGCAGACTGCGCGCCCTGCGGTCGCGTGCCCTTGGGAGTGATGCGGCTTGTCTTGCGGGGCCGAGCCATGGCTGATCAACCTAGTGGTGCAATCGGAATCTGATCTGCATCGAGGGTGTGCACCAGCGCGTGGCGCTCACCCCCCGCCGCCGGCCGGGTCCTCGGTCCCGTCTTCGAGGTTCCCGTCGCCGGTGTCGGCTTCGGCCTCGCCGACGATGAGCGTCACCGTGTCGTAGTTGATCCTGACATCGGTACCGGGTGCCGGATCGAACGTGATGACCTGCCCGTCGGCAGGGTCGCCTGCGGCGACCGATTGCGTGCGGCGCCGGAGCCGGAAACCGAGTTCGGTCATGGCGGCCTCCACCTCGTCGGCATCAAACGTTCCCAAGGCCTGCAGGCTCGGGACGGCCGCGATCACCGGTGGGGTGTACAGGTGGATGATGACCTCGGATCCGGCGATGAGCACGGTGCCCGGCTCGGGGCTGATGTCGCGGACCACATCGGTGTTGACGTCGGCATTGGACACCTCGCTGAAGGTGCGCTTCACGGCGAATCCGAGCGCGACCAGTTCCTCCTCGATGCCGTCGGCGAGCGTTGTGCCGAAGTCTTCGAGCGCAGGTACCACCAGCTCCTCGGGCCCTTCGGACACGATCAGCGTGATCACGCTGCCTCGCTCTACTGATGCGAAGGATTCGGGACTGCTGCGAATCACGGCCCCCTCGCTGAATTCTGTGGATGGCTCCCGCTCGACGCGATCCACGAGTCCGAGACGAGCCAGCGTGACGCGTGCGTCGTCGACGGTCTGGCCGATCAGCCGCGGCACCTCGACCTCTCCTCGTCCCTCTGAGACCGTCAGCGTGAAGACCGTGCCTGCTGGCCGCTGCTCGGTGCTCGGGATGCTCTGTTCGGTCACCAGCCCGATCGCCAGGTTGTCGTTGCGGACATAGATCGGTTCGTCGACGCTGAAGCCGGCCGCCACCAGCGCGGCTTCGGCTTCTTCGTAGCTTCGCCCCACCACGTTGGGCACATGGACGAGGTTCGGCGGCTTGGCGACGGACAGTGTGATCGGATTGTCAGGATCGTTGGGCTCGGCCAGCAGCAGGCCCGCGCGGGGACTCTGCTGGAACACCATGTTCTCGTCGACGTCGTCGCGCTCGTCGAATTTGATGGCATACGAGAAGCCGACGTCAGACAGCTCTCGTTCGGCTTCTTCGAAATGCAGGCCCACCACATTGGGCACGCGCAGGCGGGCATCGGAGGTGCCTTGGGGCTCTGTCACCTGGGAGGGGTCGCCACGGTCGTTGACGAGCAGGAACACCAGTCCGGCGATGACCAGCAGCAGGATCACGAGCAGGGTGATCCACATGGGGGTGCGGTCCGGGGGCTCGATCTGGCTGGGCGGAGCGCCTGAGGCGTACTGCAATGGGTACGGCTGGGGGTATTGGGGCTGGCCGTACTCGCCGGCGTGCTGTGAGCCATACGGGGGCGCCGGCGGGGCTGCGTATCCGGCTTGGGCCTGTGGCGCCGTGGCGGGAATCTGGCCCGTGATCGTCGGCGTGGGAACGGACACCGCCGGGAAGTAGGCCGTGACGTCAGCGGCGGCCGCGTGCGTCGGCTGGCCGGCACGGAAACGCAGCAGGTCGTTTCGCATCTCCGCGGCCGAGCCGTACCGGGCATCGGGCTCCTTGGCGAGACCGCGCAAGCAGATGGCTTCGAGCTCGTGGGGAACGTCGGCGTTGTAACGCGACGGCGGCACGGGAGTCTCCTGCACGTGCTTGTACGCGATCGCCACAGGGCTGTCGCCGGTGAACGGCGGCCCTGCGGTGAGCACTTCGTACAGCACGACGGAGAGGGAGTAGACGTCGCTGCGCGGATCCGCGTCCAGCCCTTGGGCCTGTTCGGGGGACAGGTAGGTGGCCGTGCCCATCACCGAACCCGTGCGGGTCAGGTCATCGGAGCCGCCCCCGAGCGCCCGAGCGATGCCGAAGTCGGCAACCTTGACTTGGCCGGACTGGGTGATCATCACGTTGCCCGGCTTGATGTCGCGGTGCACGACGCCGTTGCCGTGCGCGAACGCAAGCGCGGCTGCAATGTCGATGGCGATGTCGGCGGCGCGGTCGGGGTGCAATGGACCCTCGCTGCGGATGACCTCGGCGAGGCTTCGCCCCTCGACGTACTCCATCACGATGTAGTACGTGCCTTCGTGGTTGCCCCAGTCGTACACGCCGACCACATTGGGCTGGCTCAGGTTGGCGGCGGCTTGGGCCTCCCGCCGGAATCGCTCGACGAACGATGAGTCGGTGGCGAATTCGGGAAACAGCACCTTGACCGCGACCGGCCGGTCGAGCAGCTGGTCACGGCCCAGGAACACTTCGGACATCCCGCCCCGAGCGATGCGGCTGAACAGCTCATAGCGGCCGCCGAAGATGGGATTTGGGGTGTCTGCCATGGACGCTGGGCTCGTGCTGCCAGATCGGTTCGCCGGCTCGGCGGGGTGACTGCAGTGGGTCGGGCTAGGGGCCGTCGTCGACAGGTGTCGGGACTGCCCGCAGTGCAAGGGCGGCTTCCGCTGCGGTCGCAGCGATCATCGTCGCCAAGGTACCGCTGCCTTGCGGATCGCCCACGCCAAGCGCTGCATCACCTTCGATGAGCACCGCAATGGCCACTGTCGGAGCGTCCGCGGGTGTCAGCAGTACCGCCCAGCTTCCCGCCGGGCCACCGACGTTGTCGACGGATCTGGCCGCGCCGCCTGCAAACGCTGCTGACACCTCGACGCCGTCGACGGGTACGAGACGGATCGGGACCTGCTCGGCCGCGACGGACATCGCCCGCAGCAGGCTGGCAGCCTCATCGGGCTCGAAGAGACTGCCGATGCTGGTTGCGGCGACGTCCTGGACGGCAGCGGCTGCGGCCGCGGTGCGGGGGGCCCGGGCGCTGATCTGCTGCACCACAGCGGGGCGCATGCGGATGCCCTCGTTGGCGACCCCTGCAGCAGCGAGCGCGAGCTGGAGCGGTGTCAGCGTCACCGCGTCGAGCTGCGCCACGGCATCTGGCTCGCCGGGCAGGTCGATGCCGGTCGCTGCGGGTTGGGTGCCGGCTCGCTGCAGCAGCGTCTCGCCGGAAGCACCGGATGCCGCACCTGCCGTCAGGACATAGCTGCGCTGGTAGGCGCGTGCGACCGGTATTCCGGGCAGCAGTGCAGGTCCATCAGGCATCAATTCGTCGACGACGTTGGGGTCGAAGCTGGGACGCGACCACAGCGCCAGGATCGCCCCCGACTGCGGATGCACGACGACGACCGCACCGTCACGGTCTCCCAGTGCGGCACGAGCGGTGAGCTGCACCCCGTGATGCACCGCCAGACGCAGATCGCCGATGCGGTGGCTGTCGGCGAACAGGTCCGGGATGTCGAGCAGGGCGATATCCGCCGCGCGACCTGAGAGCTCTGCGTCGTAGCTCCGCTCAAGCCCGCCCGCTCCGGCCCGGCGTGCGAGGTACCCCGCGATGTGGGCGTAGAGCGTTCCATGGGGGTAGGAACGCAGCCGGCGCGCTCCGGCGGCGTCGGGGTCGATAGCGGACGCGATTGTCTCGCCGTCGGCGCTGGTGATCGCGCCGCGCGCCTGTCCCAGTGCTGCGGCCGCAGCCCGCCTGTTGAAGTCGTGCTGCCGCAAGCTCTCAGCAGAGAGGTAGCCGACGTTGGTGAGCTGCATCAGGAGCACGACGAAGCCCGCGCCGAGCACCATCGCCAGCCGTGCGATGCGCCGGCTCACGGGTCGCCTAGAGGGAGCTGTTGGGGTTCGGCTCGGGCGGGATCGCCGGCGGTCCGGCGTCGGCGCCGTGCCGGCCTGCGGCTCGGCATCCCGAGCTCGCCGGTCGGCGCGTCCCGGGCCGCCGGTTCGACCATGCGCAGCCGTGATGGGGTGGCGCGCGGCGGCGACCCCGACTCGTCAGCCGACGCGCCGCTGGTGTCCGAGATCGCGAGCAGCAGCCCCACTGCGACGCAGTTGCCGATCATCGCCAACTGCCCGTAGGCGAGGAACGGCAGCGCGCCGACGGTGTGCGGCAGCAGCCGGAGCACGCCGGCGATGGCGAAGAAGGCCTGCAGCCCGATGACCGAGGTGGCAGCGGCGGCCAGGAGCCGATGCGTGCCTCGTGCCCGCTGCGCGATGTCCGCGCCAGTGCCGATCAGCAGCATGAATGCGACGAGCACGGCCGCAGCGCCCACGATGCCGAGCTCTTCGGCGATGACAGCGAAGATGAAGTCGCTGTGCGGTTCTCCCAGGTGCTGGGGCGCGCCGAGTCCGGGGCCCACCCCGGTGATGCCGCCGTCGCTGATGGCGAACGCCGCGTCGACCACGGTCGCGCCCTCGGCATCGATCCACGGGTTCAGCCAGTAGCGAATCTGTGCGGACAGCCGGTCGTACACCGTCGCGAGCACGCCGACGCCGACGACGTAGGTGGCGATCACCCCATTGAGTGCCCTCGCGCGAGTCGAGCGGGCAACGGTCGGGACGTCGCTGCCGACGAGGTCGTCCCCGTCGAGCCACAGCGGCAGCCAGGCCGCCGCAAAGACGATCGCCGATGAGGCGAGATCAGCTCCGATGATGAGCAGCGTCCAGGAGCCGATCGCCGCAACGCTCGCTCCTGCGGCGTGGCGATGCAGGATGAAGCGGGGCCCGAGCCAGCGCGGTGCGGTCGCGGTGAGCCCGCAGGCAGCGATGACCACGACGATCTTGGCGAGACCGTAGGGCTGGACGCTCAGCAGCGACCCGAGCTCCAGCCACTGGCGCGGCGGATCGTACGCACCGGCCGAGACATTGGCCCCGCCCGAGAAGCTCCCCGCGGCAAGCAGCCCCGCAGCGACGATGCCGCATGCGCCAGGTCGGCTCAAGAACCAGTTGAGGTGACGGGCGGCGAGCAAGGTTCCGGCAATGGCAACAAACCCCAGCAGCACAGCCACCGCCTGCTCGGGCGCCAGCAGGGAGTCGATTCGCGCGACGAAAACCCAGCCGATGCCCATGAGCAGGCCGACGATGCCGAAGAGGATCTCGTTGCTGTTCGGCGCCCATCGCTTGATCGCGGCGCGCGCCGCGACACCGCCGGCCACGACGGCTGCCAGCCAAGCGGCGGTGCCCCACAGCGACTCGGTTGCGCCGCTCCTGCCGGCATCGCCCCAGACCGAGTTGTGCTCCACACCCAGCGCGGCGACGGCAAACGTCGTGCAGACCATCACGCCCGCGAGTGCGGCGAGCGCTGCTTCGGTGCGACGTCGAGTGCGCAGCGGGGTCCTCAGCGCGAGCGAGAACGCCGCCAGCTGCGCCGCTTCGAGGCGCTGCGCGTGCTGATGGCTTCGACAGCCGGCCCGGCGGGCGCAGCCATCGGGGCCGGCAGACCCTCGATGTCGACGTCCACGACGAGCGCAGTCGAGTTGTCCCGCCCCCCTCGATCATTGGCCTGACGCACCAGGGCGCGCGCCACCTCGGAGGGATGGTGGTCCGCGTCGAGCAGCTCGGTGATCTCGGACTCGTCGAGTTCATTGGTGAGCCCGTCGGTGCACAGCAGGAACCGATCATTGCCGGTGAGATCGAGGATCCAGTCGTCGATCAACACCTCGGGTTCCACGCCGATGGCACGTGTGAGCGTGTTGCGCCGGGGATGCTCGGCGGCCTGCGCCTCGGTGAGATCGCCGGCGCGGACCATCTCCGCGACAAAGTTGTGATCCAGCGTGAGCTGTGTCAGCGTGCCGCCCTGACAGCGGTACACGCGCGAGTCGCCCACGTTGACCAGGCACCAGACCCTGCTGTCGTCGCTCTGCACGACCGCGATGGCGCACAGCGTCGTGCCCATTCCCGTCAGATCCGCGTGAGCGGTCGAGCGATGGTGCACCACCTGGTTCGCGTGACGCACCGCGGCGAGCAGCTCGCTCGGCGTCGATGGGGAGTTCGCTGCCAGCGTCTTGACGGCGAGGCTGGATGCCACGCTGCCGCCCAGATGGCCGCCCATGCCGTCTGCCACCACGAACAGACCGATATCGGCGTACATGGCGTCCTGGTTCTCAGCCCGGCGCAGCCCCCGATCCGAAGCACCGCCCCAGCGGATGCGCATCTGGCGGGCGGGGGCGCTCATGGCGTTGCAGTCTCGCTGTTTTGCCGTGCGGCGGCACGGGGCGCGGCGATCATGCGCTGACCTCGAAGACGGTGGAGCCGATCTGGACGTAGTCGCCGACGCGAACGACGGTCGTGGCTGCAACCTTCTGGCGATTGAGGTAGGTACCGTTCGTCGAGCCCAGGTCCTCCAGGACGTGCTGGTCGCCCCGGCGGTACAGCCGGGCATGGGCTTGGGAGGAGTAGCCGTCATTGATGACCACATCGCACCCGGGGTCCCGCCCGATGGTGATCGCGTCGTCCAGCAGGTGCCGTTCGCCTTGGGCGTGGAGCGGGGAGCGAACGACGAGGGCCAATGGCTGCGATGCCGCCTTTCCGTTGTCGCGCATGTCGCTGCGCAGCGTGAGGATGGACTTCCAGCTGAGGTGGTTGCGCGGCGTCGCCACGCTGGCCCAGACGGCTCGCAGCACCCGGAAGAAGAAGAGGTAGAGCAGGGCGAGCACGCAGATCGCGAGCAGTCGCACGAGCTGCTCGGACATCAGCTCGACTCCAGCCGCAGTTCGTGTCCGCCGATGGTGACCACATCACCTGCGGCGAGCCGCTCGCTGGTCACCTCGATGCCGTTCAGCAGGGTCCCGTTGACGCTGGCCAGATCGACTAGGAGGACGCCGTCGGCGTCCGAGCGGATCTGGGCATGACGCCGGGAGACTTTTGGGCAGTTGAGTACGATGTCGCAGTCGTCTCGCCGCCCGATGACAGTCTCGGGCCCCAGCGCGTGGCTCTGTCCGTCGCTGCCGACCAGGCTGAGGCCACCCACGGCGGTCAGGAGGCTGAGCCGAACGGCGAAGCCGTGGCCCGAGCGGCCCGTGAGCGCAGCGAACAAGAGCGGGAAACAATGGGCGCTGCAGCGGGAAGTTGCACCAGTCCGCGCATTCTCCAAGTGTAGGAGCGCAGGTTTGCGGGCTAGTCTATTCGCCCCACGCGCGAGTGGCGGAATTTGGCAGACGCGCAGGCTTCAGGTGCCTGTGCCCGCAAGGGTGTGAGGGTTCAAGTCCCTCCTCGCGCACTGCACCGACGCACCGGTCGGCGCCTGTCTGGATTGGACCGTCAGTCGAGGGCGCCCTCGTGCTGCAGCAGCTGGGTCTTGAGGTCGAGACCGCCGCCGAAGCCGGTGAGCGAGCCGTCGGCGCCGATGACCCGGTGGCAGGGGAGCACGATCGGCACCGGGTTGCGGCCGTTGGCCTGGCCGATGGCTCGCACAGCCTTGGGCCTGCCGACGAGCGCGGCCTGCTCGCCGTAGCTGCGGGTGCTGCCGTAGGGGATGTCGCCG
>JAJEIW010000080.1 GCA_022828045.1 Acidimicrobiia bacterium | reverse complement strand
CCCGCCGCGTTGGCACTCGTGCGCCCGTGGCGCACGAGAATCAGCATCAGTCTCCCCCGTCCCGACGCTGTTGCGGTCCTGCCGGGTAACGCAAACGCCCCGCACGCCAGAAGTCTGCCCGGCGGACGGGGTCCTGCGCGAGTCCGGCTGAACGCCACACCCACCAGCAGCCTGCGAGGCCTGCCAGCTCCATCGCGACGATCAGCCACAGCGGCCGATTCGCGAGCGGCAGCGTCGTGGTGGCACTCACGCCCCCCAAGGGCCACCAGAACAGATTGGGCTGCAGCCACGCTCCGTCGAATAGCTGGTGCCAGAACACTCCGATCGGCAGCGCCAGCCAGCGGCGCCGAGCTCGCCGGTGCCCGATGGTTGCGAGCATCACCACAACCAGACCAGCCGACGGCAGGATCAACGAGTGCGTCAACGGCGCTCCGCCGCTCGCCGCGTACGTCACGTCGGGCAGCAGTGCTCCGGCGACAATGAGGCGATGGTCGATCGCCGGGTCGCCGAAGGACCATCGCATCGCCAGCAGCGATGTCGCCACAAACCACAGCAGCATCAGTCCGGCTCTCGACGAGGCTGAGCCGCGGTCCTCAGCGCACCAGCAAGGCGCCGCAATGGGGACACTCGGCCATCTCGTCTGGCTCCAGGCGGGCGATTCGCTCATAATCGACCGAGGGAATCTCCAGGTGGCATGCGCTGCAGGTAGTGCCGACGAGACGGCCCACGACTGGTTCCCCACGTGCGCTGGCTCGCCGCTGCTCGTACACCGAGATCAATTCCGCGTCCGCCGCCGCGACGAGTGCCGCTCGCTCGCCGAGCACCCCGTCTCGCTCGACCTGCGCCTCGCGTTCGGAGGCGGCGATCACGGCATCCACGTCGTGCCGGCGTGCCTTGGCCTCCGACTGGCGATCTGCCAGCGAGTCATGCTCATGGCTCAAGGGCTCGATCTGTTCCATCAATTCGAGGATCTGGTCCTCGATGCCGACCTGATGCCGCCCGAGAGCTTCCGCCTCGGCCGTGAGCGCTCCGGCTTCCTTGGGCGAGGTCATGTGAGGGTCGTAGAGACGCTCGGAATTCTGCGCTCGCTTGGATTCGATCCGGGCGACCTCGTCCTCGTGGCGGCGCTGTTGTCGCTCCAAGCCTTCGATGCGCACCTCGAGTGCGCTCATCTCGGACCCCAGCGCCGTCAACTCGGCATCGATGCCGGTGCGAATCTCGCGTTCGGGCAGGTGGGCGACTCGATGATCGATCTGTTCGAGCCGCACATCGAGATCTTGCAGTTGTGCGAGGATCCCGAGGCGGCTCGCTGGAGGCGCTGGCTGGGAGGCTTCTGATGTCATCGCTTTATGGTGATGGAGGCAACGAGCTTGGGCTCAGGCCTGGTTGTCTTCGGTCTCGCCAACGCTAGAGGCTTCCTCGGGAGGCGAAGCCGTGGCTCGGGCCGCGAGCTCGGCGGCGATCTGGGTGCAGCGAATCCACTCGAATCGCGTCTCGTCATCTGGTGCGGGCACCGCGACTCTGCACAACGCGTCAGGCAGCGGCTCGAACTCGTTGTCGGCCGTCGGGCGGACCATGCTGCATGGCAGATCAAACTTGAGCGGCGGCTCCGACGGCGTCACCGTGACAGCGATGGTGCAGGTGTCGCCGGGAACGAACAGGTACTGGCTGGCGCGGGGCGGCGGTGGCGGCGGATCGAAGTCCACGAGCGCAGCGTCATTCAAGGCTTGCTGCATATAGGCGGACCAGATGCGGGCCGGTATCCAGCCGCCCGTCGCCCGCCGTTCCTGGATCTCACCCATCGGGACCTGCTCATCGGGATGGCCCATCCACACCGCGGTCGACATGTGGGGCGTGAATCCCACGAACCATGCGTCATGGAAGGCCTGTGTCGTGCCGGTCTTGCCAGCTGATACCTGCCCGCTGCCGAGCTGTGAACGTGTCCCGGTCCCGGATTCCACGTTTGCCTCGAGCACTGCGGTGACCCAGTCGGCAACTGATGCGGACACGACCCTGCGGCCGTGCGGCACGTGCTCATAGATCACTTCGCCGAAGTTGTTCTCGATCCGGGTGACGTAGAACGGCTCCATCCGGACGCCGCCGTTCGCAAACGTGCCATATCCCACTGCCTGTTCGAGCGGCGTGACTTCTTGGGCTCCCAGGGAGATGGACGGGTAGGGCAGGAAGCTGTCCTCTTCCGAACGTCCGATGAAGCGATTCGCCATCTCGACGACCTCATCGAGACCAGTGACAAGGCCCAGCCGGACGAACGCGCAATTGGAGCTGGCGGTCGCTTGATCCTCCAGGGTGGCCAGGCGACCTGGGCTGTTCGCGAAGTTGGACACCTCGTAATCCTCGAGCGGCGGATTGGGAAACACGCAAGGCCCCTGCCCGCTGATGGTGTCGAAGGGGTAGAAGCCGGCTCGCTCAATGGCCGCTGCCAGGACATAGGTCTTGAACGAGGACCCCGGCTGCCGGAGTCCTTGGGTTGCGAGGTTGAACTCGGAGTCGCTGAAGGCGGGCCCGCCGATGAAGGCGAGCACAGCGCCCGTCGTCGGGTCGACGCTGACGATCGACACCTCGAACTCCCCGGTGCCCTCGGGAAGCACCTCGGACACCGAAGAGCGCATCGCCTCCTGCAGGTCGGGGCGCAGCGTTGTCCACACTCGCAGCCCGCCGCCGAAGACTTGGCTGAAGCGGGCCTGATAGGTGTCTCCCAGCGCTGGGTTGGCCAGCAGCGCCTTGCGTACCTCGACCAGGAAGTAGTCGCGGCGCAGCGTCACGTCAGTGCGCCGGGGTGACAGGTTGCGGGTCGGCAACGGCCGGCGTTCGAAGGCCGCCTGTTGGGTCGCGGTGATGATCCCGGCATCGACGGCCTGCTGGAGGGATTGGCTGCGTCGCCGCGTCATCGTTGCGATGTTCTGGTCGAAGCCGTCGAAGAGCCCCGGACTTCGGATGAGGCTCGCGAGGAACGCTGCATCGCCGACATCGAGCTGGGAGACCTCCTTGCCGAAGTAGGTCTCTGCGCCGGCCTGCAATCCGTAGGCCCCGTTTCCGAGGTACATCTCGTTGACGTAGAACTCGAGGATCTCCTCCTTGGAGAAGTCCTCCTCCAACCGCGCTGCGATGACGGCTTCGCGGATCTTGCGGTTGAAGCTTCGCTCGTCGCCCACGACTCGCAGCTTCACAATCTGCTGGGTGATCGTGGATCCGCCCGAGGTAATGCCGCCGGCAGAGACGCCCGAGACCAGGGCCCGGGCGGTCGCGCGCAGATCGACGCCGTTGTGCAGCCAGAATTTGGCGTCTTCGACGGCCACGATCGTGGCGAGCACGTCAGCAGGCACCTGGTCGAGCGTGATGATCTCGCGATCGACGTCGTTGACCAGGATGCCGATGGGGTTGCCGGCCGAGTCGAATACCTGCGTGCGCTGCGCTCCGGGACGCAAGTCGATCGTGATGTGGTCGCGATCGCGTTCGACAGCGTCAAGTGTGCGGGCCACGTGCGGTGCCGAAGCGCGGGCACCGAACGTCACGAGTGCTGCGCAGACCGCGATCATCACGGCGAGCAGGGGCAGCCGAGCGAAACGGCGGATGACATCCACGTTGAACTGCAAGGTACCGGGGGGAGCCCAACAGTTCGGCGCGGCGGCGCGAATGACCATCGCTCCATATGCGCTCGCCGGCCCATCACACTGGTGTCGTGATGGAACCTGTGTCAGCCGAGTCGTTATCAGAGACGGCGCATCTCGATGCCCACAGCGTCTGGATCATCGACGGAGGACCGAATGCCCCGCGGCGGCTGCCGCCGGATGAGCCGACGTGCGTCATCGCTGTCGACCGAGGACTGGCCCATGCCCTGCGATTGGGCCTGCGGCCGCATGTGATCGTCGGGGACTTTGACTCGGTCGATCCCGGGATGCTGGCAAGAACTCGTGATGAATGGCCCGACATCGTGATCCAGCGTCACCCGCCGGACAAGGCACACAGCGATCTGGATCTCGCGTTGAGCTTCGCTTGGGGCCTCGATCCAGACCAGATCGCCGTCGTGAGCGGTGCCGGGGGACGCCTCGATCACCTGCTGACCTCGGTGAGCTTGCTGGCGCGGCCCTGCTACGCGGCGATGCCGCTCGTTGCTTATGTCTCCGACAGCGTGGTGCGCTCGGCCACCGCCGCTATGTCCATGGAGCTCAACGCCTCCGACGGCAACCTGCTGACCCTGCTCGCCATCGGCGGCACGGCTCGCGTGCAGACCGCCGGCTTGCGATGGAACCTGGCGGCGACGATACCGCTGCGCAGCGCCGCATCGCTCGGGTTGAGCAACGAGTTCATCGAGCCCACCGCCGAGGTGCGCGTCGCTGCGGGCACCGTTCTGGCACTGCAGACCTATGGCAAGCCGCTTTCTTAGAAGATGCGCGAGTAGGCGGAACCCCCTACTGCGTCGCGTCTTGCTTCCCGCTCTAGTTCGCTGCGCTCACGGGCCGCTCGGGCCACGGCTTCGCCATTCGGCTCAGCCTCAGAGACGCCGGGCCTTGGGCTCAGCCAGGGCGCGTGCCGCGCTCCGCCTCGCAGCGTTGGCGTGCGCCGGTGCGATGCTCGCCGCGGCCTGCGCTGACACGAGCCAAGGCGCTGCCGCGGTGCGGGTGATCACCCATCGCGACTTCCACTTGCCCGCCGATGCGCTCGAAGCCTTCACCGAAGCCACCGGCGTTGAGGTGGTGATCTTTCGCGAGGACACCCCCGACGACGTGATCGAACTGCTTGACCGAAGCCGTGCCCACCCGGTGGCCGATGTCGTGGTGGGCATTGACACGCTGGATGTGCTGTTCGTCGTCGAGAACGGCCTGACACAGTCTTACGCTCCGTTGGCGCCTGGGCCGCTGACCGAGGGCTTGGCCGTCGAGGACCATGCGCTGACGCCAGTCAGCTACATCGATGCCTGCCTGAACTACCTGCCGTCGTTCTATGTCGTGCCAGATCGGCCCATCGACGAGCTGCCCGACCTCGACGAGCTGCCGCCGCCAGTGCCTCGGGGCCTCGACGCGCTGTACGACCCGGCGCACGCTGGCACAGCGGTGATTCCGGATGCCGTGACGAGCCGCATGGGCGTGTACCTGCTGGTGGCGCTGGAGCGTCTGCACCCCGAACGCGACAGCGACGAGGTGACTCCGTGGCCCCAGATTCTCGACCAGATGCTGCGGTGGGGCCTTGAGCTGGAGCCGAGCTGGGAGACCTCGGTCTTCGAACGCTTCGCAGGGGGGGAGCCTCCGCCGCAGCGACCGGTCAGCCAGGATGCTCCTGACCCCGTCACGCTGTCTGATCTCGGCGGCCGCCTGCCGCTGGCGTGGGGCACTGCCGGACTCCCGGCGGTGTATGCCACCTATCAGCCGGGCCTGCCTGATGCGCTGGACATCGCCGTGGTGACCGATGATTGCGTTCGCATCGGGTTCTATGCAGGTGTCGTGGCCGGTGCCCCGAATGAATCGCTCGGCGGGCGCTTGATCGACTTCATGGGCGAGCCGCTCTTCCAGTTCGGCGTGAGCGATCGTTTCGGATCCAGGCCGGCCCGCAGCGACATCGTGAGCACCCCCGAATGGCGCGAGTTCGGGGTGACTGTGATCCCGTACCGGCCCGATCCGGCGTACGTGGGGGCCAACTGGAAGCAATGGCAGCTCACCTGGAGCCAAGTGGTCCGCAACTTCGAAACCGCTCCCTCGCCGCCCGAGCCCGAAGTAACCGTCACCCTCCCCTAACGGCCACGTGCCGATTTGTCGGCCTAACGGCCGACCAGCGTCGGGTCGTACAGCACGGTGCGGCTGAGGCCGTCGCGTCCGACCAAGGTGCAGGCGTAGATGCCCTTGGCGCGCAGCACGTTTGTTGCGGCGTCGTCGAGGCGTTCGGGGCTGAGGCGGTTCTCCGAGACCGCGGCCTCGATCTCGGCAAAGGCGGCCGCGGCATCGGCGAGATCGCCGACAAGCGCGAGATCTGCGCCAGCCGTGATCGCCATGAGCGCAGCCTCGTTCACCGGCCAGCGGCTTCGGATCGCGCCCATCACCAGTGAGTCGGTCACGACTAACCCGCTGTGGCCCAGCTCATCTCGCAGCAGACCGCCGATTGCCGCAGGCGACAGCGATGCCGGCAGGCCGCCCGTCAATCCCGGCACATCGAGGTGCCCGATCATCACGGCTGCATCGGTGCTTCCCGCGACTGCTGCGAACGGGATCAGATCGCGTGTGCGCAGCTGCGCCAAGGGCGCCGTCGACGCGAGGGCTTCGTGAGTGTCGAGGCTCGCGCCGCCGTGTCCGGGAAAGTGCTTCACGACCGGCACCACTCCCCCGGCGCTGAGACCCTCCACCGTCGCCATGCCGTACTCGGTCACGATGCCAGGATCGTCACCGAACGACCGGTCGCCGATGCCTTCGCCGGAGCCGACGTCGACCACGGGGGCGAAGTTCATCGTGAAGCCAAGCGCGACCATCTTGCGAGCATGATCGGCTGCCTGCTCGCTGACTTCTGCCGGAGATTTCTGCGTTTGGGAGGCTGCCGCCGGCAGGCGGCCGATAACGCCAGCGAGCCGCTGCACGCGGCCGCCCTCCTCGTCCACGGCGAAGATCAGCGGTATGCGTCCGGCGAAGTCCTGCAGCTCCGCAATGCGGCGCCACACGTGCTCTGTCACCGGGCCCAGCAACAGGATCCCGCCGATGCGCCGGTCTCGCGCTTCCTCCACCGCAAAGCCCAGCGAGCGCTCACCCAGCGTCGGCATGATGGTCTGCCCGATCCGGACCCCCACGGACAGTTCCGAAGTGCACCAGCGGTCCACCTCGGTCCACCACGCTCCCGCCAGCAATTGTCGAATGGCGACGCCCGACAGCCAGCCGACGGGACGCTCCTCGCCGGTCAGCACTGTCGGACCGGGATCACCCACCGGGACCTCCGATCCGTCGGCCAGCAGCAGCCACACTCCAAGTGCCCCGGGGGCGCCGAGCCGTGCCCCGGTGACGTCGGCATGGATCTCGGGCGGTTCGCCGATGATCGGCAGGATGGTGGTGCCGATCGGCTCGATGGACCCGTCGACGCCGATCACCCAGTAGCCCACGCCGCCGGGACCGTTGAGCACTGCCGCAATCCGCGGCGCATCGGATGCCCCGTCGGAGCCGCCGCCCGCCGGTTCGGGGGCGACCGTGATCAATGGCCCCGAATCGGAGTCCCCGGTCGGCTGGGCTGCCGCTGACGGCAGCATCGCCGACGTGCCGACGACCCCCAGCGCGAGTGCACTGATCAGCAGACGTGCAAGGCCCCTCCGCCCCCCAGCAGGCGGTCGAAGCTGCGCGCCTGTGCCGAACGTCCTCACCCTGGCGCCAAGCGTCGGTCCAATTCCTCCGCAGACAGCAGTTGATGCGGCAGCTGGATGCTGCTCGCACCCGCAGGATCCACCTCGATCGGCGCAGTGAAGTTCACGTCGCGGATGAGGCAGAACGTCTCGTCCACCGCCGGGCAGTAGAACACGACCGCTGTGGCGGTCAGTACCGCGGAGCCGCCGTCAGCAGTGATGGCGCCGGCGAGTCGCAGCGGCATCTCCGGACCGCGGGCCTCATACCGCGCCGATCCCTGCGGGCTCAGCAACGTGCCCTCCGCAGACCATTCGAACTCGAACAGCCCGTCGGTGTTGAACTTGTAGCCCTCCGGCACCCGCAGGTCGAGCACGATCTCGACCGGTCCGGGGGCAACTTGCTGGGGCAAGAGCACCACGTCGTCTTCGATCACGCCGGCCATCGTCACCGTGGCGATCTCCAGATTCGACAGCGCCAACGTGGACAGTTCGCCGGTCGCCAAGTCGAGCATCCGGATGCGGTGATTGTTCGTGTCGGCCACATAGAGCGTGTCGGCCGTGGCACTGAGCCCGCTCGGCTCCGCCAGCAGGGCATCGGTGCCGAAGCCGTCCTTCAGGCCCGGCGTGCCACTCCCGACCAGCACCGATGACGTCTTCGTGCCCAGTTCGAGCACCTTGATCCGGTGGTTGTAGGTGTCTGCGACGTACAGCAGCCCGGCACCCTGCGCACCCGGCACGAACTCGATGCCGATGGCGTGCTGCAGCAGCGTGTCGTCGAAGCTGCCCACCTCGTCGCCCCACACGAACAGGTGCTTGCCTACCAGCGTGTCGAGCTGACTGTCGAGGCCGAGCGAGACCTGCCGCACCGCGCTGGCTTCGGGATCGGTGAAGTAGAGCACGCCGTACCCCGCCGCCAGCCCGGAAGGCTGCGAGAGCGTGGCGGCAAGGCGGTGACCGTCATCGAGGCCCTCCGCTCCCGTTCCTGCGAAGACGTCGATGACCCCGCTCGCGATGTTCATCAGCCAGAGCTGATGGCGGCCGGCTCCCGCGATGTACAGCACATCTCCTTCGAGGTGCAGGTCCCATGGCGAGGCGATTTTGGTCTGCGCGGCCGGTCCAGCCCTGAAGACCACCACCGGTTCGCCGGTTCCGGCGATGGTGCTCACCTCGCGAGCAACTAGGTCCGCAGCCCGGATCAGGTGGTTCTCACGGTCGGCGATGTACAGGGTGTTGCCGTCACTCGACAGGGCCATGCCCTGCGGGCGCCGGAACGACGCTTCGGCGAACCCGCCGTCGGTCCGGCCCTCGGCGCCCGTGCCGATCACCTCGACGAGTTCGCCGGCGAGCGTTGCGACGAGCACGCGGTGACGGCCCGTGTCGGCGATGAAGAGCCGGTCGCCGGCCTCGTCGGCCAGCACCTTGCCAGGGAAGCTCAGCACGGTCGGCAGCGCAGGCTCGATCTCCAGGAGCTCACCGAGCGGCGTCGGATCGATGAGGCCGTTGTGGCCGTACTCATCGGCCATGACGCCGATCGCGGGTTCCAGCCGTTCGTACACGCCCTCGCCGGCGATGGGACCCAGCACCCGGCCCAGCGGATCGATGGCAACGACGGTCGGCCAGGCGTTGATGCCGTACGCCCGCCGCAGCAGTTCCTGATCGTCGTTCACGATCGGGTGCCGACGGCCGTACCGGATCGACGCTTCTCGCACTGCTTCGGATTCGCGCTCGCTGGGGAACTTGGCCCAGTGCACGGCGATCACCACCACCTCGTCGGGGTACTCCTCCTCAAGGCGGTGCAGGTCCGGGATGATGTGGATGCAGTTGATGCAGCCTTGGGTCCAGAAGTCGAGCAGCACGATCTTGCCGCGCAGGTCGCCGCTCATGGACAGCGGACGGCTGACGTTGAACCAGTCGTAACCGGCAGGGAACTCTGGTGCCGCTGGACCGCCTTCGAATGTCAGCTCAACAGGCTCGGATTTCCTCGTGGCTGCGTCGCCGGTGGCGCTAGTCGAGGTGTCGTCTGCGGGCGCAGATGCGTCCGTCTCCCGCTGCGGTTGAGATCCGTCCGCCTCGGTGCCCGCGGTGCCGGCTGGGGCAGCCGCCGGTTCGTCCGATTCAGCGGGAGCGCAGCCAGCCAGCACGATCGACACCGCGCAGGCGATGGCGACAACCCGGGCGAGCCCGAATCTCGCTCGTCGGTCGGCCCCCCGCTGTCGGCCTTGCATCGGCCCCGGCATGACGCCCGCCGCGCCGTCTACTGCCCGCGCACGGTACGGCGCGAGTCCACGACACCGGTGTCAAAGCCGGCCAGGTGCAATCCGCCATGGAAGCGGGCGTGCTCGATCTTGAGGCAGCGATCCATCACGACCTCGAGGCCAGCGTCGTTCGCAAGCTGTGCGGCTTCAGCACTCCACAAGCCGAGCTGCACCCAGAACGCCTTGGCGCCGATCTCGACGACTTCTTCGGCGACGCCGGGCAGGTCGGCTGGTCGACGAAAGACGTCCACCAGATCGGGCACGAGCGGCAGATCGGCGAGGCTCGGGTAGCACGGCTGGCCCAGGATCTCGTCTGCCACTGGGTTCACGAAGTACACGTCGAAATCGGTGCTCGAGCTGAGCAGGTACGTGGCGACGAAGTTGGACGGGCGAGCCGGATTGGCCGAGACCCCCACCATTGCCACCGTATTGGTGCGCTGGATGAGCGCCAGCCGCTCGGCTGCGCTGGGCTCGGTCCAGCCGTCGACAGGTTCGTGGACGATGGTCATGAGGGCACCGCCTTGGCGAGGGCTTGGTCCAGATCCCAGACGATGTCATCGAGATCCTCAAGGCCGACCGAAAGCCGGATCATGTCGGCGCTCACGCCGCCCGCAGCCAGCGCTTCGTCGGACAGCTGCTGGTGCGTCGTCGAGGCCGGGTGGATGACGAGCGTGCGTGCATCCCCCACGTTCGCGAGGTGGCTGATCATCTGGAGGGCCTCGATGAAGTCGGCGCCTGCCTGCCGGCCGCCCTTGACGCCGAACGTGAAGATGGCGCCAGGGCCTTGGGGCATGTAGGTACGTGCGAGCTCCCGGTAAGGGGACGACTCGAGGCCCGCGTAGCTGATCCAGCCCACGGACGGATGGGCTTCGAGATGCTCGGCCACGGCCTGGGCGTTCGCGACGTGTTCGTCCATGCGTTGGGGCAGCGTCTCGAGGCCTTGCAGCAGCAGGAAGGCATTGAGCGGGGACATGGCGGCCCCGATGTCCCGCAGCTGCTCCACCCGAAGCTTGGTGCAGAAGGCGTACTCGCCGAAGTTCTCCCAGAACCGAAGGCCGTTGTAGCTGGCCACGGGCTCGGTCATGTTCGGGAAGCGCCCGCTGCCCCAGTCGAAGCGGCCCGACTCGCTCACGACCCCGCCGATGGAGTTGCCGTGCCCGCCGATGAACTTTGTCGCGGAGTGGATCACGATGTCCGCGCCGTGCTCGATCGGCCGGCACAGATACGGCGTGGCAAACGTCGAATCAACGACCAGCGGGAGTCCGTGAGCGTGCGCCACCTCGGCTATGCCGGCCAGATCGGGGATGGACCCTGACGGGTTGCCGACGATCTCGGTGTAGCAGAACTTGGTGCGGTCGTCGATGGCGGTCGCATATGCGTCAACGCTGTCACCGTCGACGAACCGGGCTTCGATGCCGAACCGGCCCAGGGTCACGTCGAACATGGTGTGTGTCCCGCCGTACAACGCCGAGGACGTGACCAGGTTGTCGCCAGCTTCGCACAGCGCCGCCGCAGTAAGAAACTCGGCAGCCATTCCCGAAGCGGCCGCGACCGCTCCGATCGCCCCTTCCAGGCTCGCCACCCGCTCTTCGAATGCGTTGACAGTGGGATTGGAGATGCGGGTGTAGATGGTTCCGTACTTCTGGAGGGCGAAGAGATCGGCCGCATCAGCCGCGTCCTCGAAGACAAAGCTCGTGGACTGGTACACCGGGACCGCACGCGCCCCCGTCGTGGCGTCGGGTCGTCCGCCCGCGTGCAGTGCGCGGGTGCGGAAGCCGAACTGGTGATCGCTCATCGTGGGCAGCCTACGACGGGCGCCTCCTGCGTCGAGGTCGGCCGCTGTGCGAGCTGCACGAAGCGTCTCAGCCAGCCCGGCTCTCGACGTAGCGCCGAGCGCGTTCGAGTGCCTCCGCCGGGTTCACGCCGGCGACCCCGGCCATCCAGCAGGCAATGGGAGCCGCGATCCGCTCAGAGTCGTGCGCGGCCACGCCTGCCAGATTCAGCAGCGCCTCGTTGGTGTCCTCATCTGGCGCGGGCGCACCGATCACCGCCGCAAAGCCCGCCAGCCACTCCTGCGCAGTCGTGGCTGGCGGTTCGGAACACGTCTCGTCGCTCATCGCGACAGCGTACGTTTGGCTCGCCGTTTCGGGGCGGGAAACACGCTCTCCCGCCCTCCGCAGGATCGCTACGGTGCGAACCCGGCAGATGCCACTCACAGCCGAAAGGACAGCCGATGAGCGACGACGCAGGCATTTTCGGACCCGAGCTGTTCGAGTTTCTCGAGGAACTCGAAGGGAACAACAACCGGGAGTGGTTCAACGAGAATCGTGAGCGCTACGAGGAGGAAGTCCGCGAGCCAGCGTTCGACTTCATTCGGGCCATGGGCGCACTGCTGGGCGAGATCTCGCCGCACATGACCGCACGGGACACGAAGGTCGGGGGCTCGCTGATGCGCGTCTTCCGAGATACGCGCTTCTCCGCCGACAAGACGCCCTACAAGACCAACGTGGGCATCCAGTTCCGCCATGTGCGGGGCGGCGACGTGCATGCGCCCGGCTACTACGTGCACCTGGACACCGAGAACTGCTTCTTCGGCGCCGGCAGCTGGATGCCCGATCGCGACGCGCTGGCGGCCTACCGGGTTGCCATCGACGAGCGATCTGCGGCGTGGATCCGGGCCCGGGACACCTGCCAGTCCGGCGGCTGGCGCATGGAAGGCGAGCGGCTCAAGCGCTCGCCACGTGATTGGTCCGCGGATCACCCGATGATCGAGGATCTCAAACGCAAGAGCTTCATCGCTGTGCGCGATTTCGACCACGGCGTGGCGCTCAAGCCGGAGTTCCCGTCAGTGGTCACGGCATGGTGCAACGAGACACGCCCGCTCATGGCATTCCTCTGCGGCGCCGTCGGGCTGGACTTCTGAGCGGCCCCCAGAGGCGATACTTGATCAGGACTGCTGGAGGGGAACGATCTTCGGCGGCAGATACGACTCCACCGGGGGCGGTTCGCCGTCGTACCGTTCAACCTCGACGAGACACGTGTGTGCCGACGGTCCTTGCGCCAGTCGGCTGGTCCCGACGTCGGCGGTCAGCGTGTTGGGGTTGCCGGCACGGCAGGTGCCGTCAGGTGCAGGGTCGTACCAGGCCCCGGTTGACAGCTGAATTGCTTCGGGCATAACGGCATCGTCGACAACAGCGCCTGCCAGGCATGCGCCACGATCGTTGTAGAGCCGTACGACGTCACCGTCGGCGATGCCGCGGGCCGCGGCAGTGACCGGGTGCATGCGCACCGGCTCGCGGCCCGCCACCTTCGTCGCCTGGCTGGGAGCGGCATGGTCGTACTGGCTGTGCAGTCGCGACCGAGGCTGGTTCGACACCAAGTGCAACGGCCAACGATCGCCCTGCGCACCGCCCAGCCGTTCGAACGGCTCCATCCAGGCCGGGTGCGGCGGGCAATCGTCGTAGCCGTAGCCGGCGATCGTCTCGCTCCACAGCTCGATCCGCCCGCTCGGTGTGCGCAGCGGCTTGGTGGCCGGGTCAGCGCGGAACGCCTCGAGATAGACCTGCGTGGGCTCCCCCATCAGCGCCTTGCCGGGGGCCATCGCGTAGCCCTCGGCACGAAACTCGTCATAGGTCGGGGCCTGCGGAT
>JAJEIW010000064.1 GCA_022828045.1 Acidimicrobiia bacterium | reverse complement strand
GCTCGCCTTCCAAGTGTGGACGTACAAGAAGGGCGAGATGGTGTCGGCGATGCTGCACATCGGCGACCAGCTCGGGCTGTTCGCAGCCCTCTCAGAGACCCAGCCCGCTACGAGCCACGACGTGGCGGAGGCGACCGGCCTCGCCGAGCGGCTGGTGCGGGAGTGGCTCTACGGCGTGGCCGCTGCCGGCCTCGTCACCCACGACGACGGCGCCTTCTCGCTGTCGCCCGAGGCCGAGGCGCTGCTCGTCGACGAGGAGGGCTCGCTGCACTTCGCCATGGGCGCCTTCCGCGGCGGGCTCGGCGACCAAGTCTTGGATCTGATCCTCGATTCGTTCCGCACGGGCATCGGCATGACCTACGAGCAGCAGGGTCCCCGTGCGGCGGCCGGCCTGGCCCGCACCACCGGGCCGTTCAGCCGCCAGAATCTCACCTCGGTCATCCTGGGCGGTCTCGACGGCGTCGTGGCCAAGCTGGAACGCGGTGCCAAGGTGCTGGACGTGGGCTGCGGGGCGGGCGTATCTGCCTGCCTCATCGCGGAGAAGTGGCCTCGCTCGCAGGTGGTGGGCTTCGATCCCTCGGCCATCGCCATCGCACAGGCAGAAGAGCGCGCCGAAGACGCAGGGCTGGAGAACACGACGTTCATCGAGGCCGGAGCGGCCGATGTGCCTGCCACGGGCGACTTCGACTTGGCGCTCACCTTCGACTGCCTGCACGACATGCCGCGGCCCGACGACGCGCTGGACGCCATCCGGGCCGCACTCGACGCCGACGGCACGCTGCTCATCAAGGACATCCGCTCCAAGGGCGACTTCAACCTCGACCAGCGCAACCCGATGCTGGCCATGTTCTACGGCTTCTCCATCACGAGCTGCCTCCAGTCGGCGCTGAGCGAGCCGGGCGGCATGGGGCTGGGCACCCTCGGTCTCTATCCCGACAAAGCCCGGGAGATGACTGCAGCTGCCGGATTCACACGCTTCACCGAGCACGACTTCAGCGACGCCGCGAACCTCTACTACGAAGTCCGCCCCTGAGCGCCAGCGTCGATTTCGGCATTCAACCCGTAGCGTCGTAGGGAGCCGACGAAACGGGAGATCACATGGCCGTTCACGCGAGTACTCCGATCGAGCTGATCGAAGGGGTGTACGCCGGGCTGGGCGACGCCGTGGCGTTTGGGCGTGAGCGGCTGGGCCGCGCGCTCACGCTGTCGGAGAAGATCCTGATCGCGCACCTCTCCCACCGTGAACAGGAACTCGAACGGGCCGTCTCCTACGTCGACTTGGCACCCGACCGCGTCGCCATGCAGGACGCCACTGCACAGATGGCGTGGCTGCAGTTCATGACTGCCGGGCTGGACGAGGTGGCGGTGCCCACCACGACCCACTGCGACCATCTCATCCAGGCTCGCGAGGACGGCAAGCGCGATCTGCTCGCCGCATCGGAGAACAACGAGGAGGTCTACGACTTTCTCGAGAGTGTGTGTGCCCGCTACGGCGCAGGCTTCTGGAAGCCCGGCAGCGGCATCATTCACCAAGTCGTGCTCGAGCAGTACGCCTTTCCCGGCGGGATGATGCTCGGCACCGACAGCCACACGCCCAATGCCGGCGGGCTGGGCATGGTGGCGGTCGGCGTAGGCGGCGCCGACGCCGTCGACGTCATGACCGGCTTCGCCTGGAACGTGCGGTGGCCCAAGGTCATCGGCGTGCACCTCACTGGTGAGCTGTCCGGTTGGAGTGCGCCGAAAGACGTCATCCTGAAGGTGGCCGAGATCCTCACGGTGTCCGGCGGCACTGGCGCGATCGTGGAGTACTTCGGCCCGGGCGCCGAATCGCTGAGCGCCACCGGCAAGGGCACGATCTGCAACATGGGTGCCGAGATCGGCGCCACCACGTCGCTGTTCGGCTACGACGCCGCCATGGCCCGCTACCTGTCGGCCACCGGGCGCGCAGACGTAACGGCTGCGGCGGACGCGGTTGCCGAGCACCTGCGGCCCGATGACGAGGCCATGGCCGACCCCGGCGCCCACTACGACCAGGTCATCGAGATCGACCTGTCGCAACTGCGGCCCCACATCAACGGTCCCCACACGCCCGACCTCGCCCGTGAGGTGTCCGCCCTGGGCGCGGAGGCCCAAGCCGAGGGCTGGCCGCTTCAGATCAGCGCAGCGCTCATCGGCAGCTGCACCAACTCCAGCTACGAAGACATCACCCGGGCTGCATCGATCGCCCGCGACGCCGCCGCCAAGGGGCTGCGGGCCCGGACACAGCTGCTCGTGACGCCGGGTTCGGAACAGGTGCGGGCCACCATCGAACGAGACGGGCTGCTCGCCGACTTCGAGGCGCTGGGCGCCACGGTGCTCGCCAACGCCTGCGGGCCCTGCATCGGCCAGTGGGACCGCTCCGGCGACGAGAACTACGTCCCCGGCCAGGCGAACGTGATCGTCACCTCATACAACCGCAATTTCCCCAAGCGCAACGACGGCGATGCCGCCACGCTGGCATTCGTCACCTCGCCCGAGACTGTCATGGCACTGGCGCTCGCGGGCACGCTGGACTTCGATCCCGTGGACGGCGTGCTGCACACCGATTCCGGGGAGCCGGTCACGCTGCCGACGCCGGTGGGCGTCGAGCTGCCCCCGGCCGGCTTCGATCCCGGCGAGAGCGGGTTCGTGGCCCCGCCGGCTGACCGGGGCAGTGTCGAGGTACGGGTCTCGCCCACGTCGGACCGCTTGCAGGTGCTCGAGCCGTTCGCGGCGTGGGACGGCAACGACTACGCCGATCTCCCGGTGCTGGTCAAGGCCAAGGGCAAGTTCACCACCGATCACATCTCCATGGCCGGCCCGTGGCTTCGCTACCGGGGCCACCTTGAGAACATCTCGGGAAACCTGTACCTCGGCGCAGTGAATGCCTTCGACGGCTATGACGTGGGGCATGGCAAGAACCAGCTGACCGGCGAGACGCAGCCGTACCCGGAGATCGCGAAGGCGTACCACGCCGCCGGCGTGAACTGGGTGGTGATCGGCGACCAGAACATGGGCGAGGGCTCGAGCCGCGAACACGCCGCCATGGAGCCGCGCTTCCGGGGCGGCTTGGTCGCGCTGTGCCGCAGCTTCGCCCGCATCCACGAGACCAACCTGAAGAAGCAGGGCATGCTGCCGCTCACCTTTGCGGACTTCGCCGACTACGACCGCATCGATGAGGACGACCGGATCTCAGTCGTGGGACTCGACGATCTGGCGCCGGGCCGCCCCGTCACCGTGAAGGTGCGCAAGCCGTCGGGCGACACGTTCTCGTTCGAGGCCAACCACACGTTCAGCGACGACCAGGTGGAGTGGTTCAAGGCAGGCTCGGCGCTCAACATCATCCGAGCCTCGCTCTAGCTGGGCCCGTCAACGCGAGGAAGCCGACCCGGGGGGAGGGCCGGCTTCTTCGCTGAGGTCGCTGGGCGTGGGGGACGCTTCGACCTGTTGCCGGTCGGAGCGGGGGCTTCCGATCCGGCATTCGCCCGCCTGGGTGGGGGGACACCGTGCGGCGGTGCGATATGTGGAGCGGTATGGGGTAACCGCTCACGAGCAAATTACCCCGGGCCTCGCTATCGGGCCAGCAGTTAGCGCAGATAGTTTCAATCTCTTTTGGAGATGACCTGCAACCGGGCGCTAGCGTGGCCGCATGGATCTGAAATACCTCGACGCGCTGGCTGCGGTTGCTGCACACGGCCGGTTCTCGGCGGCGGCACGAGCGCTGCACACCGTGCAGTCGAACGTGTCCAGCCACGTCGCAAAACTGGAGGACGAGCTAGGCGCCGTGCTCGTGGATCGCGCCGCGGGGTCGTTGACGCCCGAGGGTGAGGTCGTGCTGGCTCGCACCAAGCGCATCAACGGCGAGATCGCAGCCATGCGGGCTGATGTGGCGTCGATGACGTCGCATGTCACCGGCGACGTGCATCTGGGCATCATCGGCACCCCCGGACGCTGGCTGCTGCCGCCCTTCCTCGACGAACTGCGTCGACAACACCCAGATGTCGACGCCACAGTGGTCGACGCCACGACCCTGGCGCTCACCCGCTTACTCGAGGGCGGCGAACTCGATCTTGCCGTGGTGAACGCCCCGCTCGATCATGAGGAGCTGGTGGCCACGCCGCTGTTCGCTGAAGAGTTCGTGGTCATCGCCCCCACCGGGCACGCCCTCGCGGCGCTCGGTGATCGAGAGGTGAGCTTCGCCGAACTCGAGCAGTACGAGCTGCTGCTCGGGCCGCCCGGCTCGGTGATGCGCATGCTCATCGACTCGGCTGCCGCCCGGCGCGGCGTGGCGTTGCGGACGATGGCGCAGCTCGACGGCATCCGGCTGACCGCCACCCTCGCGTTCCAGGGCTACGGGCCGGCCATCGTGCCCATCACCTCCATCCCGGTCTGGACCGACCGGGGCGACTGGAGCGTGCTGACCGTTGCCGATCTGCCTCCTCGCCAGGTTGCACTGGCCATCCGTCGCCGCGGGATGCTGTCGGCGCCGGCGGCCGCAGCCCGTGACATGCTCCGCTCGGTGATACGCAGCGTGTCCCGCCGCATCCCCGGCGTCACTGCCACATAGATTGACAGCAGTGGACCTGCAGCTGCGCGCCGGTGCGAGTGGACATGTCAC